>NZ_LABX01000069.1 GCF_001043915.1 Methylobacterium aquaticum | reverse complement strand
GGCCTGCGCGACCTGCCACTCCAACAGGGACCCGCATCGCGGCCTGTTCGGGGACGGCTGCGGCTCCTGCCACGGGGTGGTATCCTGGGCCGTCGCCGGGTTCCGACATCCCTCGCCGGGCTCGACCGACTGCGCGCAGTGCCACCAAGCGCCGCCGAGTCACTACATGATGCATTTCGAGATGGTGTCGGAGAAAGTGGCCGGGCAGGAACACGCCAATGTGGAGCAGTGCTACCTGTGCCACCAGACGGACGCCTGGAACAACATCAGGGGAGTCGGCTGGTACAAGCACCATTGATCGCCGCCAAGCGTGGTCGTTGGCGGTGCGCTCGGTGGAGAGCTGGATGGGTGAGGGGAGAGCAGGATGCGGACGCGACGCCAAGTGATAGGCGGCGGGATGGCCGTCAGTTTCCTGGTCCTGATTGCCGAAGCCGCTATAGCCGAGGCACCGGGAGAAATGCCGGGCATGAGCGGCAAGGCGATGACGCTGCAGGAGTGCGTCGAGAGCTGCTTGAAATCCCACGCGATGTGCCTCGACACCGGCCGGTATTGCATGGAGCAGCAAGGATCGCACGTCTCGGCCGCGCATCTGGCGTTGCTGCTGGATTGTGCGGAAATGTGTCAAACGACGGCTAACTCGCTGCTGCGGCATTCGCCTCAGCATGCAGCGGTCTGCGAAGTCTGTGCCCGCCTGTGCGAGGCTTGTGCAACGGATTGCGACAAGTTCACGTCAGATGCGCAGATGCAACGCTGCGCCCAGACTTGCCGCAACTGCGCTTCGAGCTGTCGCGACATGGCAAAAATCCGGATATAGGGTAGCATGTCGTGGCACGATAATTTGTACATCTTAGATGTGTTGCAGATTTCATTTTTGGCAATGGCCTGCTGGCCCAAACTTTCGCTGTGGGATAGTCGGCGCGGGCGTGATGGTGTGGACGGCCCCTGCTCCGGCATCGCTGTGCCAGGATGAGGTCGTTGGGTCTCTGATCCTCCCCCGTTTCCGCGGCTCTCCCGCACTTTGATATTGGTGGCGAATTCGGCACAGCTCAGTCAGGCCGCTAGGTGTGCAGTCCCGGAGTGTGATGGTGCATTATCGGCGCTGGGACGCCAGGCGGAGGATGCACTATGGCAGGAATTCTTCACGGCAGCGCCCGCACAACGCCGCGTATTCGCGCCGAGCTCCAAGCGTCGAAAGAAAGTAGCCGCGCCCTTGCCGCCCAGTACGGTCTGAACCCGAAGACAGTCGCGAAATGGCGTAAGCGGACGGTGACGACCGATGCGCCGATGGGGCCGACGCCCGGGAGCACAGTCCTGACGCCGGCTGAAGAGGCGATTGTCGTCGAGTTCCGGCGGCGAACGCTGCTCCCGCTCGACGATGTTTTAGGCTGCCTGCGCGACACGATCCCCCATCTAAGCCGCTCGGCCCTGCATCGTTGTCTGCAACGGCACAGTATCTCTCGTCTTCCGGCCGCCGAGACGGCGCAGACACGCAAGCGGTTCAAGACTTACGAGATCGGCTACGTACATATCGACAGCTGCGAGCTGCGCCATGCCGAGGGCAAGCTGGTCATGTTCCTGGCGATCGACCGAGTCTCAAAGTTTACCTACGTCGAGTTTCACGAGAGTGCTGGCAAGATGGAAGGATCGGCGTTCCTCCGGAGCGTGGTAGCAGCCTTTCCCTACAAGATTTACACGGTCCTGACCGACAATGGCATGGCCTTCGCTGATCTACCAAAGAACAGGACGGGGCCGAGCCGGCGGTTTCTAGGCCCGCACATTTTCGATCGCGTCTGTATTGAGCATGGGATCGAACACCGCCTGACCAAGCCTTACCATCCTTGGACCAATGGGCAGGCTGAGCGCATGAACCGGACGATCAAGGATGCGACCGTCAAGGTCTTCCACTACGATGATCTACAGAGCTTGAAGGCGCATGTGCTGGCCTTCGTGACGGCCTACAACTTCGCCAAGCACCTCAAGGCGCTGTGCTGGAAGACACCGTTCCAAACCATCTGTCAGGCCTGGACCAAAGATCCAGACCGGTTCAAGATCGATCCGCACCACCTCATTCCGGGACCATACACCTAGTTGATGCAGCCGCGCAAAGGCTGAGTGCCGTGTTCGCGCCTTTGGTTCGTCTGCCGGCCACCGCAGCAAGCGTGCCAAGTTCATCGCGGCTGCCGTCATCAGGTGGGCAACGTGCGTCTTCGCGTGCCCAAAGTACGGCGTTCGTCGGAGCCGAGATGACCGCACACCCTGGGCAATCGTACCTTCGACGCCGGCCCGCCGCGCGTATTCGGCTGCGAAGTCCGCGGTCTGCTCCCGCGCCCGCCCGACGCGCAAAGCCTCGTGTTGCGCCTCGGGGCGGATCGTGATCGCCCGGCGTGCCGTGCTCGCGCGCGTGCACTGCGGCCGGAGCGGGCACGCTCGGCAGTCGCTGGGGGCGAACTTGATCTTGATCACCGGCGTCGTGCCGCGGGCGAGCGCCGGCGTCCAGCTCTGGCTTCGCTTGCCGGCTGGACACGTTGCCCGCGGCTGAACGAAGTCGATGGCGAAGTCCCGTGCGGCGAACCCAGCGCCGGCCTGCGCCTGCCACTGTCGGTCGCCGCGCGTCGGGCCAATCAGGTCGACCCCGTAGCGTTCTTGGGCGTCGACGAACAGCGCCGCATTCACAAAGCCGGTGTCGGCGATGTGGGTCTTGGGCAGCAGGCCCCGTGCAGCGAGCGCCGCGTGGATGGTCGAAGTCGTGGCGTCGTCCGAGACCGCGGCGGTTGTCGTCTCGACGTTGGTGATCAGGTTCGGGGTACCCTCGTCGCACGTCTCGGTCAGGTGCACCTTGTAGCCGCTCCACACCGTCGCGCCCTTGCTCGCGTAGCGCGCCTCCACGTCGTAGGGCGAGCCGATGTAGCGACCCGACGGCGGCACCTGATCATTCGTCCGCCACTCGACGCGGGCGCCTTCCGGCCCGTGCTCGACCAGGAAGTTCTGCACCCAGACGCGCCGCAGGGTCTCAAGGGCCGCGGCGTCCCGCACAACCGGCGGCGCGCCGTCCGCTGTGGCGCGAGCCAGCAACGTGAAGCCATCGACGCCGGTCTGCACCGCCCATGCCCGGCGCCCAGTCTGGCTCTTGGGCAGCCGAAACTCGCTCGCTCGGAGCTCGTAGCGTTCGGCCCATGTCGGGGTCGTGCAGCCCTTCCATGAACTGCAGGAGCGTCGCGAGCGCGAGCCGGGCCGTCCCCGGGCCGGGAACAGGTCGGCGAAGTCGCGATCCTCCACGATCCTATACAGGTCGTCGTAGAGGCGCATGACCGGATTGCCATTCGGAAAGATCGCCCGCGCGACCTGCGCGGTCTGGTCAGGCACGACGTACGTGCGCTTCACGTCGAGCGACATCGCCCACCCCTGGCTGGCTTGGGGCTGCATCGTCGCTCAAGCGCATTGCGCGGTCGTCCTCTCATCGCAGGAGGCACGCCGAATTCGCCACCAACATCAAAGTGCGGGAGAGCCGTCAAACCGAGGGAGGATCACCCTATAGGCGCGCCCTATCCAGCGCACGAGGGAACATCACTGAGAAGCCTATGCCCGGCGCGTGGCGCCGGCGACGGCCTCTGCGATTTGCACGCGCGCCCTACTGGTCCCCCGAGATTTGACGGCGAAGGTTAATCCGTGCCTGGATGTAGGTTACCGCGGCTCGCGTCCTGAGCCCGAGTCGCATCACCTGGAGACACCTGCCGCCGCAGTGAGACCCTGAAAAAGCGAGACCCCCGCTAAGGCGCCAACCTTAGCAGGGGTCTGGAGCCCCGAGGGGCCGATCCAAGCTGTACAAGCCGATCGTCCCTGAAATCGCGACCTCTGTCAATCGGAAACCCAATTTTCGACGACGGCGGAGCTTTGCCGGGAACCGGGCGCGCTTGGGCGCGACCCGGCTCGATCTGCCGCGGCCTCATCATGAGGCCGACCGATGAACTATGCCGAGATGAAAGCGGCGATCGCCCGGGCGCTGCCGGCGATGCTGCAGGCTTTGCGCGAACAGCTCTATGCGCTCAACGGCGCCGGGCTGATCGACGACCGCGAGGCGGGCGAACTCGACGATGCGATCGAGGCGCGCCGCACATCCGGCCGGGCCTCGCCGGCGGCCCCTGCCCTGCCCGGCTTGGCGCTCGCCGCCGTGATCGCGCCCACCGCCGCCCGGATCACCCGGTTCGCCCCTCGCCGCCAGCACTCCCCCGACCGCGCCAAGAGCCGCGAGCGGCGTCGAGGCTTAGGCAGCTCGAGCCCGCTGCCCGAGCCGCTCGCCCGCCGCTACACCGAGGGCCAGAGGGCCGTCCTGTTCATCGTCGGGGAGGAGATCGCGGCCCGCGGCGTATGCGGCCTCTCGGTCGCCGAGATCGCGGCGCGCGCCGGCGTGTGCCACCGCCACGCGCAGATGACCCTACGCCTCGCCGAGAGCGACGGGCTCGTCACGATCACCGAGCGTCCCCGCAAGGGGCAGAAGCACCAGACGAACCTCGTGCGCGTCCTCTCGCGGGAATGGGCCGCCTGGCTCCAACGTCGTCGACCGACAGGGTGCAGACCGACTCTCTCCACGGGGATCAAGGGTTTCTCTTCTTCTCTAGAATCGAAGACGGCAGCTCGCGGAAGTGGCGCGATGGGTTTTCGGAGGGGGAATTCGGGATCCGAACCGGCAGGACGACCGGCCACGAGCCCTCGATTCTAGCCTGAGACTGTCGCCATCCCTGAAATCGAGAACGCCGGACCCTGGTGAGGATCCGGCGCTCGGTGAGGGATTCGGGGTGGTGTCGATCTGGTCAGACGGCGCCTTTGCGGACAGCCGCCATGATCCGCTTGAATCCCTCGCGGTAGGGCAGGCGCTGCTCGTCGCACCACTGAATAAAGTCGTTCTGGTCGGACACGTCGATCCGCATCGTGAACGACACGGTCGGCTCCTCGGACGCCCGACGCCGCTTGATCGGCTTCGGAGGATCGCGCTCGACGAAGCCGTGGGCGGCGGCGGCGGCCCGGCTCACGGCCGACACCTCTTCGGGCACGGGCGCAGACGGCTTGAAGTCGCCGAGGTTCGCGAGGCCGGCGGGTGTGGGCTTAGACATGGGCGGGCTCCCGGGCGGTGCGCAGGATCTCGACGATCTCGGAGGCGAGCGCGTCGGCGTTTTCGCGGGCCTTGTCGAGGCCGTTGACGGCCTGCGGGTCGAGCTCGTCGAGGCTCTGGCGGTAGGTGAACATGGAACGGTAGGCGGCCCGCTCGGCGAGGTCGGTCGCCATGATCGGGATGCCGGCCGAGGCCATCGTCTCGCGGATGGCGCGCTCGTCGCGGGTGGCAAACCCAGGCTTGGTGCGGGTGAAGAGCACCCGGTAGGGCTTAGGGCCGGAGGCTGCCGCCTGGTCCTCAATGAGGGCAATCGCGCGGTGCGCCTGCGTCGCGTCCATCGCCGAGCCCTGCATGGGGATGATCGTCAGATCGGCGGCAAGCACCGCCGAGGCGACCATGAGCGAGGCCGTGCCCTCAAGGTCGGCGATCACGAACTGGCTGCGGCCCCCCTCCCCTCTCAGGGTCCGGCCGATGTTGGTGGAGTCGCCGTGCTCCGTCACCGTGATCGGGCATTGGCTCGGCCCGTCCTTCCAGGCGACGAGATTGCGGTTCGGGTCGCAATCGAACAGCGTCACCGACGCGCCATGGCGGGCGAGCGTCGTCGCGAGCACCAGGGCGGTCGTGCTCTTGCCGGTCCCGCCCTTGGGGTTAATGACGGCAATTACAGCCATGTCGGGTCACCTCACTTCCGGTCACGTGGCGCAGTGTGACGGGGCGTCGCTCAACGCCGAGTTAATTACCGTGACGCGCCTTGACGTGATGCGGCGTGAAGCGATGCCGCGTCAAGGCAATTCGCGCCATGTGGGGTCATGTGGAGTGACGTAACTTTATATGAATTCATTTGACGGCGTGGGCGATCGGTCCCGCATCCGCTTCCCCGAACGCCGCACCCCTGTGCCACCGGGTTACACACCCTGGAGAGACAGACGCATGAGACAGTCGTGGCCGTCTCAACAGGGTTGCAAAACGAGTTATGAGACAGATAGGAGTGAAGCTCTAGACCCTGGTGAGACGAATGATGGGCAAAATCGGCTACGCGCGTGTCAGCACCACGGATCAGGACCTCTCCCTTCAGCTCGCCGCCCTCACTGCCGCAGGATGTGGCGTCATCCGATCCGAAAAGATCACCGGATCCACCGTCACCGGCCGCGCCGAGCTGCGCACCGTCCTCGACTTCATCGGCAACGGCGACACCCTCGTGGTCACCCGCATCGATCGCCTTGCCCGATCCCTCGGCGACCTCCAGGACATCGTGCGTGAGCTCAAGGCCAAGGGCGCCTCGCTCGTCGCCACCGAGCAGCCGATCGACACCGGCACCGCCGCCGGCAAGGCCTTCCTCGACATGCTCGGAGTCTTTGCCGAGTTCGAGACCAACCTGCGGCGGGAGCGCCAGATGGAGGGGATCGCCAAGGCCAAGGCTGCCGGCGTCTACAAGGGCGGCAAGACGCGGATTGCTGCCGACGAGGTACGCCGTCTGGCAGGGGAGGGGATGGGTCCTTCGGCAATCGCCCGGCAGCTGGGAATTGGCCGAGCCAGCGTCTACCGCTTGCTCAGCCCAAGAAAGGCTATTTCACAAGATGATCGTCGCCCTCCAGATGTGCCTTCATGAAGGAAGAGCCAATTCAGCTGGCTGTGTCGGCCTTCTTTGTGTCGACCACGACGGGTTGGTTCAGCGGCCTGCACTTTGGCCTGGCGTCCCTGTGCTGTGACCGACACTGAAGTGGGATCCAGGGCTGGATCAGGAACAAGCCCACATATGTATTCTCGGGGGATCTTCAGCGATCGTAGTCCGCTCTTGAGCGCGAGCGTTCCGATCGCTCGCGCTGAATAGCCTGGGGCAGAGTGCCGCGACCGTCCTCAATCAGCCGCTGCACACGCCGTGCAACGCCGCGTTCTGCCTGCCGAACGTTCCTAGCCAACTGCCGCAGTGCGAGCTGAGGGATCGTGCCAATCTCCCACAAGACTTGGCGCAGGGCACGCGCGGCGCCGAAGCTGGCTTGTAGATCGAGGCGCAGCTCGGAGCGAACTGGTGGGATCGCGCCGCTACTCACGAACGCGGTTCGATCCTCGACATGATCGACCACGTTCACCTTCTCGCTGTAGCGGCGTGCCTCCATAAACAGGCGCTCGTGCAGCTCCGCCGTGCTCGGGGCGAGGTGCGGATCGGCCTGTCGCACCCGCACCGCTGCCTCCAGCCGCTCCCGCTCGATCACCAGACGCGCCTCCTGCCGGTGGCGTGTCAGCCCCACATAGAGCTCGCGTGCATCGCTCGCTGTGAACCCGCAGTAGATCGTCGCCTCGCAGGTGCGGCCCTGCGCTGCGTAGGCGGTCCCAGCGTAGCCCGGGCTGATCCGCGGCAGGAGCCGCGCCTTGCTCCGACCCCTCTGCGGCGGCACGAAGCCGGCATAGGCGTCCTCGACCTGCCGGCCATCCTCCAGCCGCACCCGCAGGCGCAGCTCCCCGGCCTCGTCCAGCCCGATCGCCTCCACGATCGCGCGCGTACCATTGCGGATGCCGTGCTGGCTCAAGCTCTCGCCGAAGCGGAGGCGCTCGCCGACTGCCAAGCTCAGCGCCTGCGCCTTGTTCTCGCGGTCGCGCGCCGTGACCTCCACGTCAGGGCCGGTCAGCACGCCTTCCGTTCGCAGCAGGGCGCGCGCCCCGCGGTTCAGTGCGGCCGCGTCGCGGTTGCGCCGCGTCACCATCAGTACTGCATCCGAGCCGTGCCGCGCCCGTGCCTCGGACCAGAGCGCCAGCGCCCGTTCCTGCACGGCCGCGTCGCCGGAGACGAGCTCGATGCAGCCGCGGCTCGCATAGGCGCGCAAGCCTGCCTCCACCTCGCCGCGCGCCATCAGCACCGAGGCCGCCCGCTGCCAGGGCACCACCTGGCGCCGCACCTCCAAGAGCGTGGCGTGGCGGCCGAGCACGTCGGTCACCGCCCGCAGAGCACTCGCTCCCGCCACCGAGGCGAGCTGGCGCCGATCACCCACCAGCACCACGCGGGCTCCGCCGGCCTCCGCCGCCGACAGGATGGCGGCAAGGTCCTTCGTGCCCACCATCCCGGCCTCGTCCACCAGCACCAGGCTGTCGGGACCAAGGCTTGTGCCCGCCCCCTGCGCGTGGTCGTGGCGCCATTTGGCAATGGCCTGCGCCGGGATGCCGGTCGAGCTGCGCAGTTCGTCCGCCGCGACCCAGCTCGGGGCAAGGCCGATTACTTGAAGTTTACAGCGCCGTGCGATCTCGGTCAGTGCCTTCGCCGTCGTGGTCTTGCCCGTGCCGGCACCCGCCTCCAGCACACTGACCGCTGCCGCACCGCTCACGTGGCGTAGGGCCAGCTTCTGCTCCTCGGCCAGCTGGGGGGCGCAGGAGAGCACCGCTTCCACAATGGGTGCCGGGATCACATGCTCCGCCGCAGGCCGGTCAGCCGCGCGCAGCAGTGCGGCCTCGGCTGCCGCGATGCCAGGCGTCGTCCAGCAGACGTCTCGCTTGGGCCGCACCAACCGCACGAGCTGTTCAGAGCGCTCCAGCTCCGCCAGTTCGGCACGCACCGCCGCCAGTCCGAGTCCCTGCAGCGCCGCCTCGTCGAGCGCCCGTTCGATCAAGCTCTTACGGGAGAGCACGTTCTCGTGTCGGAACAGGGCGGAGGCCGCACGCGCCACCGGCGTCGTGCCCGCAATTTCGGGTGGGTCGAAGGGCAGCTCTGCGCTCAGCTCGGCCTCGTGCTCCGGGGCAAGCTCTCGGGCCGCCTCGGACACGGCGCGCCAGGGATCAAGGTCGAGGGCGGAGAGTTCCGCCGTCCAGCGCGCCTCCAGGGCCGGACCGGTCGGCAGGTCAGCCTTGGCGCCGCGTGTGGCAAGCGCGGCGATCTCCTTCTGCGCGCCTGAGGCGGCAGCTCGGTCGCCGCCCACCCGCGCCTCGATGGCAGCCGAGCGCTTGGAGAAGGCCTCGATGGCGGCTTGCGGGATGCCGGCGATCTCGAACTGCCCTTGGCCGGCCGGGCGCAGAAGCAGGCTGAGCTCGCGCGTGAGCCGCTCGGCGAGCGCCGCCCGGTAGGCGCTGCCCACCACCAGCTGCCACTGGTACAGCCGTTCTGGCTCCAAGGTCCTGTATTTTCTATCCTGGGATGCAGCGGCGTTGATAAGCACGCAGTGCGTGTGGCAATTTGGGTCACCCGCCCGCGAGGTGTAGTGGTCGAAGCGCCCGACCATCAGGCCGGCCGGTGCCTCGCGCCACTGTCCGCCGGCTCCGAGCCGCACCTCGGCGAGCTCCTCCGCGCACAGGAAGCCGAGCGCCTCCTCGACGGCCGCGGCATGGATCGCCTCCAGCTGCGTGCGCTGCTCCGGCCGGCTCGCGGCCCAGAGCAGAGAGAGTGTCTTGGGTGCGGTCAGGGTTAGGTCCCAGCCGGCCCGGTGCCCGGCTCCGGCTCCGCGCACCAGCGGCCGGCCAGTCGTTGGGTCCAGCCCAGCGCAGAGGTCGCGAAAGCTCTCCAGCATGATCGGCGCACCGTGGCGCACGACAGCCGGTCCTTGCGTCCACCAGCGACCTCCGCCATCCTGGACGTAGTACTCGTCGCGGTTCCTCGCCTCGCGGTAGGGATCGTGGGTGTAGTAGGTGCCGGCCGACGCCCCGAGTCCCAGCGCGTGCAGCGAGGCGGTCACGCCGGTGGAGCCTTCGGCGCCCGGTAGCGGCAGATCTCGGCCACCGCGGCGGGGGGCGGCTCGGCCAAAGCCTCGCCGACGATCCCGGCCAGCTCGGCCAGCCGGTCCTTGATGAAGGCCATCTCCTCGCCGAGCCGCCCGTAGGCGGTGACCCCGTCGAGGTGATCGGCGAGCGCACGCAGGACGAGCTCGGCCGGCGGCAGGCCGGTGCGCTCGGTGGCGGCAGCGAGCCGGGCAGCGAGCTCGGGTGTGAGGGTCAACGTCAGGCTTTGGGCTGCGGACATGGCGGCGGGAATAGCGGGGGATCGGATCGACCCTGACAGCCGAACCTGAGCCGCCACAAGGGCCAAACCAGCCTCCCTCCGCCCTCCAACCCGGTACGGTTAGCGAAAAGCAGCTTCAGTGCGTGTGGTGTGATCCTACAGAGGCTATGGTTCTTTAACGGCAAAGCCAACGGCAGAGGCTGGCAGCCCTGGCAATGCCTGGCAGCCAAGGTGCCGTTAACCGGCGGGCCCCTAGCGCAGGGGGCATGCCCCCCGATCCCAAGAGCCTCGATCCCAAGCGCCTGGCCCGGGATGCCAAGCGTGCCCAGGCCCAGAGGCCGGATGCCGGCATCGGCCGCGAAACCACTGGCGTCACCCGCGCCGTGCGCGCCGGCCTGCCCGTCATCCGCGAGTTGCGCGCGGCCGGCGTGACCTGGGCTGCTATCGCCGAAGCCATGAGCGCACAAGGGGTGACACAGGGTGCGGGCAAGCCCCTGACCGCCACGCGGCTCACCGCCATCGTCACCCAGGTCGAGGCTCAAGAGCGCCGCAAGGCCGAGCGCGAGGCCCGACGCCGCGCACGGCCTGATCTCACCGTCTCGCCCGAAGCGATCTCACCCAGCGCACCCGCAAGCTCGCTGCCGCCCTCTGCCACACCGGCCCCTCTGCCAGCTCGCCCCACCCCGCCAGGATCCGGCGCGCGCGCCACGGAGGAAGAGATCCGGCGTGCCGGCCTCGACGATCTACACCGCCTCCTGAAGAAGCCCTGAAGAAGGTCCATCCATGCCCCGCATCCTCCTCGTTGCCCAGGACAAGGGCGGCTCCGGCAAGACCGTGCTGGTGCGCGCGCTCGCCGAGTGCCTGCCCTCCGCTCACCTGATCGAGATCGAGGCCAACCGCCGCCTGATCGAGCTGGAGGACCGCGTCAGCTTCTTCCCCGTGCGGGCCGAGCGCGGTGAGATCAACCGCACGGGTGGCGCGGCCGCGCGCGCTGAGTTCGACGGGCCGCTCAACGCCATCGCAGGCGCACAAGGGCCGGTCATCGTCGATGTCGGCGCCAACACGGCCGGCTCGCTCCTCCCGCTGATCGGCGAGGCGCAGGCGCGCTACGCTCGCCGCGGCGTCGAGTTCGCCCTCCTCGTCGTGCTCACCAGCGAACCCGGTGCGCTCGCCAACGCTCCGGTCCTGCTCGATCTCGCCCGCCCCTTCACGGCGGCGCGCTTTGCGGTCGAGAACCAGATCGAGGGTGCGGTCGATCCGAAGGCTCTGAAGGCCTTTGCCAAGGATGTCACCCTGACCCGACTGGAAAAGCTCAGCCTGGATGAGCGCGCCAACGAGCTCCTGCAGAAGGGCGGCTTGCGCTTCATCGGCGAGGACCTCACCGCGGCTGAGGACAGCCTGACCGGGCGCTACGGCTTTGCCGAGGCGGGACGCATCATCGAGGATCTCACCGGCTTCCGGTCCAAGGCCATGCAGGCCGCCGGTCCGGCCGCGCGCTGGCTGGAGGGCTGAGGGCGCATGGCACGCCTGCCCTCTCGGACCCAGCCTTCCACGGTCGAGGCGCGCCTGCAAGCAGCGCAAGAGGCCGAGCGAGCAGCCACGCGGCGGGTTGAGCAGGCGAGCCGCGCCCGGTTGGCCGAGCTCCTGCGGCTGGCGCCGCGCGAGCGTCTGACCCACCTCGACGACCCGGCTCTCGTCGGCCCGGATCGGATCAGCCTGCGCCGCTCGCTCCAGGCGAGCCTCGTCCGGCCACGCCGCCGCTGGCAGCCGAATGGCCGGCTGCAGGCGCTCGGCCGGCGCCTCGGGGCAGCGCTCCTGCGCCAGCTCCTGCACCCGGCCGTGCTGGGCCTCGTCGCCCTCGGCGGCGTCTGCCTCTCCACGGCCTGGTCCAACACACCGCGCGTGGCGATCGCAACGCAGGCGCTGGCCAGCAACGTGGTCGGACCGGACGGCCGCGTGCAGGCCTACACCGTGCCGGCCCGGAGCTGGGTCGCGGTCGAGCAGCTCGGCACCGACGTGGCGCAGATGCGGGTCTGGTATCCGCGTCAGGGCTACGGACACGGCAAGGTCTGGCGCACCGGGCTCGACTTCGCCCGATAACGATCAGCCCTGGTCATCCTCGCCTGAGCCGCCCCGGCGGCAGAGGCCCTCGCGCGAGGGCTGCCGAACGGTTCTGGGTGGCCGTCTTCAGGCGGTCGCCCGCACCGGCGCCACCGGATCGAGCAGGCCGGCAAAGCGCGCGTCGCGGTGGGCGAAGGTCTTGCGCAGCTTGAGCGGGTCGGTGGTGTAGGACGCGCTGTTGAGGAAGACCAGGCTGTGGCGCTGGGTCAGGCGGGCGAGCTCGGAGGCCGGCACCAGCGCCTCAGGTCCGGGCGCCACGCTCTTCGTCTCCCGGCCGGTGGTTGGATCGCGCGAGATCGTCTCCTGCACGCCCGTGAAGGTGCCGAGCGCGTTCGACCAGCGCTCGCGTTCCGCGCCCTGCGCGCCCGAGAGGTTGAACAGCATCAGTGCCTCGGCCGTGTCGCGCAGGATGGCCGCACCCGCTTCACCATAGGTGTCGACGATCTGCGCCTCCGACTGCCAGAAGGTCCACAATGACACGCCGTAGCCCGGCAGCTCGCCAGTCCCGCGCAGGACCGCGTCGAAGCGCCCGAGCACGTAGGCCTCGTCGATGATGACCAGCAGGCGCTCAGCGACAGGCCTGCGCCGCACGGTGCTGAACAGGGCGGCGAGCAACCAGCGCACGTAGGGCGCCATCTCCTTGCGGCGGTCGTCGGCCGGCAGCACGATGTAGAGGTCGGCGTCGCCCGCGCAGAGCGCGTCGAGGCGGAAGCTGTGACCGGTCACGATCCTCTGCATGCGTGGATCCAGCATCCAGCTGAAGCTCTGTGCCGCGGTCGTGAGGATGCTGGCGCGGCTCTTCTCGTCGTCGGAGTCGAGGATGCCGCGCGCGTCGCAGGCGACCGCGTCGTCGTGCCCCTCGAGCGCCGCGCGCAGCACCTCGGGATCGCGCACCAGGGCCGCGGCCTCGGGCGCGCCCTGTCCGGCCCGGATCGCGCATTGGAGCGCTGCCACGATGAGGACACCGGCCCGGTCGCGGAAGAAGGCACCGGCCTCGCTGGTCTGGCCGGTCTCCGGCAGGAGGGCACGGGCCATGCTCTGCAGTTCCAGCACGTCCTCGGGATCGAGGCCGAGCAGCGGGTCCCAGCGATCCATGCCGCCAGCGAGGTCGAGCGGATCGAGCACGTAGACCGTCTGACCCATGCTCTCGCGCCGTCGGCGTACGGCGCGCACGACGTCGCCCTTGGGGTCGATCACCACGGCAGGGCCGGCCCAGGCACCAGGTTCGGGGAAGGCGAGGTTGGGCAGGATCAAGCCGCTGGTCTTGCCCGTGCGTGGCGGCGCGATGGTGAGCAGGTTACCCTCGACCTGCACGCGCACGGCTCGACCCGTATCCGGATCGAGGCCGAGCTCGATGCCCTTGCGCATGCGGGCAAGCGCGCGCGGCGAGGCGAACTGCGCGTCGCCGAAGCGGCGCAGGCGGTGGCGCAGCGGCACGAGGCGCCCGCCCATCAGGATGATGGTGCCGAGCGCGACGGCGGCTCCCCAGACGAGAAGGAAAGCCTCGCGGCCGCCGCCGGGGAGCGCCTGCGCACGGCCGAGCGCCATGTTGAGGTAAGTGCCGGCCATGCGGACAAAGCCGCCGATCCAAGCGCGCAGGCCGCTGCCCTCCGGCGTGAACCAGTCGGCGGGGGTTCCTCGCAAAGACGGCCAGACCCGCGCGTCGAGGCCGTGGCTCGCGAGGTACGCGGCCGGGTAGCCGAGCAGGAAAGTGGCGAGCACGACAACGAGGACGAGGCCGGCGCGGAGAGGAAGGTCGGGACGATGCATGGCGATGCCATAAAGCCGTACACGTGAGCATACGGGATGCGGCGTAGATCAACCTTGAGCGAGCCGGTGAAGTAGCTGTTGACCATCTTGAACAGGACGAGAACGGAGACAAGGCTTCGTTAGAATTGTCTCCGTCAGAGCGCAGCCGGTATGCAAGATCGAGCCGGTGTTCCCTTGTTGTCGCACTCGCTCAGTTCGAGCGCGAACTCATCCGCGAGCGTATCAGCGTCGAGTTGCGAGCTGCGTAAGCGCACGGGCATAAAGAAGGCCGCAGGCCAATGGTCATACTCGACATGCTTGCCTCATCTCGTGCTACTCTGGTTACAAGCCTCACCATGCGCCAGGCTGCCGCTCGCAGGAAGATGTGCCTCCGTATTTTTTCTAGGTATTAATATTATTTTATATTTCGTTTGATCCAATAATTTATACTTTCTCTAGAGCGCACGGCATTATTCATGAGATAGAATGGAACCTCGTTATCATTCTTTGAATTCAATATATTTGGCGTAAGTGGAGCTACTTCATCATTGATACTGAAAATTTGTATTTGGAAATTTTCTATTTTATCATGGATTATTTGTAGTATGTCCATGCTATTTTCTGTATGAAAAACGTCCTGATTTCTTAGATCGCCATCTACATTTCCAATGACTACCGAAAATCTTGCATCTGATATCTCTGATATCTGAAGCAGATTTTGTATATTTAGTCGACAGTTGTCCGACTTAATTTCGAATTTTTGCCTCTTTGCAAGTGTATCGCTAGTCATGAATTGCTTGAATGTCCGCCGCTTTAGCGAAAACCAGTTACTGAATTGATTTATTTCATCTTGTCTCTTCCTGTTAAAGGCTGATCCCATGTCGTCGATAACTGTGTTAGGGCCGCCGCGTGCGAAGTACCCGAAACGGAGATCAAGAATGCCCATATACGCCTCGTTAACCAAAAACTCTGCCGACCGAGTCGCGATCTTTTTGCCTGCAGGCCCCGTACTGGTTGGGTGTCCGCCGCGAGCGGACGGTTTGTAGCGAAAGGGTTTAACGCAATGGTTGAGTTCGGTACTGCGGTTGAGCTCGATGGTGAGCAGATCGTGCCGACCCAGGTGGGCGACATGAGCCTGCAAGTGCCCTTGAGCGACGTTGAGGAACTCGCGATGGGAGTGGTGGGAGCGCGCATCGATGATGCGATCGTCCCCTCGCCGACCCGCCCGGGCTGCTTCAGCATCAGTCTGAACGCCGTGGGGCTGACCCGTGTCGTGGTTACCCAGGAAGAACTGGGCCGCATCGTCCAGCGCTGCCGTGTGATCACGAACATGGCCTAATTATACGAGGGCCGGAGCTGCTACGGCGGCTCCGGCCCTCTGCCTTGGGTCCGTCGACGCCACGAAAGCAAGGTCAACCGGTGGGCGAGGGCCTGATGGTGTGGACGGCCCCTGCTCCGGCATCGCTGTGCCAGGATGAGGTCGTTGGGTCTCATCGGCAGGAGCCGTCCATGGCACAGGTTAGCACCATCGGCCTCGATCTGGCGAAGAACGTCTTCCAGGTTCACGGCCTCGATCCGCAGGGCAAAGTCCTCGTGCGTCGGCCGTTGCGCCGAACCGAAGTCCTGCCCTTCTTCGCCAAGCTTGCGCCGTGCCTGATTGGGATGGAAGCCTGCGGCACCGCCCATCACTGGGCGCGCGAGCTGACGAAGCTCGGCCATACCGTCAAGCTGATGCCGCCGGCCTACGTGAAGCCCTACGTTAAGCGCGGCAAGACCGACGCCGCCGATGCCGAGGCGATCGCGGAGGCCGTTCAACGGCCGACCATGCGCTTCGTCGCCATCAAGACGACCGACCAACAGGCGGTGCTGATGCTGCACAAGGTGCGCGATCTGCTCGTCCGTCAGCGGACCATGCTGATCAACGCGCTCCGCGGGCATCTGGCCGAGTTCGGCATCGTGGCAGCCCAGGGTGCTGTCGGCGTGAGGAGCGCCATCGCGCAGTTCAGGGCCGATCAGGCCAGCCTGCCGGAGTTGGCCCGATCAGCGATCCGCCACCTCATCGGCCAGATTGAGGCGGTCGCCGAGGACGTGAAGAAGGCCGAGACGGAGATCCTCGCCTGGTGCCGGGCCGACGCCGCGAGCCGTCGCCTCCTGACCATCCCCGGCATCGGGCTGATCACCGCCAGTGCGATCGCGGCGGCCGTCCCTGACCCGACCCTGTTCCGCTCTGGCCGTCAGTTTGCAGCCTGGCTCGGTCTGACGCCGCGGTCCCAGAGCAGCGGCGGCAAGGAGCGGCTTGGGAGGATCAGCAAGCAGGGCGACGGAACGATCCGCCGGCTGCTCGTTGTGGGGGCCACGGCGGTGATCCGGGTGGCGCGCCAGGACAATCCCGGACGCGCCTGGGCCAAGCGGCTCCTGGAGCGCAAGCCCGCGCGGGTCGTGTCGGTGGCGCTTGCCAACAAGACCGCCCAGATCGCCTGGGCGGTGATGATGCGCGGCGAGGTCTACAGAGCGCCCGCCGTCTGACGAGATCCCGCCTGCCGGTCCTCTTGCCGGCGACGGGGGTGCAAGGTGCTGAGAGGTGATGACGAACCGGTCGAGCCGGGATTGAGGGGAGCCCGCTTTGCGACATGCGCTTTCAGGCGCGATGGCTTGATAGGGACCTCAGTCGCGGACTTCATCAGGGCCAGCGGCCATGAGCGCCGCGTCGACAGGCCGGACACATGACTGCACCCCGACCGGGCAGCATCCCTTTTCCGCTTGCACCGCAGGGGCCGTCCACACATGTCGCAAACTCGGGTCCAGGCCGCAGAAGGGGCTCTGCCGCCCCGCTCTTACGCTTTGTTCGCGACGGGAAATCCGAAGCAGCAGGCGAGCAGCTGGTTCTGCTCCCGCGCCGTCCAGGCACCCGCATACCCGAAGCCCTTGCGCAGCCACAGCATGGCTTCGAAGCCCCGGATCGTGCGCCACGCCGTGTGGAAGGAGTGGAACCTGCCGACCCGCGACATCGCCCGCTTCAACCGGAAGTGGTCGCTCCCGATCCCCTGCTGCAGGTGCTTGGTGACGTGGTGAGTGGGCGGGCGCGGCAGCACTAGGTCACACATGCAGATCTGATTTAGGAACGGCTGCCCTCAGTCATGACTGAGAAAGACAGCGTACAGTGATCAACCCCCAACACGCTCGTGGTCGCCGAGCTAGCTCTCGACGGCCCGGATCCGTCTCAAGCCGGCTCCATCTATGATGTGCATCTTGATTGAGGCTCGATCACAACGTTATCGCCGTAGTGCTGGTCGAGCTGATGTTGAGCATCCATCAGGACACTACGACGCGAGAGCTCGGCGCACGGCATCTGGCTCACGCTCGATGACGCGTAAGAGCGTCTGCATCGTGGCGTCAGGTCGACGACGCCCTTGCTCGTAGGCTTCCATCGTCCGTGCCGAGATCCGAAATTGTCGCTCGAACTCCTTCGTTGACGGAGCCACCTTGCGCCTGATCGCTTGCACCCGCTCAGGCGTCAGCACATCGTCGGGCACCTCATAGCTCTCGGCTTCGACCTCACCACGCAGGTAGGCGGCCATCTCCTGAAACGCCTCGACCAGATCGTCACCGACCCGAGAGTCGTTAGGCTGCTGAGGGCTCTGCGTCATGGTTCGACTCCTTTGATGCTCGCGATCGCTTCGAGGATCGCCTTCCGTTGCTCCGGTGAGAGGTCATCCCGCTCATTCTTCGGGTAGGCCGTCATCATGAACAGCACTCCTGGCGCGACCGCGACGTAGTAGACGGTGCGCCCACCCCCGCTCTTTCCACGTCCAGGCAGAGGGAAACGCGCTTTACGAGCCCCACGTAGACCACGGATCATGGGGTGCGCTTCAGGGGCTCGGACGATCGACAATTCGATCGCAGCCTGAGCCTCCTCGCTAAGCCCCATGCTCCTCATCGCCCGGACATAGGGCTTCAGCCGGACAACTTTCATGGCCCCATACTACATCACCGTGCTACGACATTGTAGGGGTTTGCACTAACTTCCACGCACTTTGAACGACGCGTTGGGGGTGCGCCTTGACCGACCACAGCCTGTCCCGCGCAAGAGGTCGCTGCCTTTGGCATGCTCTGATCAGGGGGAGCTTTTGTCCAAGCTTTGCCTGGTATCTCAGATCAGCCGGACGGCCTTGCCTTTGTCGATCTCGGCCTCGTTGTAGTAGCGCGCCGCCTGCTGCACCGAGCGGTGCTGCGAGAGCTGCATCGCTTCGGGCAGCGGCACGCCCTGCTTCCCGGCCTCGGTCATGAACCCCGACCGTAGTCCGTGCGCCGAGAACAGCGCCGGGTCGAGCCCGGCTCGGGCGCAGCGCGCCTTCAGGATCGCGTTCACGCTCTGCGGATCGAGCGCCGTCGTGCCGAGAAGACCCCAGCGGTCGATGCGCCGGAACACCGCCCCGCTCTCGATCTTGGCGAGCGTCAGCCAGTCGAGCAGAGCGGTGGCAGCGCGCCCGATCACCACCACGCGGGCGTCGTCCTCGGCCGTGGTGGTTTTGGTGCGTCCGAGCCGGATCGTGATCTTCGCGACCATGGGGCTATCCGGGTCGGCCGGATCGCGTAGCACGGGAGCCTCGCGCACTAGGTCCTCGACCCGCAGGCCCGCCACCTCGGCCCGGCGCCGGCCGCCCGACGCGAAGGCGGCCAGCAGCAAGGCTCGGTCGCGCACGTCGACCAACCGATGCTCGTACAGACAGGTGGCGAGCAGTTTCTCGATGACCGCGGCAGTGACCGCCCGCGCGCTCTTGCGGGCGCGCGGCCGCCGGTTCGCCCGGACGGCCAGCGAGAGGGCGGTGCGCAGGCGCGGCGCCTTGAAGGGGCCTTCGACGCCGCGGAAGCGATGTAGGGTCGACCAGTGGGCGAGGCGCCGGCGCACGGTCGAGACCGCATGGGGGCCGGAGACCCGCAGCAGGCCGCGGGCCCGGAGGGCGTCGGCGACGGCATCGGGGATCCCGTGGCGGGGGTCGCTCTCGCGCTCTGCCGGATCCCAGAGGTGATGAACGACGAACTTCAGCGCCAGGGCCTCGGTTGCCGGCCAGGGCAGGGGGTGGCCGGTGGCAGCCAGGCACCAGGCCTCGAGGTAGCCGAGGTCGGAGGCGAGCGCCCGGAGCGTGTTGGCGCCCATGCCGGAGCGGGCGAGGTGCTTGAGGGTGGCGGCATCTTCGTCGGTGAGGAGGAGGGCGAGGCGCTCGCGGGCATCGAACGGCAGGAGCCCAGCGAGGGCGTCGAGGTCGCGCTCCCGGGCGAGAGTCGGATCCGAGAGGAGAGCAGGGGTGGGATCGGACATCGCGGGCGGGCTTCAGCAGGGATCTAGACCGCATCCAAGCCGATTTAGGGCCCTGAGTCTATCACCATCGATAAGAGGTAATTATCAATGGTCAGAAGAGCTCTCCCGCCCTCATCCAGGTGCGCGAAGCGAATGGCCTGCTCGCTTCCGTCATGACGGATGGGTATAACTGGACCAATGGTTTATCGCCTGCACGAGCCGCTCCCCTGGGCTGCCCTCGCCACCCCGCTCGCCGCCGCCGAGGACGCCCTCGCTCGTCTCGACCAACTCGTCGCCGCCAGCCCCATCCGCCAGGGCTGGGGCGCCCGCACGGCCTTCGCCGACGCCTGCGCCAGCCTCGCCCTCCAGGGCGACCTCGTGCTCCTCGAAGACCTCGTCCTCCACGACGCCGGGCGCGACCGGCACGCCCCCACCCAGGAACTCACCCGCGCCCACGCCGTCCTGCGCACCCGCCGCCGCATCGCAGCCGCCGACCCCGGCTGGGCCACCAGTCCCGCCGGCCTCGCCGCCCTATCCGAGGATCTGGATGGTGCCAAAGATCAGGGCGAAGTACCGGCACCAGCCGTGCTGCCGGTCGACGGCGCCGACGGGGAGGGAGATCTCGCGGACGTTGATGACGCTTTTTCCGCCGAGCTCGCCGACATCGACGCCTTGATCGCCCGCTCCAGCCGCCTCCTCGCCGACACCGGCGCGGTGCGGGAGAAGTCGCCGCTGGTCTACGATCCGGCCTGGGGCGAGACCGACCGCCTCGCCGCTTGGCGCCAGGTCATCGCCGACACCCGCATCCTGCCGCCGGTCCTCGCCGCCACCATCGCGGTCGACGCCTGGGTCGCCCTCGAGCCGCTCCAGCACCGCGCCTGGCTCGGGCCGCTCCTCGCCGCCGACCTCCTGCGCGCTCGCAATAAGGCCCGACACCACCTGCCCGCTCTCGCCAGCGCCCTGCGCCGCGTGCCGCGCGACCGCTGGCTCGTGCGCGATCCGCTGACCCGCTGGCTCGCTGTCCTCGGCGCCGTCGCCATGGGTGCCGAGCAGGGCATGAGGGATCACGACCGCTGGATGCTCGCCCGCGAGGGGCTGTTGCTCAAGGTGAGGGGGAGAAGGGGGAATTCCAGCCTGCCCCGCCTTATCGACCTCGTGCTCGCCCGGCCCCTGGTCTCCACGACCACCATTGCCGACGAGCTCGGCGTGACGCCGCGCGCCGCTCAGACCCTTGTGGCCGAACTCGGCCTGCGCGAGCTCACCGGGCGGGAACGCTATCGGGCTTGGGGGATCTTGTAAGCCGCCGGTCATGCGTGGGCGTGAGATCCACGTGGGTCACGGCCGAAAATGCTGCTCCGCGGGTTGGTGACTTGGTGCGGCATATTGCTGATGAACCAGTTTACTCGTCAAATGGCTTTGGATTAGCCAGCGGAAGGGACTTGCTCGACGCTGGCGCGCCTCCGTAAAAATCTCCGTGTACGGATCTGGATGGATCCTCGTAGCAGAAAGAACTGACGTGTCGGACGAGTCCCAAGCCCAACAGCCTGAATTCATCGACCTCGCGGCCGATATCGTGTCGGCCTTCGTGAGCAACAACAACGTTCCGGTCGCCGAACTGCCGGGCTTGATCGCCTCGGTGTACGCTTCACTGAGCGGCCTTGGCCAACCGACCGCCACCCCGGTCGAGGATCACAAGGTCACACCGGCTCAGATCCGCAAGTCCGTCACTCCGGACGCCCTCATCAGCTTCATCGACGGCCGGCCGTACAAGTCGCTCAAGCGGCACCTGACCTCGAACGGCACGAGCCCCGACGAGTACCGGCAGAAATACGGCTTGCCCCGCGACTACCCGATGGTCGCAGCGAACTATGCCGCCCAGCGCTCCGAGCTCGCCAAGAGCCTCGGCCTCGGCCAGCTCCGGCGCGATCGGGCCGCAGCCAGGAAGGCGGCTGAGAAGCGGGCCGAGCCTGATCCCGTCGTCGCAGCGCCTGCGGACGCCAAGCCTGCACGCCGCGGTCGTCCGAAGAAGGCCGAAGCCAACACAGCCGATTGACGTCAGATCCGACAAGCCCATGGCGGCGACAGCGTGCCCGACGCACGCTGTCGCTCTCCGTCGTGCTGCTCGTTGCGGCAGGTTGCCTAACGGCCATGGCCGGCATCTACTTCGCCGTTGAGGATATCGTCATCCATTGGATCAGGTAGGAATGCCGCCTGCCCAGGGTTGTGCGCCACTGTGCGATGCTCGATACGCTGCTGTTGCTCGATCTTGAACCGAGCCGTGCAGTAGGAAGCCTCTCCGTGTCACAACAAGAACAGGGCCTTTCAGCCACTCTCGTTGAGCTCGCCGCCGATATCGTGTCGGCCTACGTGTCCAAGAACTCCGTACCGGTTGCGGAGCTGCCGAACCTGATCGCGTCAGTCCACACCTCGCTGACCAACCTGGGGCACGTGGTTGCCGAGCAACCCGAGAAGCTGACCCCGCCGGTGCCCATCAAGAAGACAGTGACCCCGGATTACCTAATCAGCCTCGAGGACGGCCGCCAGTACAAGTCGCTCAAGCGCCACCTGTCGACCCGCGGGCTCACCCCCGAGGAGTACCGCCGCAAGTGGGGCTTGCCGCACGACTACCCGATGGTGGCAGCCACCTACGCGGCTCAGCGTTCGGAACTCGCCAAGAACAGCGGGTTGGGCCGCCCCCGCAAGGCAGCCTGAGCCCTTCCCGACGACCTCCTATCGACCAGCATCACGCAAGGCCGACAGGGGCGCGGACCGAGGTGGGCCGGTACAGCTGAGCATCAGCCTGGGCTCTGTGGACTTGCATCGGAAAAGTGGCTCTTCGTCATTTCGTGTGGATCCGCACGCGTTCTCCTCTCGTGCCAGCATGACGGAGCATGGCGATGACGCGGCTGCACGAGATCCCCGGCTGTGACCTGATCGCGATCCACACCGATCGTGCTGCAAACATCGTGATGCAGGTTCATGGCCGCCGACGCGAGGGGCGTTGTCCCGCCTGCGGTACGCCGAGTACCGCTGGGCACGGGTGCTACCAGCGCCGCCCCGCTGACCTGCCCTCCCTCGGACGGGAAGTCCGGCTCGATCTGGCCGTCCGGCGGTTGCGCTGCCTCAATCCATCCTGCTCACGGCGCACCTTCTGCCTCCCGGTTCCCACGCTCCTGGCGCCGCGCGTCCGGCGCACGAGACGTCTCGCCAAGGCGCAGCAGCGCGTCGGCCTTGCCACCAGCGCTCGCGCCGGTGCCCGCCTGCTCGCGTCCCTGGCCATGCCGACCAGCGGATCGACGCTGCTGCGCCTGATGCACGCCGCCCCGCTGCCACGGGCCGGACGAGTGCGGGCTATCGGGGTCGACGACTGGGCGTGGCGCCGCGGTCGCGCCTGGGGCACTCTCCTGGTTGACCTCGACCGTCATCGTCCCATCGATCTCCTGCCTGACCGCACCTCCCTGACTTTCGAGGCTTGGCTGCGGTCGCGCCCCGGCCTGGAGATCGTCGCGCGGGATCGCTCGACCGGGTACGCCCGTGCGGCCCAGGCCGTCGTGCCAGGTGCCCAGCAGGTCGCAGATCGATGGCATCTGCTGCTGAACGCGCGGCAGATGACGGAACGCTGGCTGGTCGGCGCCCATGCCCGCTTGGCTGCTTTGCCCGTCCCCTCAGGCTCTGCGCGGCCGACCCGCGATCACGCTTTTCCGCGAAGCCGCACGGACCAAGCCGCTGCGTGCGCGGCGCAACGTCGCCGCGTCGCACGTCACGCAGAGGTGCAGCGTCGGCGCGCGGCAGGCGAGTCGATCATGGCGATTGCCCGCGCGATCCCGCTGGCCCCAGGCACGGTGCGCCGCTACGCCTCCACGGATCATGCTCCCGAGCGCGGCGAGCGCCGGATCGGACCGAGCCTGCTTGATCCCTTCCTCGCCCATCTCGAGGAACGCCTCGCCGACGGGTGCGAGAATGGGCTGCAACTCGTGCGGGAGCTGCGCAATCTGGGCTACGCAGGCGGCTCGCGGCAAGTTCACAAATGGCTGCAGAGCCGGCGAACGAGGCTCGCGCGTAACACGGCGCGACGCTGGCGCGGCACTCTTCCCGAGGGGGCCGCCCTCGACCCGGCCGCTCCGCCGGTACGGCCGGTCGCCGTGCGGCTGCCGGGACCGAAGGCGCTCGCCTGGATCATGATAGCGGCGCCGGCGCGACTAAGCCCGACTGATGACGCTCTCCTCGCGCGAGTCCTGCAGGATCCGGAGGCGGCCACGATGCACGGGTTGGTCCAGCTGTCAGGCGACACGACAAACTGACCCCCTGGCGCCATGAGGAACTGACCCCTTGATGAGCGAGGAGGTCGCGATGACGAGGAACGAGGCTCAGGCTCTGGAGCGGACGGACGATCCGCGGAGGGCCGAGATGAAGACGCCGGATGAGGTGACGGCGATGCGCCGGCTCAAGGCTCTCGGTTGGGGCGCCAAGCGGATCGCGGCGGAGCTTGGCTGCTCGAAGACGACCGTGAAGGACTGGCTGCGGCGGGGCGAGTGGCGGCCCTGCGCCAAGCCCTCGCGCTCCAGGCAGCTCGACGGCCTCGCCGACTGGCTGGCCGCCCGCTTCCGGCAGCATGCGGGCAATGCCGACGTCGTGCGCCAGGATCTGGCGACCGAGAAGGGCATCCACGTCAGCCTGCGCACGGTCGAGCGCGCCGTGGCTCCCCTGCGCCAGGACCTGGTCGCGGCGGCCCGGGCGACGGTGCGGTTCGAGACGCCGCCGGGCGAGCAGATGCAGATCGACTTCGGCGAGCGCCGGGTGACGATCGGCGAGGAGCCCACCCGGGTGTTCCTGTTCGTGGCCACGCTCGGCTACTCGCGCCGCCTGCACGTGCGGGCCTTCGGCCACGAGCGGCAGGAGGATTGGTTCACCGGCCTGGAGAGCGCCTTCCGGGCCTTCGGGGGCGTGCCGCGCGAGGTGCTGCTCGACAATGCCCGCGCCCTGGTCCTGCACCACGACCCGGTCAGCCGCGAGGTCGTGTTCCACCCGCGCCTGCAGGCCTTCGCCAGACACTGGGGCTTCCGGGTCCGGGCCTGCGCGCCGTACCGTGCCCGCACCAAGGGCAAGGACGAGCGCGGGGTCGGCTACGTCAAGAGGAACGCGGTGGCCGGACGCTCCTTTGCCAGCTTTGCCGGCCTGGAAGCGCATCTCGACGCCTGGACCCGCGAGGTGGCCGACCAGCGCACCCACGGCACGACCGGCGAGGCGCCGGCCGGGCGCTTCGCCCGCGACGAGGCCGGGGCCCTCACGCCGCTCGGCGGTGTGCCGCCCTTCACCACCGCGCGCGACCTGATGCGCCGGGTCGGGGCGGATTGCGCGGTCGCCGTCGACGGCAACGCCTACTCGGTGCCCTGGCGGCTGATCGGCGAGGCGGTGCGCGTCACCGTGAGCGGGGCGAGGGTGCGCGTCCACCATGGCGGGCAGGAGGTCGCCAGCCACGCCGAACTGACGGGACGCCATGGGCGCGCGGTCGACGACGCCCACCTGGCCGGGCTGGTCGGCAGCCGGGACCGGCCCGCGTACCGGCAAGAGCCCGTCCCGCTCGACGAGGCGCCCCCGCCGACGCTGCTGCGGCCGCTCTCGGAGTACGAGGCCGTGGCCGGGGGAGGCTTCTGATGAGCGAGGGGCACGATCACCTCACAGCGCTGCTCGGGCGGCTGAAGCTGACGGCGCTCCGCGACCAGCTCGACACGCTGATCGACGAGGCCGGCCGGCGCGAGCTGACGATCCGCGAGGCGCTGACCCTGTTCTGCGAGCGCGAGGTGGCGCGACGCGACCAGCGGCGGATCGAGATGGCCTTCGGGCTGGCGCGCTTCCCGTTCGTGCGCGACCTGACCGGCTTCGACTTCGCGGCCCAGCCGTCCCTCGACAAGGGGCAGATCCGCGAGATCGCCACCGGCCGCTTCATCGCCAACGGTGAGGCTGTGCTGCTTCTGGGTCCACCGGGCGTCGGCAAGACGCACCTGGCGGTGGCGCTGGGCCGGGAGGCGATCGTGGCCGGCTACAGCGTGCTGTTCACGCCGGCCACGACGCTGGTGGCGCAGCTGGCCAAGGCCCATGCCGAGGGCCGGCTGGAGGAGCGGCTGACGCACTACGCCAAACCCAAGCTGCTGATCGTGGACGAGTTGGGCTACCTGCCGTTCGAGCCGGATGCCGCGCACCTGTTCTTCCAGCTGGTCAGCCGGCGCTACGAGCGGGGTGCGATGCTGGTGACCTCGAACCGGGCGGTGGGCGAGTGGGGCACGGTGTTCGGCGACGCGGTGGTGGCGACCGCGATCCTCGACCGCCTGCTGCACCACAGCCACGTGGTCACCATCCGGGGCGACAGCTACCGGCTGCGCGAGAAGCGGCGCAGCGGTCTGCTGCAGAGGGCGACGTCCGCCCCTCAACCCACACCCGTTTAGGCATGGAAACCGGAAGGGGGGTCAGTTCTTCGTGACGCAAAGGGGTCAGTTCCGGGCGTCGCTTGACACTGGTGGGGCGAGGCAACCTGCTCGCCGCCTTCCTGG
>NZ_LABX01000068.1 GCF_001043915.1 Methylobacterium aquaticum | reverse complement strand
GGTCGTGACCGGAACCGCTTCTCCTATGCCGGCACCGTGCCGTGCTGCGCCGCCCAGTCGGTGTTCAACCCGAACGGCGTGACCGGCCTCGACTTCTTCGGCACCGTCCGCGGCCGCCTCGGCTACGCCTTCGACCGCACCCTCGTCTACGCCACCGGCGGTTTCGCCTACGGCGCCGGCGGCGGTCGCGATTTCGGCCTGCCGAACCGCTCCTCCGACGACTTCCAGACCGGCTGGACCGTCGGCGGCGGCGTCGAGTACGCTCTGCCCACCGACTCGTTCCTGAACTTCTTCCGCTCGTCGGCCGTGACCGTGAAGGTCGAAGGTCTGTACGTGAACATGGACCGCGGTGGTCTGGGCGGCGCCTTCGCCGTCAACAATGCCGGCACCCTGATCACCACCACGTCCCCGGGCGTGGCCGTGATCAGCGGCCTGAACCGTCGCGACACCGAGTTCGCGGTGGTCCGCGCCGGCCTGAACTACAAGTTCGGCTCCTACTAAGATCCGGCCCGCCGTCGTCTGACGGAGTGTTGAGCTAGAGCATTTTCCGACGAAGTGGACACCGGTTCGTCGTAGACAATGCGGCAACATCAAACAGCTAGAGAAGCTTTGCGATTGCACCGCGATCGTGAAGCTCTCTAGGGCTCGAAGTTCCGATTTAGGCGCGAAGGTCTGCTTCGGGACGGAAGGATACCAACGAGGCCGCCTCCAAAACAGGGGCGGTCTCGTTGTCGTTTGTGCGATTACATCGATTGCTTAGAACGTTCGGGGGCCTGCCGACCCCACGGAGTCGCGCTTTTTCCCCTGGTCCGCGGCTATCTCAGTGTCGGCGACTCGCCGGGTTTCAGGTGGCGGTCCTCTCCTTCGGGGCCACCCGAAGAGACGTGGCCGTTCAGGCGTGCCAGATGGTCGAAGACGTGCTCGAAGGCATCCGTCACGGCCCGTTCAAAGGCGCCGTCGCCTTTGCCCTGGGCGTCCTTGAGGGCGCTGAGCAGCGCCCGGTGCTTCTCGGTATCGCTCGACATGGGCTTCTCCCGGCCGGTCGGTGCACGGCCTTCCGAGCCAAGTACGGAGACCGTGCCGGGTTCCGAAGGGCCGGGATGGCGTTGACGATTGGTGAGACGGTGGTGGCCGCGATGGGGGCGACCAATGCCTGTGGGATGGCCCCCCCGGATTGGTTCTGGCTCACCTCGCGTGGATGGATCAGGCGGTCAGAATCATGCGGCGTTTCAGGAGTGGGAGTGGGATTGCCCCGTTTCTGATACTGCTCGCGAATCCTTCTGTCGTAACCGGGGCAAGTTCGCGGGCGATAATCCGAAACGGCTCGGACAGGGCGGTTCGGTGGAGCCGCAAGTCCTTGCAAGCAAAATATCTCGCATCCGCGAGATCGAAAATGCCACACCTGCTTGCCCGTGAATTTGCCCCGGTTACCCGCCGAGGACCGTTGCTTCCGGCCCTGACCACGGACGCGGCCGCCTCGGTACTCTGCCGCCTCAGCCCCCGATCTTCGGCCGATCGGTGCGCAGCGGCCCGCGCCAGTCGATCCCCTCCAGCAGCCTGGCGAGTTGGGCCGGCGTCAGCGCGGCGGCGGCACCGGCGGTGGACGAACAACGGCACGAAAGCCAGGATGATCCCGGCGAAGCGGGCGGGCAGGTCCGGCATGGCGATGTCGCTTGGTCGACACCGCGCCCGCCAACCCGGCACGCCTCCTTCGTCACCCCCGCTCGGGCCGGGTCGCCGACCCGCGACACAATCGAGCTCCGTGTGTCAATCACATTTTTCACAAAACTGATGGATGGTGAGCCCCGGAACCCATCTCCTACGGGGAAACAACAAAACCTTGTGGCCAGCAAAAAATCAGGGAGGGTAAAGCTGCCCTGTGAGCCCGTCGTCAGGCCAGATCACCTCTCAGATGATTTATAGGCAATCGCTCTCCACCGGAGAGGCGATGCGCTCAATTTTTATGCAAATGCGGCAAATGAAACCCATGGCATGCCCGGAAATCATTATTTATGGTAGTTATTATTCATCATAAATTTCGCCGACATCGGCGTCATCCGGAATGGACTCGAGATCGAAGGATCGTCACCATGACAATCACAACGAGGGACGGCGTGCAGCTCCACGTCGAAGAGGCCGGGCACGGCACCCCGATCCTGTTCATCCACGAGTTCGGCGGCAATCATGCGAGCTGGGAGCCGCAGATGCAGTTCTTCAGCCGGCGCCATCGCTGCATCACCTACGCGGCGCGGGGCTATCCGCCGTCCGACGTGCCGGAGAGCCTCGACGCCTACTCGCAAAGCCTCGCCGCCGCCGACGCGGTCGCGGTACTGGATGGCCTCGGCATCGACAAGGCGCATATCGTCGGTCTGTCGATGGGCGGGTTCTGCACCGTGCATGTCGGCCTGCGCTCTCCCGAGCGCGCCCTGTCGCTGACGGTGGCGGGCGCCGGCTATGGCTGCGAGAAGGAATTCGAGGCGTACTTTCGCACCATCTCGCTCGACGTGGCCGACAATTTCGAGATGAAGGGCGCTAAGGAATTCTCCAAGATCTACGCGCTGGGCGCCAGCCGGGTGCAGTTCCAGAACAAGGACCCGCGCGGCTGGCAGGTCTTCGCCGACCGGCTCGCCACCCATTCGGACAAGGGCGCGGCGATGACGATGCGCGGCGTCCAGGCCCGGCGTCCGTCCTTCTACGATCTCGAGGACGAGCTGAAGCGGATGGCGGTGCCGACCCTGGTGGTGGTCGGCGACGAGGACGACCATTGCCTCCAGCCCGGGATCTTCCTCAAGAAGACGATCCCCGCCTGCGGGCTCTCGGTGTTCCCGAAGACCGGCCACACCCTGAACCTGGAGGAGCCCGCCGCCTTCAACGCGCTCGTGGCCGAGTTCATCGCCCAGGTCGAGGCCGGGCGCTGGCTGCCCCGCGATCCGCGGGCGCTGCCGGGCCAGATCATGCGGACGACCTGACGATGGTCGCTCCCGAGTCCAGCCGGCTCTGGCGCCGGCTGATGACGCTCGCCGAGATCGGCGCCATCCCGGGCGGCGGCGTCGACCGCCAGGCGCTCACCGAGGGCGAGGCGTCAGGCTGGCGCCTGGTCATCGGCTGGGGCCGCGAGGCCGGGCTGCATCCGGCGACGGATGCGGCCGGCAACCTCTTCCTGGTCCTGCCCGGCCGCGACCGGGCGGTGGCACCGGTCCTGCTCGGCAGCCACCTCGACACCCAGCCGACCGGCGGGCGCTTCGACGGGGCGGCGGGAGTGCTCGCCGCCCTCGACGCGGTGACCGATCTCGCCGCCAGCGGACGAGTGCCGGAGCGCGACTGCGTCGTCGTCGCCTGGATGAACGAGGAGGGCTCCCGCTTCGCCCCCGGCATGATGGGCTCGGAGGCGTTCTGCGGCGTGCGCGACCTCGCGGCGATCAGGGCCGTCCGCGACGCGGACGGCATCACCGTGGGCGACGCCCTCGACCGCTTCCTCGCCGGCTTCCCCGACCTGCCGCGCCGGCCCCTGGCTGCGCCGGTGGCGGCCTATCTGGAGCTGCATATCGAGCAGGGCCCAGTGCTGGAGGCGGCGGGCTGCCCGGTCGGGATCGTCACCGGCATCCAGGGCAAGAAGACCGTTTCGGTGTGCCTCTCCGGTGCGGAGGGTCATGCCGGCACCCTGGCGATGCCGGAGCGCCGCGACGCGGTGGCGGCCTTCGCCCGCTGTGCCGTGGCACTCCACGCCGCCATCGGCGGCCTCGATCCGGCGATCAAGTTCACCATCGGGCGGGTGCAGGTGACGCCGAACGCCCCCTCGGTGATCGCCCGGGAGGTCCGGTTCAGCATCGACCTGCGCCACCCGGACAATGCGGTGCTCGACGCGGCGGGGGCGCGGATCGCCCCCCTCTGCGCGGCCGAGGCCGCTCCCTGCACGGTGGCGGTGACGCCGCTCGTCACCGCGCCCTCGAACGCCTTCGATCCGGTGCTCCGGGAGCGGATCGGGCGGGCGGCGGCGGATCTGGGTTTCCGGGCGATGCCGCTCCTCTCGGCGGCGGGGCACGATGCCCGCCACCTCGCCGGCCTGTGCCCGAGCGCGATGATCTTCGTGCCCTGCCGCGCCGGAATCAGCCACGCCCCGGCCGAATGGGCCGAGCCCGCCGACCTCGCCGCCGGCACGGCGGTGCTGGCCCGGCTCCTTCACGACCTCGCCTTCGCCACGGCCCTGCCCCTCGCGGGGCCGCCCGGATGACCGGGCGGACGATCCGCGGCGAAAGCCGGCGCAGCGGCCAGGGAGGAGACAGGCGTCTCCGCTGAGCCTACATCAGGAGCGCTCGCCACGCTGGATCCGAGCATCCGGAACACGGGGCCGATGGACGCCGCGACGCCGACCGATCTGATGCGTCTCCAGGACAAGGCCGCCGATGCGGCCCGCCTGCTCCGCCTCCTCGCCAACGAGAAGCGGTTGCTGATCCTGTGCCTGCTGGTCGCCCGCGGCGAGATGGACGTGACGAGCCTCGCCGCGGAGGTCGGGCTGAGCCAGTCGGCTCTGTCGCAGCACCTCGCCAAGCTCCGGGAGGACGGGCTGGTCGCGTATCGCCGCGAGAGCCAGACGCTCCACTACCGGCTCGAGGATCCCCGGGCCGCCCGGATGCTGGCGACCCTCAAGGATATCTTCTGCCCGGATCTCGGCTGACCGCTTCCGGCGGAACCAGGGCCGGCCAGCGGAGATCGCACTTGCCATCAAATTAGAAAATGCTAATTTAGTAATACCTCATTCATGAGGCGCGGCTGGGCCCATCGCATGATGGCCCCGTCGGCACCGATACGCGGGATCTTTCTCCATGGATGGCTTCACGCCGGTCAGCGCGCTTCTCGGCGGGATGATGATCGGAACCGCCGCGGCCCTGTTGCTCATCCTCAACGGACGCATCGCCGGCATCAGCGGTATCATCGGTGGTCTGATCGGCCGGCCCTCGGGCGAGACCGGATGGCGGGCCGCCTTCCTGGCCGGTCTCGTTCTCGCTCCCCTCCTCTACCGACTGGCCGGGAGCCTGCCGGCGGTGACGGTCGACGCCTCCGTCCCGCGGCTCGCGGTGGCTGGGCTCCTCGTCGGGTTCGGGGCCCGCCTCGGTTCCGGCTGCACCAGCGGCCACGGGGTCTGCGGCCTCGGCCGCCTCTCGCCCCGCTCGCTCGTCGCGACCGGGACCTTCATGGCGGTCGCCATCCTGACCGTCCTCGTCGCCCGTCATCTGGCGGGAGCCTGACTGTGGAAAGGACCTTCTCCGCCTTCGGCGCCGGCCTGCTGTTCGGCCTCGGCCTCCTTGTCTCCGGCATGGCCGACCCCGGCAAGGTTCTCGCCTTCCTCGACGTGACCGGGCGCTGGGACGCGAGCCTCGTCCTGGTGATGGCGGGCGCCGTCGCGGTCTCCGCCGCCGGCACCCTCCTCGCCCGGCGCCGCGGCCGGCCGCTGCTCGCGTCCCGGCTGGAGATCCCGACCCGGCGCGACATTGATCCGCGCCTCGTCGGCGGCGCCGCGATCTTCGGCCTCGGCTGGGCCCTCGTCGGCCTGTGCCCCGGGCCGGCGCTCACGCTGCTGACGGTGGCACCGGCGCAGGCCGCGACCTTCGTCGCCGCCATGGTCGCCGGGATGCTGCTGGTCGGCCTGCTCATGCCAACGGCCGAAGATGCGGACGCATCGAAGCGATCTCGGGCAGGCCCGTGATCGACGCGGCCGTTGACCCCATCTCGACTGTTCGATGCCAAGCCCAGAAATCCGGGACCTTGGGCTTGGCGAAAACTCGAGAGCGGAAACCAAAGGTCGTTGGCTTTCGGCCGTTGGTCTTACACCGCCTTGCCGACCAGGCTCCCGATGCCGGCCGTCACCGCCATGGCAAGCGCCCCCCAGAAGGCCACGCGGGCCGTCGCCTTCGGCACCGCGGCTCCGCCCGCCTGGGCGCCGAGGGCGCCGAGCACGGCCAGGAAGACGAGCGAGGCGGCCGAGACCGTATAGACCGCAAGGTCGGCCGGCGAGACCAAAGCCACGACGAGGGGTAGGGCCGCGCCCGCCGAGAAGGTCGCGGCCGAGGTCAGGGCAGCCTGGACCGGTCGCGCCGTCGTGAAATCCGAGATGCCCAACTCGTCGCGGGCATGGGCCCCGAGGGCATCCTTGGCCATGAGCTGCTCGGCGACCTGGAGGGCCAGGGTGCGATCGAGCCCGCGATCGACGTAGATCCGCGCCAGTTCTTCCTTCTCCCCCGCCGGGTCGTCGGCGAGTTCCCGGCGCTCGCGGGCGAGATCGGCCTTCTCGGTATCGGCCTGGGAGCTGACCGAGACGTATTCGCCCGCCGCCATCGACATCGCGCCGGCCACGAGCCCGGCACAGCCCGCCACCAGCACCTCGCTGGTTCCGGCCGCGGAGGCGGCGACGCCCACGATCAGGCTGGCGGTCGAGACGAGGCCGTCATTGGCTCCGAGCACGGCGGCGCGCAGCCAGCCGACGCGGTCGATGAGATGCTGTTCGACGTGGACGGGTCGCATCGTGGTCAGGGGCTCCGGTGACGCAGGACGGCGTCGTGCCGGGCATCGTGGTGTATCCGTGCCACCGTAGCGTGACACAGGGTAAAGCGCCCCGATCCGCTCGCGCCGGTCCGTGATCCGCCCGGACCGGCATACCTCATTCTCGGGTGTATTTGCCCTTGACAGCCCCTCGACTTGCGATCGGTATGACCGGCACGGGACGAGGCGGGCGACGACGAGGCGATGGGATGAGGCGGCGCGATCTTGTCCTGCTCGCGGCCGGCGCCATCGCGGCCTCGCCGGCAGCCTGGGCGCAGGGGCGGGGCTCTCCGTTCCGGGTCGCCGTTCTCGGGAGCGTGGCGGCGACCAACCCCGTCAGCCTCAACGAGCTGGCCTGGCTGAGAGAGGGGCTGGAGATGGAGGGCTGGGCCGAGGGCCGGGACTTCCTGCTCGACGCCGCTTACGCCGACGGCGATTACGGCCGCTTCCCTGCGCTGCTGGGCGAACTCCTCGGCCGGCGGCCGGGCGCGATCACGGTGGGGACCATCGCGGGCGCCAAGGCGGCGCAGGCGGCGTCCAGAACGGTTCCGATCGTCATGCTGGGGCTGAACGATCCGGTTCGGACCGGGCTCGTGGCGAGCCTCGCGAGCCCGGGCGGGAACGTGACCGGCCTCGCGACCCAGAACGAGGACCTTCAGCTCAAGCTGTTCGGGCTGATGCAGGAAGCGCTGCCGCGCGCCCGCACGGTCGCCGCCATCCTCAACCCCGAGAACCCCTCGAACCCGAGCATGCTGTCGGCGGTCGCCCGGGCGGCGGCGGCGGCCGGGCTGTCGCTCGATGCCGTCGCGATCCCGAGCCCGGCTGCGGCGGACGGCGCGCTCCGGGCGATCGCCGACAAGCGGCCGGACGTGGTGTTCGTCCTCCCGGACGTCGCGCTCGCGGGGCTGCTCGGCCGCATCGTTCAGGCCGCCACCGCCATGGGCGCGCCGACGATCGGGACGTTCCTCGAACTGCCCGAGATGGGCGGCCTGCTCGCCTACGGCTTCATGCGCCGGGACACGGTCCGGCGCGCCGCCTCCTTTCTCAGGCGGCTCGCCGAGGGGGCCGTGGCGGCGGATCTGCCCGTGGAGCAGCCGACGGCGTTCCGCCTCATCGTGAGCGTCCGCGCGGCCGCCGGGCTCGGCCTCGCGATCCCGCCCTCGGTCCTCGCCCGCGCCGACGAGGTCATCGAGTGAGGCAGGGCGCGGGCGCTCCGGGGGCCGCGGCGCCGGCGCGCCGGCGCCTCCCTCTCGCCGTCAAGTTCGCGGTCGCGTCGGTCGGGCTCGTCACGCTCGTCCTCCTCATCAACGGCGGCATCAATGTCTGGCTGAACTACGAGGAGGCGAAGCGCACCGCCGTCCGGGTGCAGCAGGAGAAGGCCCAGGCGGCGGCCGAGCGGGTCGATCTGTTCATCTCGGACATCGAGAGCCAGATCGGCTGGACGACGCGGACCGAGTGGCGGCGCGTGCCGCTGGAGCAGCAGCGTTACGACTTCATCCGCCTGCTGCGCCAGGCGCCCGCCGTCACCGACGTGTCCTACCTCGATCCATCCGGCAAGGAACAGCTCAAGGTCTCGCGCCTTGAGCCCGATCAGGTCGGCTCGGGCGAGGACGTCTCGGCCGAGCCGCGCTTCCGGGACGCGGTCGCCCAGAAGGTCTGGTTCGGGCCGGTCTACTTCCGACGCGGCTCCGAGCCCTACATGACGATCGCGGTCGCCCATGCCGGCCGGCACCCGGGCGTCACGACGGCGGAGGTCAATCTCAAGCTCGTCTGGGACGTGATCACCTCGATCAGGCTCGGCCAGAAGGGCTACGCCTTCGTGGTGACCTCGGCCGGGCGGCTCATCGCGCATCCGGATCTCAGCCTCGTCCTGCGCGACACCGACCTGTCCCGCCTGGCTCAGGTCGCCCGCGCGCTGCCGGCCCGGGCGGGCGGCCCCATCCCGGCCTCGACCTCCGAGATCGTGACCGATCTCGACGGCAACGCGGTGCTGTCGGCCCACGCGACGATCGGCCGGGTAGGCTGGATCGTCTTCGTCCAGTCGCCGGTCTCGGAGGCCCTGGCGCCGGTCTACGCCGCGCTCTCCCAGACGCTCGCCCTCCTGGCCCTCGGCCTTCTCCTGGCGACCGTCGCCGGCACGTTCCTGTCGCGCCGCATGGTGGTGCCGATCCGCCGCCTCCAGGAGGGGGCCGAGCGGCTCGGCTCCGGCGACCTCGCGCAGCGCATCGCGATCCGCACCGGCGACGAGATCGAGACGCTGGCCGACCGTTTCAACCAGATGGCCGGCCGCATCCAGGACAGCTACGAGACCCTCGAGGCCAAGGTCGAGGAGCGGACGCGGGACCTCGAGGACACCGTTCAGGTGCAGACCGCGACCGGCGAGGTGCTGGGCGTGATCTCGCGCTCTCCCCACGATCTGCGGCCCGTGCTCGACACGATCACCGCGACGGCCGCCCGCCTCTGCGAGGCGCCGGACGCGCGGATCCATCTTCTGAGCGACGGCACCTTCCGTCTGACGGCCTCGACCTCGGACGCTTCGCCCCCCGTCGACGGGCCGGGCGCGACGGCGGAGCGGGCCGCCCGGGAGCTGCGCATCGTCCATGAGCCCGACCCCGCGGAGCCGGCGCACGATCCGGACGGGCCTTGCGACGAGACGGTCCGAACCGTGGTGTCCGTGCCGCTGATCCGGGAGGGGGTCGCCGTCGGCGTCCTCACGCTGCGCCGTGCCACCCGCCAGCCGTTCACGCGGCGCCAGATCGCGCTGCTGACGAGCTTTTCCGATCAGGCCGTCATCGCCATCGCCAACACCCGTCTGTTCGAGGAGGTGCAGGCCCGCACGGCGGAAGCCGAGCAGTCGCTCAACGACCTGCGCCTCGCACAGGACCGGCTCGTCCAATCCGAAAAGCTCGCCTCGCTCGGCCAGCTCACCGCGGGGATCGCCCACGAGATCAAGAACCCGCTGAACTTCGTGAACAATTTCTCCACCTTGTCGGCCGACCTGATCGACGAGCTGACCGAGGTGCTGGCTCCGGTCCCGCTCGATGACGCGATCCGCGAGGAGATCGACGCGCTGACCGGCCTGCTGAAGGGCAACCTCGAGAAGGTCGTCAGCCACGGCAAGCGCGCCGATTCGATCGTCAAGAACATGCTGCTGCACTCGCGCGAGGGATCGGGCGAGCACCGGCCGGTCGACGTGAACGCGCTGGTGGAGGAGAGCCTGAACCTCGGCTATCACGGCGCCCGCGCCGACAAGCCCGGTTTCAACGTAATCCTCGCCCGCGCGCTTGACCCATCGGCAGGCCAGGCGGATCTGTACCCTCAGGAGATCACGCGCGTGCTTCTGAACCTGATCAGCAACGGCTTCTACGCGGCTGCCAAGCGCCAGGCGGAGGAAGGCCAGGGCTTCGAGCCGATGCTGACGGCCACCACGCGCGATCTCGGCCCGCAGGTCGAGATCCGCATCCGCGACAACGGCACCGGCATCCCGGAGGACGTGAGGGCCAAGATGTTCAATCCGTTCTTCACCACCAAACCCGCCGGCGAAGGCACCGGCCTCGGCCTCTCGCTCAGCCACGACATCGTGGTCAAGCAGCATGGCGGCATGATCGACGTCGCGACGGAGCCCGGCGTCTTCACCGAGTTCACGATCGTGCTGCCCCGCGCCGCTGCCTCGGCGAGGAGCGGCGCATGAGCGTCCTGATCCTGGTCGTCGACGACGAGACCGACGTGGCGGACCTGTTCCGCCAGCAGTTCCGGCGCGAACTGCGATCCGGCCGCTTCGTCCTGGACTTCGCCCAATCGGCCGATGCCGCCATGGCGCGGATGGCGGCGTCGGACGGGACGAGCCTGATCCTGATGCTCTCCGACATCAACATGCCGGGCATGACCGGGCTCGACCTCCTGCCGAAGGTGAAGGCCCTGCGTCCCGACGTGCCGGTGATCATGATCACCGCCTATGGCGATGCCGAGACGCGCCGCCGGGCGATCGAGGGCGGTGCCTCTGGCCTCCTCACGAAGCCGATCGACTTCGCCGAGCTGCGGCAGCGGATCGATCAGCGCCTCGCCGACATCGACAGGGCCGCATGAGCGTCAAGATCCTGGTCGTCGACGACGAGCCCGATCTCGAAGCCCTCGTCGTCCAGAAGTTCCGGCGGCAGATCCGTGCCGGGACGGTGACGTTCCTGTTCGCGCGCGATGGCGTCGACGCGCTGGCGACGATCGCCGAGACCCCTGATCTCGACATGGTCGTGTCCGACATCAACATGCCCCGCATGGACGGGCTGACGCTGCTCGGCAAGCTTCAGGAGGCCGAGACCACGCTCTCGACCGTGATCGTGTCGGCCTATGGCGACATGGCGAATATCCGCACCGCGATGAACCGCGGCGCCTTCGACTTTCTCACCAAGCCGATCGACTTCGCCGACATGGAGACGACGATCGCGCGGACGATCCGGCATATCGGCGTCCTGCGCGAGGCGCGGCGCCGGCAATCGGAGGCCGAGCGGGCGCGGACGAACCTGTCGCGCTTCTTCTCGCCCAACCTCGCCGAGAGGCTCGCCGCCGACCCGTCCGGCCTCGATCTCGGCGGCTGCCGGCGCGAGGTCGCCTCGCTGTTCACCGACATCGCCGGCTTCACGACCCTGGTCGAGAGCCTGGATCCCGCACTTCTCGCCGAACTCCTCAACGGCTATCTCGGCGCGATGACCGAGATCGTGTTCGCGCATGACGGAACGGTTGCCAAGATCGTCGGCGACGCGATCCACGTCCTGTTCGGGGCGCCGGGTGACCAGCCCGACCATTGCGACCGCGCGATCGCCTGTGCGCTGGCACTGGACGAGGCGGCGCAGGCGTTCCGCGCAGGATGGCGCGAGCGTGGCGTGGCGGTCGGCGCGACCCGGATCGGCGTCCATGCCGGCCCGGCGATCGTCGGCAATTTCGGCGGCGGACGCTTCTTCGACTACACCGCCTATGGCGACACCATCAACACGGCGGCCCGGCTGGAATCCGCCAACAAGCCGCTCGGCACCCGCATCTGCGTCAGCGCCGCCGCAGCCGGGCGTGCGACGGCGTTCCGCGGCCGTCCGGTCGGCGATCTCGTCCTGCGCGGCAGGAGCGAGGCGCTGCGCGCCTTCGAGCCGCTCCGGCCGGACGCCTCCGACACCCCCCTGACGTCCCAGTACTGCGACGCCTTCGCCAAGCTCGAAGCCGGGGATCCCGGCGCCCTGGCGGCCTTCGCCGCGATCGTGGGGCAGCGGGCGGACGACGTGCTGGCGGGCTTCCACCTGAGGCGCCTGCTGAACGGCGCGACCGGAACACGGATCGAGCTTGGCTGAGCAGGACCGCGCCGCGATCGATACCAGCGTGGCCTCCATGCCATCGGCCACTTGACACGACATGGCACAAAGCCCTCTGAGACCCATGCCTTTTAAGGTGGTTTTTACTGATAAAAACTTGGTATTCATCTGATGGCGACGCGCCATTTTCTTCAGATCAGCATTCTGGTGTCCGGAGCACTCTGGACCGCCGAATGCCCCATCAAGCTTGGCCGCACCGCAATCGCATTCTGCAGCAATTCCAAGTATTTAGCACCTTAAAAGGCATGGGAGCAAGAGCCCCTCACCGCCCGCATCCCGCCACGCCGATGCATCGCTGCAAGGGCCTGCCCGTCCCGGGTCGGTGCCTGTCGCCCCCGTCCCGGCCTCGTCGCGCACGGGAGATGCAACCCACCGTCAGGGTCGATCGCTCCGTGCTGCGAGAGGACTCCGCCGATCCGGACGGACCAGGATGCCCACCATCGATGCGATCCCGGGCAAGCCCGAGATCGACGCAGCCGTCGATCCCTCTCGAAGGCGCCATGCCGAGCCCGGATGATGTCCGCCCCCCGGCCGGGATCGTGACCTTGGCGACCGTCCGGGGGCGGCACCGAGGGCCGCTTGCCGCCGATCGGCAGCACGCGACCCGCGTGGCCTGGCCGCTCAGCGAGGCGGTATCGTCAGAAGTCTCTGGCCGACCTTGATCGTCGTTCCTTCGGCGATGCCGATGCAGGGCACGTAGCCGGGCGGCGCCAGCATGACGATCGTCGAACCGTGCTGAAACCACCCCATCTCGTCGCCCTTGGCGAGAGGCACGTCGCAGGGGATCGTGCGCGGGCCGCCCTGGCGGAGATCGAGGGTGATGTCGAGGAATCTGAGGCGCACGCTCGCGACGAGGATCGCCGCGACGGCGACCAGCGTCACCGCCTCGCCGGTCGCGTCGAGGCGCAGGCGGATCGCCGCGCGCTCGTTGCGGCAGAACAGGTTCTCGATGCGCTTGAGGGCGATGGGATTCACGTTCCACGTGTCACCGGAGATGTAGGTGACCGCCTCGACGCGCGCGTCGTGGGGCGCATGGAAACGGTGATACATGCTCGCCGTCAGCCGGAGCGTGACGAACACCCCGTCCCGGTATCGCTCGGCCGCCTCGACGCTCCCGAGCAGGTCTTCCAGGCGGTAAGGGAACCCCTTGACCTGGAACAGCCGGGTGCCCTCGATCGGGCCGTGGGCCCCGACGATCGCGTCGCAAGGGCTGACGATCACGTCCGCCGCGGGATCGATCGGACGCGCGCCCGGCTTCAACTCCCGGATGAAGCAGTCGTGCAGGCTGTCGAAGCGCGTCTTGCGCGCGTCCGACAGGTCGAGATCGGAGAAGAGGCGCCATGCCCACATCGACAGGTCGCGCACCAGCGGCTGCTCGACCTTGGCCAGCCAGCCGACGAGGCGGGTCGTGAGCCGGCGCGGGATCCGGTTCGTGAGGAGGAAGTTCAGATCCTCGTGGCGGGCGAGGCTGAGGAGGGTGGAGCGAAGTGTCATCATCCCGTGACATGTCCTTGGTTCACGCTGACCGCATGGATGCTCTCGGAATCACCACGGTCGCCGCCGCCGGAGCGGCTCTGGCTCTTCTCGGTGCGAAGGCGCGCCAGCGCCTCGCGCTGTCGCGGGCGAAGCACCCCTCGCTCACGGGCCATGTCAGGATGGCGCGCAGGATCGCCGCCCAACTGCCCTTCTATGAGTATGGCGAAGCGGAGTTCGTCCGGGTCGACGGTGCCCCGGACGACGTCGCCGCGCGCCGCAGCCGCGGCTTCGCGCGCCTGTCCGCGCTCTATCGTGAGCGCTACGCGACAACCCGCGCCGAGACCGAGGCCGCCAAGGCCGGCATCTCCGACCTTCAGTTCACCGGGCGCTACCGTGTGCCGTTTCAGTTCAGCCGGATCGTCCGCGAGCACCTGTCGGCGGGGTCGTTCCTTCAGAGCGCATCCGGCGTCCAGGTCACCGATCTCGACGGCAACCGCTTCTACGACCTGACGGGCTCCTACGGCGTCAACCTGCTCGGCACGGATGCCTACAAAGCCTGCATCGCGGAAGGCGCCGGCACGGTCGAGGCGCTCGGGCCGGTCCTCGGCGCCCTGCACCCGGTCGTGGCCGACAACGTCCGTCGCCTGCGCGCGCTCTCCGGACTGGACGAGGTCTCGTTCCACATGTCCGGGACGGAGGCCGTCATGCAGGCCGTCCGCCTGGCGCAGTACCAGACCGGCCGGCGCCGCCTCGTGCGCTTCTGCGGCGCGTATCACGGCTGGTGGGGCGACGTTCAGCCCGGCATCGGCAATCCCCGTCCGGCTAACGACACGCTGACGCTCGCCGACATGTCCGAGCGGACGCTGACGGTGCTGGCACGGCGCCGCGACATCGCCTGCGTGCTCGTCAACCCGATCCAGGCGATGCACCCGAATGCCGGGGCGCCCTCCGACGGCTCGCTCGTCGATTCCGGCCGTCACGCCGCCTTCGACCGCGGCGCCTATGCGGCCTGGCTGAAGCGCCTGCGCGAGGTCTGCACCGCGAACGGCATCGTCCTCATCTTCGACGAGGTCTTCGTCGGCTTCCGCCTCGCGCCGGGCGGCGCCCAGGAGTATTTCGGCGTCCGGGCGGATCTCGTCACCTACGGCAAGACCCTGGGCGGTGGCCTGCCGATCGGCGTCTTGTGCGGGCGGCACGCCCTCATGCGGCGCTTCCGCGACGACCGGCCCGGCGACATCTGCTTTGCCCGCGGCACGTTCAACGCGCATCCCTACGTGATGGGCGCGATGAACGCCTTCCTGCGCCGGCTCGACACGCCGGAGGTCACGGAACTCTACGCGGATCTCGATGCGCGCTGGAACGCCCGGGCGGCCGAGGTGAACCGGCGCCTGGAGGCCGAGGGCCTGCCCGTGCGCGTCGTCAACATGTCGTCGATCTGGACTGTGCTCTACACACGGCCCGCCCGCTTCAACTGGTTGCTGCAATACTATCTTCGCCTCGAAGGATTGGCCCTGTCCTGGGTCGGCACAGGGCGCCTGATCTTCAGCCTGAACTACACCGACGCGGATGTCGCGGCGGTGACCGACCGCTTCGTCGCCGGCGTCCGGGCGATGGAAGCCGACGGCTGGTGGGCCGGCCCGGCCACCAGCAACCGGACGATCCGCCGCGGCGTGCTGCGCGAGATGCTCGCCGTGCGCTGGCGGGGCCTGCGCGGACGCACCAGCCCGGCCGGGAACCGGGCGGAGCCCGAGGCGGTCCCGGGCGAATAGGCCCCGAGCCTGATCGGGGGACGCCGGTAACGGTTCGCCATCCGGGATCTGGAGCGCCGCACGATGGCCCGGGCGACCGGGTGGCGCTCCAGGCAGAGTCGCGGAGACCGGCCACCCAAGCGTGTGCCCGGTATTCCCGCTAGAGCACTGCCCGATTACGTTGCAATCGGGCAGTGCTCTAGATCTCTGATTGTGCCGCATTTTCTACGGCGAACCGGGATCCACTTCGTCGCGGAAAATGCTCTAGGGGCGGCGGATTTTGGCCGCAACACCGGCCACCGCTCTCGCGATGCCTGCCGAGAGCATGGTCCGACGGAGGTGGATACCGGTTCGTCGGACGCCAATCGGCGACATGAAAGAGCGACGAGCGGCGCCCGATCGCCACGCGATCGGACGCTGCTTGTTTTCGGTTGGTCGGCTGTTACCGCGCGGCGCTCCGGGCCGCCTCCTCGGCGACCTCGTCCGCGAGGCCCCGGTCGATCAGCTCGCCCTGCATCAGGTAGAGCGGCGCCCGGTAGTACAGCTTGATGTCGTGGAAGGGGTCGGTGATGATCTTCGCCGCCCAGACCAGCCCGGTCTCGACGTCCCGGATGACGAAGAGCTGGAGCACCCGGAACACGAGGCCGCCGATTCCGATCGCGAACCACAGCATGCCGACGTGCCGGACGAGTTCGCCCGCGCTCTGGTGCGGCTCGATGAGGCCGAACAGCGACGGGCTCACGTAGAAGACGAGCGGCGAGAGCGCCCAGACCGCCATCAGCACGACCTTGCGCTGCAGATTGTAGCCGACCTTGATCTCTTCCTTGTGGTCGTGGGTGGCGTGATTGACGGTGTCGTAACCCTTCGGTTCGAAGAAGAAGTGGCCCGCCTGGCGACTCGTCATCGAGACCAGCCAGGCGAGCAGCGCCGCGGTGGCCGGGTCCTTGAAGCAGATCACGTAGGCAAGCACGAAGCTCAGCGCGCTGACCAGATGAAGCGACTGGTTGATCCGGCTGTGATGATAATAGCGATGGTCGTCCCACCGCTGCACGCGCAACGCTTCGAGAAAGCCGCCCATTATCGTCTCCTCTCACGGGGAAGGTATAGCGTCGAATCGCCGGCCGCGGCCGGCGACGGAGGCGCGGGACGCGCCCGCAGGTCACGCCGCGTCGGTTTTCCGCAGGCGGATCAGCCAGAAATGGCCGAGCGGCGGCAGCGGCCGGCGCTCGATCACGCTCACGCCCTTGGTGCGACCCACCCAGGCCTGATAGCGCTGCCACGAGAACTCGGTGCGCCAGCCCAGCCGGTTGACCACCGGCTGGAGCAGCGTCTCGATGGCCCCACGCAAGCCGCGATCGGCCCCGATGCGGCTCGTGATGACGATCTCGCCGCCCGGGCGCACGACGCGCAGGAACTCGTCGAGAGCCGCCTCGGGATTCGGCACGGCGGTCACCACGTACTGGGCCACCACCACGTCGAAGGAGGCGTCGGCGAAGGCGAGGTGCTCGGCATCCATCACCTCGAGCTGCTCGACATTGCGCAGGTTCAGCTGCCTCACCCGCTCGCGGGCCTTCTCCAGCATTGGCGCCGACAGGTCGACGCCGACGAGACGGCTGCGCGCGGAATAGTGCGGCAGCGAGAGGCCGGTACCGACCCCGACCTCGAGGATGCGCTCGCCCGCCTGCTCGGCGGCCGTGATCGCCGCCGAGCGGCCGCGCGCGAAGACCTTGCCGAAGACGAGGTCGTAGATCGGCGCCCACCGATCATAGGCTTTGGCAACCCCTTCCGTCCGCATGTCGTCGACTGCGGGCAGCGCACTATTCCCTGCCATGGATGAAGCTCCGGATGATGGATGACTCAGGCGGTCGCGCGGGCTTCGGACCAGTCCGGCCTGCGGATGCGCGCCCGCGACACGTTGCGGGCGAATTGCCGCGCGCTCGCTTCCCACGAGCGGCCGAGCGCGAAGGCCCGGCATTCCGCGCGGGAAACGGTCAGGGCCCCGAGGCAGGCGGCCCGAAGGTCCTCGTCGAGCACGCCGACGGCGCGGCCGCCGATCACGTCCCGTGGCCCCGTGACCGGGAAGGCCGCGACCGGCACGCCGCAGGCCAAGGCTTCGAGCTGGACGACGCCGTAGGTATCGGTCCGGCTCGGGAAGACGAAGACGTCCGCGGCCGCGATATGGGCCGCGAGATCCGCCCCGTGGCGCTCGCCCAGGAAATGCGCCTCGGGATACCGGGCCTTCAGCTCGTCGAGCTGCGGTCCGGCGCCGATCACGACCTTCGATCCGGGCAGATCGAGCGACAGGAACGCCTTGAGATTTTTCTCGACGGCAACGCGGCCGACATTGAGAAAGATCGGCCGGGGCAGCGCGAGGGGGGCGGCCACGGACGGGTTGAACAGCTCGGTATCGACCCCGCGGGTCCACAGCCCGAGGCGCCGGAAGCCGCGCCCGCGCAATTCGCGCACCAGCGAGTCGGTCGACGCCATCGTGACCCGGCCCGCGGCGTGGAAGCGGCGGAGAACCCAGTAGCTCCAGGAGGCGGGCACGAAGAAGCGCGCCGCGATGTATTCCGGGAACTTCGTGGTGAAGCTCGTGGTGAACGGAAGCCGGTGCCGGATGCAATAGGCCCGGACCGCGTGACCGATCGGCCCCTCCGTGGCGATATGGATGGCATCCGGGCGCGCCGCCTCGATCCGGCGCGCGATCTCGTGGCTGCCGGGGATCGCCAGGTGCAGGCCGGGATAGCTCGGCACCGGGAACGTCGAAAACCCGTCCGGCGACAGGAAGACGATCTCCATCCCGACCTGAGGCGCGCATCGTGCGAGCGATGTCAGTGTTCGCACGACACCGTTGACTTGCGGCGCCCAAGCGTCCGTCGCAACTAAAACCCGCATTTCGCCGGCAGTCCCCCTGGCCAACCGTCAACGAAGGCCCGCGCGACATCCGCAGGGCAACGGTCCGTTCCTTGAACGCGAAGCATTCCCCGAGCGGTACAGTTCAATTTTTACATCTAGATGACATCGAAAGACGCGGCAGAGATTCCGGATTCGCGGTTTTTATTAGACGACAAACTAATGCGGCCGGCGAGGCGCCGCCTCCCGAGGGGAACCTCGCTCGAAGGGCGTGGCCAGCCAGCCTCGGCATGCGTTGGCACTGCGCCAGCATCGATCGGTCGGGCATCGGCACGATCCCGCGAGGCTCCGGCATCGCCGCCTGCACCGTCAGGCTCATCGCGACCGACCACTCGCTCCCACCCGTCTGGGCACCACAAATCGCCGGAAGGGCGCGCGCCATTCGGACCGCATCGGCCATGCCGAAACGGCGATCCTTTGCTGAGGGTTCAGGATCGCCGACCCGACCGGCGCGATGAGGGCCGGTTCGCTGCCCTTGCTCGTCGCTCGCCGCGGTGCGGTCCATCGTGACATCGCTTCGAGCACGCCCGGCGTGATCTGCGGCCGGATGTCCGATCCGCCGAGGCAGAGGCGCATCGCCCCATCCGCTGTCCTGTCCCTGACGTGTGGCCGTCAGGTACGACGGCGAGGCGTCCGGTAGTCTGACGCTTTCCCGGTCCGGCGGCATCGCCGCTCAGGGGCGATGACGGTGTACAACGGGTTCCAGGGCAATCGGGTGAAGCAATAAATGGGCCCCGGTGACGACATTGAGGCAACGACGCGCCGATAGTAACTGCTAGAGAAATGACAGTCATTCCGCCAGTTTCAAGGTATCTAATTTTGAATTATATGGAATTTCACTGAATTGAGATCGGGCGCCTCGCCCTCAGGCCGAACCCCGGGGCACGGCATGAACGTCCGGCATTCCGCCATGCGTCTGAATTCAATGATCTTTTTACGTCGGCGGGGGTGGGTCATGACGACGCGACCGATGTCAGAGTGTCTCGGCGGGTCGAGCAACAGGCTCCGGCGCGATGCGTCCGGCCGCGAGGAGGCCGACGACGGCCGCGAAGGCGAGCGGCTTGTCGATGAGCGGCACGCCGGCCTCGCGGGCCCGCATGCGGATGCGCGGGCTGGGATGGCCGGTGATCAGGACGACGGGCACCCGGTCATCGAGATCCCGCAGGCGCCGGCAGACCTCGAGCCCCTCCATCCCGGGCATGACTTGGTCGAGCAGCACGCAGCGCGGGCACGGCCCGGGGAAGACGGACAGCAGCTCGGGCCCGCTGGCGAAGGTCACGATGCGGTGCCCTTCGCTCTCGAACAGGAAGCGGGTCGAGCGCAGGATCGCCGGATCGTCGTCCACGACGTAGATGGGGGATGCGCTCGGCATGGGGCCCGCCATGGGACTCGGGGCACAGGGGTGGAGACCGCATCTCGAACGCGGCGCCCGGAGCGTGAGACCAACGGCCTCAGAGGCTCACGCCTCAGGCGGTTGGTTGATCTCGCATCGTCGGTTTCAAGCCGAGGCTTGGCAACACGGTGAGAACGGCATCCAAGGTCGTTTCACGGACCCGTGGTATCGATCGCCCGGGGACCGCGCGCCTTGACCTGGGTCAAGCGGAGCGGGGGCGGCCGGATCACCCCTCCATGGCCGCTGCGCCGTTGCGGTGAATCACGGCCGCGCCGGGGCGAGAACCTGGGCTTGCGACTCTCACCGGAAGCGATCGCTGTCGATGCCCGCTTCATCCCCGCTCGCCGTCCTGCGCGGCATCCTCATCGGCACCATCGTGGAGGACGAGCCTCACCGAAGCAGATTTCGCCGAAGTGGTCACCGGTTCGGCGATAAAAATCTGCGACAAAACAAGAACCTAAGCGGGCGAAGCGGTAACCGGGGCACCTTCACGGGCGACACTCCGAAACGGCTCGGACAGGACGGCGCGATGGAGCGGCAAGTCCTTGCAAACGAAACATCTCGCATCCGCGAGATCGAGAATGCTGCGCTTGCTTGCCCGTGAATCTGCCCCGGTTACCGCTTCGCCCGCTTAGGTTTTTGTTTGATTATAGATGGTTGCAGCTGAACCGGTGACCACTTCGGCGAAGTCTGCGTGTCCCCGACGGGAGAGATGATCGCGCCAGCGATTGCTGGGTCGGTCTTGTGCCGGGCCCGGAATCCCGTGGGGCTGGACGCCCCACGGGATCACGGTCACGCGCTCAACTTGTCGCGCATCGGCAACTGGCGGATGCGCCGGCCGGTCGCCGCGAAGATCGCGTTGGCGATGGCGGGCGCCACCGGCGGCACGCCGGGCTCGCCGACGCCGCCCAGCGGCTTGTCCCAGGACCCGCCCTGGACGAGGTGCACGTTGATGATCTTGGGCGCCTCGTTGATCCGGGTCAGCTCGTAGGTGTCGTAGTTGTCCTGGACGGCGCGACCGTTCTTGAAGGTGATCTGGGCGGTGAGCGCGAGACCCATGCCCATCACCACCGCGCCCTCCAGCTGCGAGCGCACCCGCTCCGGGTTGACCTGCTGGCCGCTGTCGATGGCGATGTCGACCCGCTGGACCGTGACCTCGCCCTTCGGCCCGACCTCGACCTCGGCGACTGCCGCCGTGTAGGTCACGAAGCTGTAATGCGCCGCGATGCCGAGGCCGCGCCCCTTCTCGACCTTGCGGCCCCAGCCGGCGCCCTTGGCCACCGCCTCGATCACGTTGCGCAGGCGCCCGGTATCGAAGGGATAGCGCGAGGGATCCTCGCCGTAGTTCCAGGCATCCCCGATCTTGACCGGATCGATGATCCGCGCCGGGCCGATCACGTCGAGCAGGTAGTCCTTCGGGTCGCGGCCGGCCATGTGGGCCAGCTCGTTGATGAAGGACTGCACGGCGAAGGCGCGCGGGATGTTCGACACCGAGCGGAACCAGCCGATGCGGACATGGGCATCCGCCGGCGGGTTCTCCATCCGCATGTTGGGGATGGCGAACGGCACGTTGACGAGGCCCATCCCGAGTTCGATCGGGATCTGCTCGTTGGCGCCGGCCACGAAGGTCGAGCCGATGGTCGGGGCCGCGCTGCGGTGCAGCCAGGCGATCGGCATGCCCTTGTCGTCGAGGCCGGCCTCCAGCCGCTCCACCGAGACGGTGTGGTAGTAGCCGTGATGAAGGTCATCCTCCCGGGTCCAGGTCATCTTGACCGGAGCGCCGTCGACCGCCTTCGAGCAGAGCGCCGCCTCGACGAAGTAGTCGGGCTTCGACTTGCGGCCGAAGCCGCCGCCGAGCAGCGTCACGTTCACGGTGATCGTCTTCGGATCGACGCCGAGGCGCTTGGCGATCCGGTCGCGGGCGGCCTGGGGCGACTGCACGCAGCCCCACGCCTCGATCGTGCCGTCCTTGGCGATCCTGACGGTCGCGGCCGGCGGCTCCATCGGAGCCTGGACGAGGTGCGGGATGTAGTACTCGGCCTCGAGGCGCTTGACCGCCTTCTTCATCGCCGCGTCGACGTCGCCCTCCTGGCGCACCACCTTGCCGGGCTTGCGCACGGCCTGTTCGAGGGTGGCCCGGTAGGCGTCCGAATCGTAAGCAGCGTTCGGCCCGTCCTCGAAGGTGGGCTTCAACGCCTCGCGGCCCTTGATCGCCGCCCAGGTGTTGCGGGCGATGACCGCGACGCCGCCGGTCGGCATGAACTCGTAAGGAGGGGCTGGCGGATCGATGGTCACGACCTTGACGACCCCCGGCACCTTCAGGGCGGCGGCCTCGTCGAAGCTCTTGACCTTGCCGCCGAAGACCGGCGGGCGGGCGACCACGGCGTAGAGCATCCCCTCGACGCGGGTATCGAGGCCGTACTGTGCCTTGCCGGTGGTGATGCCGACATTGTCGATGAGCCCGACCCGGCCCTTGCCGATATAGCGGAAGGCCGAGGGGTCCTTGAGCGTCACCGTCGACCGGTCGGGCACCGGCATGGCGGCCGCGGCCTGCGCCACATCGCCAAACGCCATCCGGCGGCCGGTCTTGGCGTGGACGAGGGCATGGTTCTCCGCCGTCACCTCGGAGGCCGGCACGCCCCATTGCTTGGCGGCGGCCGCGACCAGCATGGTGCGGGCGGCGGCCCCGGCACGGCGCAGCGGCATGAAGAAGTGCCGGAGCGAGCGCGAGCCGTCGGTGTCCTGGTTGCCGAAGCGCTCCTCGTCGCCATGCGCCTGGGTGACCTTGACCTTGGCCCAATCGGCCTCCAGCTCGTCGGCGATGACGAAGGCGACCGAGGTCCGCACGCCCTGGCCCATCTCCGCGCGGGTGCAGGTCACCGTCACGGTGCCGTCGGGCGCGATGGCGACGAACAGGGTCGGATCGTCGCGCCAGCCGTGAGGCATGCCGTCGGCGCCGAATTTCGGCGGGTCGGCGGCGAGCGCGCCTTGCGGCTTCAGCGACAGGGCGAGGACCAGGGCGCCGGCGCCAGCCAGCAGCCCGCGGCGGCTGAGCTGGCCGGGCGAGACCGTCTGAATCGCGGAATCCGGCTCCTCGGCCGGGGCGGCGGTCATGAAGGAGAGGTCGTGGATCACAGGCGATCTCCCTGGCCGGCCTTCGGGGTCAGCCCCGCCGCCTGCTTGATGGCGGCGCGGATGCGCGGATAGGTGCCGCAGCGGCACAGGTTGCCGCTCATCGTCGTGTCGATGTCGGCGTCGGTGGGCTTCGGCGTCTCCTTGAGGAGGGCCGCCGCCTGCATGATCTGCCCGGTCTGGCAATAGCCGCACTGCGCCACGTTCAGCTCGCGCCAGGCCGCCTGGACCGGATGGTTGCCATCCGGCGACAGGCCCTCGATCGTCACGACCGGCTGGCCGTCGGCGGCCGAGACCGGGGTCTGGCAAGCCCGCATCGCGGTGCCGCCGACATGGATGGTGCAGGCGCCGCAGGCCGCGACACCGCAGCCGAACTTGGTGCCCGTCAGGCCGAGCTCGTCCCGCAGGTACCAGAGCAACGGCATCTCGGGATCGCCGTCGAAGCGGCGCTCCTCCCCGTTCACGTTGAGCTTGATCATCGTCGCCCTCCGGCTTCGGGAGGTGTGCCGGGGCGCCCCGCGGACACGATTCCGGTCGCGGCGCCTCGCCTCCCTCTCGTTCACGCACGTCGTCAAGGGCGCGCCGTCCTGTGACGGTGGCGCCCCGCTCCTCCCCGATCACGCCGCGCACGGCGTGAGACCCGCTCGCTGGCAGTTTTGCTTCTTGAGCGGTCCGCCCCGTCGGGGCCGCACCCCACGGACCGTCCCGCCGCGCCCGAACCTCAGAATGGTTTCAGGTTAGGGATGGGTAACCCGGACTCGCGCGTGTCGGCAAGCGGGGCGCCCACCGTCAGCTTGCCGCGCACCCGCCCGCGACAACGCCTTGCTGGGCAGACGGTTTTCGTGTATCGGGCCAACCTCCGGTGGGTCCGATGCCGGGATGCCGCATGCCGGGTGACGAGCCCTCGCATCGCGCTCCGGTCAGACGCCTTCCGGAACACACGTTTCTGCCCGTCGATCATGCGCCGGCCCGCGCCCCTTCACATTTCGGGGAGCGGCGGTTTCGAGGGTGTCCTCGGAACTCCGGCGGGCGGAAGCGGCCCGTTCATACGAGCCGCCGGCGCCGTCCCCCCGGATAGGGCGGGACGAAAAGGAGCATCAATGTCCGCAGGTTTGCAAGGCGCCGCGTCGAGCCGCGAGGATTTCGCCGCCCTCCTGGAAGAGTCGTTCCGGGAGCACGAGATCACGGAAGGCTCCGTGGTCAAGGGCCGGGTGGTGGCGATCGAGAAGGACGTCGCCGTCATCGACATCGGGGCCAAGACCGAGGGCCGCGTCGCCCTCAAGGAGTTCACGGGCCCCGGCCGTGACCAGCCGATCAGCGTCGGCGACGAGGTCGAGGTCTATGTCGACCGCATCGAGAACGCGCTCGGCGAAGCCGTCATCTCGCGCGACAAGGCCCGCCGCGAGGAGAGCTGGGTCAAGCTCGAGAAGGCGTTCGAGAACAACGAGCGCGTCAGCGGCACGATCTTCAACCAGGTCAAGGGCGGCTACACCGTCGATCTCGACGGCGCCGTGGCGTTCCTGCCGCGCAGCCAGGTCGACATCCGTCCGGTCCGCGACGTCACCCCGCTGATGGGCACGCCGCAGCCGTTCCAGATCCTCAAGATGGACCGCCGCCGCGGCAACATCGTGGTGTCGCGCCGCACCGTGCTCGAGGAGAGCCGGGCCGAGCAGCGCTCCGAGCTGGTGGCCAACCTCGAAGAGGGCCAGGTCATCGACGGCGTGGTCAAGAACATCACCGAGTACGGTGCGTTCGTCGACCTTGGCGGCATCGACGGCCTGCTGCACGTCACCGACATGGCGTGGCGCCGCGTCAACCACCCGTCCGAGGTGGTCAACATCGGCCAGACCGTCAAGGTCAAGATCATCAAGATCAACCACGAGACGCACCGCATCTCGCTCGGCATCAAGCAGCTCCTGGCCGATCCGTGGGAGGGCATCGCCGCCCGCTACCCGGTCAACGCCAAGCTCAAGGGCCGCGTGACCAACATCACCGATTACGGCGCCTTCGTGGAGCTGGAGCCGGGGATCGAGGGCCTGATCCACGTCTCGGAGATGAGCTGGACCAAGAAGAACGTCCATCCGGGCAAGATCGTCTCCACCTCCCAGGAGGTCGAGGTTCAGATCCTGGAAGTCGATCCGGTCAAGCGCCGCATCTCGCTCGGCCTGAAGCAGACCCTCCAGAACCCGTGGGAGGCGTTCTCCGAGAAGCACCCGCCGGGTACCGAGGTCGAGGGCGAGGTCAAGAACAAGACCGAGTTCGGTCTGTTCATCGGCCTCGAGGGCGACGTCGACGGCATGGTCCATCTCTCGGACCTCGACTGGAACCGTCCGGGCGAGCAGGTCATCGACGAGTTCAAGAAGGGCGACATGGTGCGCGCCCAGGTTCTCGACGTCGACGTCGAGAAGGAGCGCATCTCGCTCGGCATCAAGCAGCTCGCCGGCGATCCCTTCGCCGATGCGGGTGAGGGCATCCGCAAGGGCCAGGTGGTCACCTGCGAGGTGCTCGAGGTCAAGGATTCGGGCATCGAGGTCAAGATCGTCGATTCCGACCTCCAGACCTTCATCCGCCGGGCCGATCTCGCCCGCGAGCGCAACGACCAGCGCCCCGAGCGCTTCGCCGCCGGCGAGAAGGTCGATGCGCGCGTGACGCAGTTCGACCGCAAGGCCCGCCGCGTCCAGCTCTCCATCAAGGCCCTCGAAATGGCCGAGGAGAAGGAGGCGATCGCCCAGTACGGCTCCGCCGATTCGGGCGCCTCGCTCGGCGACATCCTCGGCGCGGCCCTCAAGGCTCGCCAGGGCGACAGGAAGTAAGGGATCCAAAGCAAGGGATCCGTCCAGGCCTCGCGGCCCGGACACCCCGACGACGACCGGACGCCCGCGCGGGGACACCCCGCGCGGGCGTTCTCGCATCCGGCTTCCCGCGCGAATTCCCGCGATCGGAAAGGGGGATGCCGAGAAACCGGTCTTGCCGCTGCGCGACGGCCGAGGGTAGAACACCGCGGGAGCGAGATGCGCCAATGACTTGCAGGGAGCGCCCCTGCGGTACTGGCGCCTCTGGGGTCAGACCAGGATATGGGCGCCGCATGGCCATCGATGCCGAACTTCTCCTCGACCGGCGTTCCTTGCGCCGGAAGCTGTCCGTCTGGCGCGCCGTTGGGATCGGGGCGCTGATCGTCGCCGCCGGCGCCGTCGGCTGGCGGGCGGCCGGGGGCCGGGGGTTCTCCGCCGCCACGCCGCAGATCGCCCGCATCAGCATCGACGGCTTCATCGCCGGCAGCGAGAAGACCCGCGAGCTGATGAAGCGCGTCGGCGACTCGAGCGCGGTCTCGGGCGTCGTCGTCTCGATCAACTCGCCGGGCGGCACCACCACCGGTTCGGAGGAATTGTTCCGCAACCTGCGTGCGCTGGCCGAGAAGAAGCCGATCGTCGCCTTCGTCGACGGCACGGCGGCCTCGGGCGCCTACATCACGGCGATCGCCGCCGACCACATCGTCGCCCGCGAGACCAGCCTCGTCGGCTCGATCGGCGTGCTGTTCCAGTACCCGGACGTGTCGGGCCTGCTCGACAAGGTCGGGGTGAAGGTCGACGAGGTGAAGTCGTCGCCGCTCAAGGCCGAGCCGAGCGGCTTCCACCCGACCCCGCCGGAGGCCCGCGCCGCCCTCCAGGCGATCGTCGGCGACACCTATGGCTGGTTCAAGGACCTGGTGGCCGAGCGCCGCAAGATGAACCCCGACCAGATCAAGGTGGTGGCGGACGGACGGGTGTTCAGCGGCCGCCAGAGCGTGCCGCTCGGCCTGATCGACGAGACCGGCAGCGAGCGCCAGGCCGTCGCCTGGCTCGAGCGCGAGAAAGGCATCCCCAAGAACCTGCCGGTGCGGGACTGGAAGCCGCGCTCCGACAGCCGCTTCGGCCTGTTCTCGGCCGCGGCCGTCGGGGCCGGGCTACTCGGCTACGACGACCTCGCCGCCCGCCTGCGGCAGGCCGGCACCGAGACCGCCAGCCTGACCCAGGGCGGCCTGCTCGCGGTCTGGCGCCCGTAATCCCTTCCCGTGCGTCGTCCCCGGCCGGCCCCGCCTCTCTCGAGACCATATTGCCCATGATCAAGTCCGAGCTGGTCCTCAAGATCGCCGAGCAGAACCCGCACCTGTATCAGCGCGACGTCGAGAACATCGTCAACGCCATCCTGGACACGATCGCGGATGCGCTGGCGCGGGGCGACCGGGTCGAGCTGCGTGGCTTCGGCGCCTTCTCGGTCAAGCGCCGGGAGGCGCGGCGCGGCCGCAACCCGCGCACCGGGGCCGCCGTGGCGGTG
>NZ_LABX01000067.1 GCF_001043915.1 Methylobacterium aquaticum | reverse complement strand
CCTTTCCGAACGGACTCTGAGGGAGGGCTCCAGAAGCCTCTGCGATCCTTGGAGCCCTCCTTCGAGGTCGGCCAATCTTTGATCGACCAACACCTCAGGATGAGGGGAGTGGGTACGATATCTTATGCTCACTGCCAGATTTCGGCAGTCAAATCCACTTAAACAGGTTCTCAGAATGCGTTCACGGATGGGATAGAAACTTCCCTCGCCAGGCTGGTCTCGCAACTCAAACCGACCCTGAGGTGTTGCGGCAGCCGGTGCCGGGGACGAGCCGCCCTGTCCTGGAACGGGCACGCGCATCCCTCTTCTCAGCAAGGCTTTTCTCCGGTCTGCGCGCGTTTTCACGATCGCGAAAGCGCAAGGCCCGGCGCTGCGACGCTTGCCCGGGACGCACCCGCGGGCCGATGGTCTGCCCCGGGGGACACGTCAGAGACCACGCCATGAGCGATCAGCTTGCGGACAGCGCCGAGCGCCTGTTCGCCTCCCAGGTCAGCAAGACCGTCCTGCAGGCCGCCGATGGCGGACACTGGCCGACGGCACTCTGGGCGGCGGTCGAGGATGCCGGGTTTACGGCGGCCCTCCTCCCGGAGGAGAGCGGCGGGTTCGGCGCGAGCGCGGCCGAGGCGTTCGGGCTGGTCCGGGTCGCGGCGGCCCATGCCGCGCCCGTACCGTTGGCCGAGACGATGCTGGCGGGATGGCTCCTCGCCCGGGCCGGGCTGCCGGTGCCCGCCGGGATCCTGACGGTCGCGCCGGTGCGGCGCGACAGCCTCGCCCTGTCGAGGGCGGACGGGGGCTGGCGCCTTGCCGGGACGGCGGCGCGGGTACCGTGGGGCCGCCGGGCCGCCGCGATCGCCGTGGTGGCGGAGGGGCCGGAGGGTCCGATGGTGGCGTGCGTCCCGGCCGGCGCCTTCACGATCGCGGAGGGGCGCAACGTCGCCGACGAACCGCGCGACGCGGTCTCCATCGACGCTCCGGTGACGGCGGGACGCGCCCCGGTCTCGCCCGCGCAGCTCCGGGCGGCCGGAGCCGCCTTGCGGACCGCGCAGATGGCCGGGGCCCTGTCGCGCATCCTCGCCGTCTGCGTCTCATACGTGCAGACCCGGGTGCAGTTCGGGCGTCCGATCGGGAAGTTCCAGGCGATCCAGCAGAGCATGGCGGTGCTCGCCGGTCAGGCCGCCGCTGCCGGCGCCGCGGCCGACGTGGCGGCCGACGTGGCGGCCGACGTGGCGGCCGACGCGTTCGCCGCCGGCCTCGACCCGTTCGTGGTCGGCGCCGCCAAGGCACGCGCCGGGGAGGCCGCCTCGATCGCGGCGGCCATCGCGCATCAGGTCCACGGCGCGATCGGCTTCACGCAAGAATACGAGCTTCACCCCCTGACGCGCCGCCTGTGGGCGTGGCGGGACGAGTTCGGCAACGAGGCCGAGTGGAACGCCCTCGTCGGCCACAAGGCCCTGGCGGCCGGCGCCGACGGACTCTGGTCCATGATCACGGAGGCTGCCTGACATGAGCGCCTCTCTGACGTCGCTGCTCGCGCCGGAATCGATCGCCATCATCGGCGCCTCGCCCGAGCGCACGCATATCCGCGGCGCCCTCCTCCACCTCCTGCGCGCCAACGGCTACGCCGGCCGGATCTACCCGATCAATCCGAGCTACCCCGAGATCGACGGCTTGCGCTGCTACCCGGACGTCGCGGCGATCGGCGCTCCCGTCGACCTCGCCCCGGTGGCGATCCCGGCCGGGGCCGTCCTGACCGCCCTCGAGCAATGCGCCGCGGCGGGGGTCCGCAACGCCGTCGTCATCTCGTCGGGCTTCGCCGAGGATGCGGCGGCCGCACCCGACCTCCAGGGCCGGATCGCCGCGCTGGCGCGGCGGACCGGGATGCGGATCTGCGGCCCGAACGCGGAGGGCTTCCACAACGAGCCGGGACGGGTGACGGCGACCTTCAGCCCCGCGGTCGAGGACCCGACGGTCGGCGGTCCGCCGGTCTCGCCCCGGCGCATCGGCGTGGTGGCGCAGAGCGGCGGCATCGGCTTTGCGCTCTACAACCGCGGGCGGGCGCTCGGCCTGTCGTTCTCGTCGATCGTGAGCACCGGGAACGAGGCCGACCTGTCGGCGGCGGATTTCCTTCGCCACATGGCCGAGGATCCGGAGACCGGCGCCGTCCTCCTGTTCATCGAGAGCATCCGCGACCTTCCGACCTTCCGGGCCGCCGCCCGGGCGGCGGCCCGGAAGGCCAAGCCTGTGGTCGCCATCAAAGTCGGCGGTACGGAGGCCGGGAGCGCCGCGGCCGCCTCGCACACCGCCAGCATGACGGGGTGGCAAGCGGGCTACGAGGCGCTGTTTCGGCAGCTCGGCATCGTCGCGGCGAGCGACCTCGACGAGGCGCTCTCGGTGATGGCCGCGCTGATCACCAACCCGCCGGCGCGCGGCGACCGGGTCGCGATCCTGACCGTATCGGGCGGCGCCGGGGCGCTCGCGACCGACAGCCTGGGCCTCGCCGGCCTTCGGGTGGCGCCTCTCTCGGCGGCGACGCAGGCGCAGATCCGGGCGTTCATCCCGAGCTACGGTACGGCCCGCAACCCGGTCGACCTCACCGCCCAGGGCGCGCAGGGCGGCGGCACGCTGCGGGCGGCAAACCTCCTGCTTGAGGACGACGACATCGACATCATCGTGATCGTGACCTCGCTGGCGAACCCGCACCGCGTGCCCCTGGACGGGACGGATCTGCGCGCCCTCGTCGCGGCGTGGCGCAAGCCAATGCTCGTCCATTCCTACACCCTCCCCTCCCCGCTCGGCCTCGCCACGATGGCCGGGGCCGGCGTCGCGGTGATGCGCTCGATGAGCTTCCTGGCCGACGCCGCCCGTGCCCTGGCGCGGACCGGCGCGGTCGGAGCCGGGCCGGGCGAGACCCTGCCGAGCGAAGGCTTGCGGACCGCCGCCCTGCTCGACACCGTTGGGCCGCTGACTGAACCGGCCGCGAAGGCGGTCCTGGCGGCCTGCGGGATCGCGACCGCCCCGTCGCGCCTGGTGCGGACCGAGGCCGAGCTCGACGGGGCGGCGGAGGCGGTCGGTTACCCGCTCGCCGTGAAGGTCGTCTCGCCCGGGATCACCCACAAGACCGAGGCCGGAGGCGCCCGGCTCGGGGTCGCCGGACCGGACGCGCTCCGGGAGGCCTATCGCGGCATCCTGGAGGCGGCGGCGCAGTACGCGCCGGAGGCCGTGATCGAGGGCGTCCTCCTCGAGCGCATGGCACCGGGGGGAGTGGAGGTGATCGTCAGCGTGGTGCGCGACCCGGCCGTCGGACCCGTCGTCACCGTCGGGGCCGGCGGTACCCAGGCCGAGATCTGGCGCGATACCGTCCACCGGATCGCCCCGGTCGACGAGGCCGAGGCGGCGGCGATGCTGGGCGACATGCGGAGCGCGCGCCTGCTCGCGGGCTTTCGCGGCGCGCCGCCCGCCGATGCGGCCGCGCTCGCCCGCCTCGTCGCTGGTCTGTCCCGGCTCGCGGTCGCGGCGCCCCGGATCGCGGAACTCGGGCTGAACCCGGTCATCGTGCATCCGAAGGGCGGCGGCTGCACCATCGCCGACGCCCTCCTCGTCGTCGCCCCGGCCTGACGCGAAGCCCCGCCTAGGACCGCCCCCGCTGCGACCCCAGGAACTCCGCCGCCTCCAGGAACTCCGCCCATGCAGAACGCCCTCGCCTTCGCGCCCCCGCCCCCGTCCTCCGAGGCAACGGAGCGGCTTCGCGCCGAGGTCCGCGCCTTCGTGGCCGCCGAGCTCGGCGACCGGACGCCCCAGCAGCGGGCCGCCTCCTGGAGCGGGCGCGACCGCGCCTTCAGCCGCAAGATGGCGGAGCGGGGCTGGATCGGCATGACCTGGCCGAGGCGCTACGGCGGCCACGAGCGCTCGGCGCTCGAGCGCTACGTCGTCCTGGAGGAGATGCTCGCGGCCGGGGCGCCCGTCGGCTACCACTAGGTGGCCGACCGCCAGAGCGGGCCCAACCTCCTGCGCAACGGCACCGAGGAGCAGCGGGCCGCGATCCTGCCGCGCATCGCCGCCGGCGAGTGCTCGTTCTGCATCGGCATGAGCGAGCCCGATTCCGGATCCGACCTCGCGGCGGCCCGCACGCGAGCGCAGCGCGTCCAGGGCGGCTGGCTCGTCAACGGCACCAAGGTCTGGACCTCGGGGGCGCACGAGGCCGACTACATGATCCTGTTCTGCCGCACCGAGGCCAAGTCCGACGCCGACCGGCATGCCGGAGCTAGCCAGTTCCTCGTCGACATGGCGAAGGCCCGCGGCGCCGGAATGACGGTGCGCCCGATCATCGACATGCGCGGCGAGCACCACTTCAACGAGGTGGCGATCCAGGATCTGTTCCTGCCGGAGGACGCGATTCTTGGCCGGGAGGGCGACGGCTGGAAGCAGGTCACGGGCGAGCTCGCCTACGAGCGCAGCGGCCCCGACCGATTCCTGTCGTCCTTCACGCTGCTCGCCGAGGCGGTGCGGGCGCTGGCCCCCGACGCGCCGGACCGCGCCGCGGTCGCGCTCGGGCGCCTGACGAGCCACATCGTCACCTTGCGCCGGCTCTCCCGCTCCGTCGCCGGAATGCTCCGGGCGGGCGAGGACCCGGCGCTCCAGGCCGCCCTGGTCAAGGATCTCGGCAACGTGCTGGAGCAGGAGACCGTCGAGGTCATCCGCCTCGTCGCCGATGTCGAGCCGGAGGACGAGGCGGCCGAGGTGCTGCCCTCCGTCCTGGCACACCTGGTCCTGACCGCGCCCTCGTTCTCGCTGCGCGGCGGCACGCGGGAGATTCTCCGGGGTATGATCGCGAGAGGTTTGGGTCTGCGATGAGCGATGTCCGTCTCGAGCAACAGGGTCATGTCGGGATCGCGGAGATCGACCGGCCGCCCAACAACTTCTTCGACAAGGAGCTGATCGGCGACCTCGCCGAGGCCTTCGACGGCTTCGTGGCTGCCGGCCTACGGGCGATCGTCCTGTGCGCCGCCGGCAGGAACTTCTGCGCCGGGGCGAACTTCTCCCGCCCCGCCTCGGACACGGTCGGGACCGCGCAGGACCGCGGCACCGATCACCTCTACCGCCAGGCCGTCCGCCTGTTCCGCTGCCCGGTGCCGGTGATCGCGGCCGTGCAGGGCGCGGCGGTCGGGGGCGGGCTCGGCCTGTCGCTCGTCGGCGATTTCCAGGTGGCGTCCGAGGAATCGCGTTTCACCGCCAATTTCAGCCGGCTCGGCTTCCATCCGGGCTTCGGGCTCAGCGTGACACTGCCGCGCATCGTGGGCGCCCAGCAGGCGGCCCTGCTGTTCTACACCGGGCGGCGGATCACCGGGTCGCAGGCCCGCGACATCGGTCTCGTCGACCTGCTCGTCCCGACCGACGAGATCCGCCCCGCCGCCCTGGCGCTCGCCGAGGAGATCGCGGTCTCCTCGCCGATCGCCGTGCAGTCGACCCGTGCGACGCTCCGCGCCGGCCTTGCCGACGCGATCGCCGCGGCGACGGAGCACGGGCTGGCCGAGCAGCAGAAGCACTTCGCGACTGCCGACTTCAAGGAGGGCGTGCGCGCGATGGCGGAGCGCCGGGCCCCGGCCTTCACGGGGGCCTGAGCCCCGGGTGGCGGCGGTGGAGGCCGCAAGCCACCGCTTCGTCCGCGGTCCTGCTCACCACGGCCGGCGCCGTTCCCGGCATGGTGTCGATCGGCCCGACGGTGTTCCGGCGGCCGATGGCCTGCGCGATCATGGGCGGCGTCGCAGTCGCGACGGCGCTGACGCCGGTCTTTCTGCCGGCGCTCTACGACGCCTGGTTCCGGATCGCCGGGACGGCGCCGCGACCGCCGGCGGCGCCGGTCGCGGCGAAACGGCCGCTCACCCTTCGTCACCCCCGCGCGGATCGAGACCGTGCAGGTTCTCGTGGTTGGCACGCAGCGCGTGTCCCCACTTTGCGAGCCACCATCCGTATTGCTCGGGCCACGCCTCGAAGTTTCCCGTGAGTCCGAAGTGCTCGGCCGCGTGATGCGCCCAGAACGGGTCGAACAGCATCTGGCGCGCCAGGAAGATCAGGTCCGCCTTGCCGTCCTGCAGGATGCGTTCGGCGAGGTCGGGCGTCCGAATCATGCCGACGGCTCCTGTGGCGATGCCCGATTCACGCCGGATCTGATCGGAGAAGGGAACCTGGTAGCCCGGGCCGCGCGCGAGGTTAGCGTTGGTCGAGCCGACGCGCAGATTCCCACCGGTCGAGCAATCGACGAGATCGACGCCGAGCGCCTTGAGCTCGCGCGCGAAGACGACACTGTCCTCGATCTCCCAGCCGCCTTCGATCCAGTCGTCGCGGAGATGCGAACGAAGAGCGGCATCCCGGCCGGGATCGCCGCTCGGACGGCTCGCGTCACCTCCAGCGGGAACCGCATCCGGTTCTCGCGCGCCCCGCCATACTCGTCCGTCCGGAAATTCGCGAGCGGTGAGAGGAAGGATTGCAGAAGGTAGCCGTGGGCCATGTGCAGTTCGACGAGGTCGAAGCCCGCCAGCACCGCCCGCCGGGCGGCCGCCACGAATGCGTCGCGGGTGCCGATGAGCCCGTCCTTGCTGAGCGGGACCGGATCGGAATAGCCGTCGGCGAACCGCACGTCCGAGGGACCCGTCGGCGTCCAGGTTTCCTCGCCCATTTCGATGTCGCGGTCCGTTAGGGGCCCGTTGCCACGGAAGACCCGCTGCTGGCCCGACTTGCGGCCGCCATGGTTGATCTGGATGCCGGCGGCGGCTCCGTTCGCCTTGATCACGTGCACGACCTGCCGCATTCCGTCGATCTGGTTGTCGTGCCATAGGCCCGGATCGCCGTTGGTGATCCGGCCGTGTCGGCTCACGGAGGTCTGCTCGACGATGACGAGCCCGGCCCCGCCCATGGCGAACTTGCCGTAATGGACGAGGTGAAAGGGCGTCACGCAGCCGTTCTCGGCCGAATACATGCCCATCGGCGAGACAACGATTCGGTTCTTGAGTTCAAGACCCCGCAAGGAGACCTTCTCGAACAGTTTGACCATATGAGCCTCGGTGTCATCGAGCCTGGAAACGATGCGCGCGATGCCTGGCAGACGATCCCGCACGCGCGGCGAGAGCGGCCGTCTCACGCCGCCGGGACCGCGCCTCGGCGTAACCTCCGCAAGCCCCCTGCGTCCGGGCGCCCCGGAGGACGGTGCCGGGTAGCCGGGCGCCTGGGCTCGGTCCCGGCGGCACCCGACCTCCCGCCCACGGAGATCGCCTCCACTAGCGGCGCGCCACAGCGCGCTCGCCTGGTGCTGCGAGCATGGCCGACGTGTCGGGGCGGGCGCCGCGCGAAGGAAACGAGGAGAGCGCCCGGCATGGACGTCGTCACGCGGAGGCCCGGGCGAGCGCGCCGGATTCGTGGAGCGCGCTGATCTCGCTCTCGGGCAGCCCGAGATACTCGCCGAGCACCTCGGCATTGTGCTGGCCGAGGCGAGCGGAGGGGACGTAGTCCGGCGCACCGGCACCGTGCAGGATCAGCGGCGTCCGGTGGACGAGGATCTCGCCGTATTCGGGGTGGTCGATCGCACGCAGCATGCCGCGATCGTGGAGATGGCGATCCTGCGTCACCTCCAGGAGGTCGCGGACCGGGGCGCACGGCACCTTGTTGCGGCGGCAGGCCTGCGTGATTTCCTCTCGCGTGCGTGCGGCCGACCATCGGCCGATGATCTCGTCCGTCAGATCGATGTGCCGCAGGCGGTCGCGCACGGTGGCAAAGCGCGGATCGGCGATGAGGTCTTCGCGGCCCATGGCCGTCGCCAGCCCGACCCAGTGGGATTCGTTGACGCTGATGATCGCCACGTAGCCGTCGGAGGCCGGGTAGACGTTGTAGGGCGCTTCGGCGAGCCCACCGTGGCGGTTGCCGGTGCGGGGAGCGGCGGCCTTGCGGTTGAAGACATCCGCGAGGTTCGAGGCCATCGCCGGGTAGCAGGCCTCGACCATCGCGACCTCGACGAGCTGTCCCCGGCCGGTCCTCTCGCGGCTGTAGAGCGCTGTCATGATCGCACCGTAGAGATGGATGCCCGTGAGGAAGTCCGAGATGGCGGGACCAGCCATCACGGGCGGTCCGTCCGGGAAGCCGGTGACGCTCATCATTCCGGACACGGCCTGGATCGTCAGGTCCATGGCGAGGTTGTCGCGGTCCGGTCCCGACAGGCCGTAGCCCGTCGCTGACGCGTAGATGAGGCGCGGATTGAGCGCGCTCAGCGCGTCGTAGCCGGCACCCAGCCGGTCGAGCACCCCGGGGGCATAGTTCTCCAGCAGCACATCCGCCTTCGCGGCGAGCGACCTCAAGAACTCCACACCCTCCGGCGACTTCAGGTTGAGGCTGACGTTGCGCTTGTTGGCGTTGAGCATCGCGAAGGGGACGGCGTTGCCCTTGCTGATGAGCGCGCGATGGCGCACCGGCTCGCCGCGCGGAGGCTCGATCTTGATCACCGTCGCGCCGGCCTGCGCCAGCAGAAATCCGGCATCGGGCCCCTGGTAGACCTGACCGAGATCCAGGACCGTGATGCCTTCGAGCGGCAACGTCTTCATGGGTGTCGCCTTCGCCGATGCCGTCATGCAAAATCCGATGAATTGCTGTGCAATGTGGATTTCGGCTTCTCTCAGAAGCCGTAGAGGCGCGTCGGATTCTCGACCAGGATCTTGCGTCGAACAGCCTCGTCGGGAACGCAGTCCCAGAAGAGGCGCAGCAGATCCTGGATGTTCGGGCGTGACTCGTCCGTGTGTCCGACATGCGGCCAGTCGCTGCCCCACACGACCTGGTCCGGCGCGGCCTCCACGATCGCCTGCATGAAGGGCGCGGTATCCCGGTAGGGCCGGCCCGTGCGGGTGTTGCGGTCGGCACCGGAGATCTTGACCCAGTAGCGACCGGTCTTCAGCCGCTCCGTGAAGGCGACGTAGTCGGGGGTGCCGATGACCCTTGTCGGCCATCGTCCGGCACATGTGATCGATCACGTAGGTCAGGGGCAGCCGCTCCAGGCTCTCGGCAGCTGCCGCTAGGTCCGAGCTCTCGATCCAGATCTGCGCGTGCCAGCCGCGCTCCGCCAGACGGGGGGCGAGTTCGACGAGGTCGTCGAAGCTCGTTCCCAGCGTCAAGACGGGCTTGCCGTCCTGGCGGATCATGGTGACGCGGACGGCCTTGAAACCTGCATCGGTCAGTTCGTCGAGCCGACGGTCGGAGACGTCCGGTCGCAGGATGGCGGTCGCCCGCAACCGGTCTGGGAAGCGGCGCAGCGCGTCGAACGTGACCGCGTTGTCCTCCCCCGCTCCGACCGCATGCACGATCACGCCGCGCGTCACGCCGATGCGGTCCCAGAGCGCGAAGGTGTCTTCGATCGTGAAAGGCCGAGCGGGCGTGAATCGTCCTTCCGAGCCGGCGGGGAAGCGCTCGAACGGTCCGTAGATGTGAAAGTGGCAGTCGCAACTGCCGTCGGGGAGACGGATCTGCGTATCGGTCATCGTGTCGTCCTGGCGGTTTGCTGGTGATCCTTGGGAGCCGGATCGACCGCGCCGGATCCCGGGTGTGTCGAAGCGCCCGCCGCCCGCTGCCGCGCTTCACGCCTGTGCGGAGCACGGTGCACCCGCTTGCGCTGCGCGATGGGGACGATGGCGCGGCTCTCGGACGGTGCTCCGGCAATGCGGATCGGGCGTCTCGGCGAGCATGACACGTGTCGACTTTGCCATCTCGGAGCGGATTCGGGACAGCAGAGGGACCGATCCGTCACGACCTCTTCATCAGCGAGCACTTGCTCTCCGCGCGCGGAATGTTCGCGTCCTCTCCGGAGATGGTTGATATAACCTCATAATAATCCCAGGGAGCCTTCGACTCTTCATGACTCTTCACCCGAAGCAAATAATATTCATGAATGTTCATCCCGTCTTCCCGCACATGTCCGTTCTTCGAGAAAAAAATCGTTGACTGGCAACGAATGGATCTTCGGTAATTACCCAGGGGGTATTTTTTCGGCACGCATGTCCCCCCCTGTAGTTGGAGACAGGGTTTTGATCAGTCGGTGATGGTGGCGAGCAGGGTGGCGAAGGGTGTCGCCTTTGTTCTGAGCGCAGCGGTGGCGACGACGGTGCGCACGTCCGCCTCGCCCTTGGCCGCCCACATCGCCCGATAGCCGTTCGTCACCTTGCGCTGGACCACGGCCGGCCGCAGGGCGCGCTCGCAGGCGTTGTTCGTCACGTCCACCTTCCCCGGGAAGGCCACGTAGGTCAGGAGTTGGTCACGGGCCCGCTGCATCCGGGTCTGGAGCGCCTGGGCCAGATCGCCCGTCGCGGGGGCCTTCAGGATGGCGTCGAGGTCCCGCTCCAACTCGCGCCGCTTGCGCGCCAGGGTCGAGGCCGCCAACGCGGTCAGCCGGCGGGCGAGCCCGAAGGCCTTGTCGAGCCACCACTGGAGCCGCAGGGCGAAGAGGTCGTTGCCGGCTTCAACCGCGTAGGCCACGTCGCGGGCGAGGTGCGCCAGGCAGGTCTGCTGGCGCTCGCCGTGGCCCTGCTGGGCCGAGTAGCGATCCGAGAGCCACACCGCCGGCCGGTGCCCGGCCATCACCTCGCCAACGACGGCGGCGGACCGGCTCGGGGCGGCGTGATGAACCACCGCGTCGTCGCAGCGGAACACCCAGTGCCAGCTGTTGGTGCCCTCGATGCGCACCCCGGTCTCATCCGAGGCCACGATGGGGGCTTGCCGCAGACGCGCCAGCGCCGCGTCCCGGCCTTCGGCAAAGCAGCCTTGGGCGCGGCGCAGCACGTTCATCAGCCCGCCCTGGCTCAGCCTCAGCCCGAACAGGTCCGACAACGCCGCCTGCAACCGCTCGTAGGACAGCGCCTGGAAGGTCTTCAGGTACGTCGCCACCGCGTGCAGCCGCGGCCCGAACGGTGTCGCGTCGGCTCCCGCCGGACGCGGGGCGGCGACCCGGGTCCGGCAGGCCGGGCAGGTCACGCACAGGCGCCGGTGCTGCTCCACCACCGGACGAACGGGCGGCAGGTCGATCCGCTCGTGCACGCTGACGACCTCGGCCGGACAATCGGCCGGCAGCGGCTCACCGCACGATGAGCAGGCGGAGGGCCGATGCTCCATCACCTGATCCGGATCCGACGTCAGCTCCCGCTTGTGCCCCTCGTGCCCAGGCTTGGCCCCGCCGGGGCGGGACTTCTCCCGCCGCTCCTTGCGGTCGCTCGCCGGCGGCTTGGACGAGGTGCGCGAGGTCTTCGCCGGCCGATGCAAGCGCAGCACCAGCTCGATCAACTCCTCCTTGCTCAGGCGCTCCAGATCGCTGCGGCTCATCCCGACAGGGAATCAGCCAAACCGTCAGACGGCAAGGGGGGGGGCGACCTGACACCTAAGCCATGACGACCCCGTCCCGGTACCCCCTGGGTAATTACGATCTTCGCAAGAACTTTGGCGGTCTCTGAGGTGCCGGCAGCTTGGACGGCCTTCAGGTAGTGCATCGTCGCCGAGTAGAGACCGGCTTGCACCATGGTCGGCATGCGTCCGATCTTCTCGAAAACCGTTTGCCGAACCGGCGGGAGTCGTCGTCACGGTCCCAGTAATACGCTTCCGACATGTAGAGGCCCTGTGCATTAGCGAGGCCGGCCGCGTGGGTGTCGGTGATCTGGAGAAGCAGGGCCGCCGCTTTCATCTTGCTGCTCTTGCCGAGGACGCCGAATTCATGCGCCTGCCGCAGGGCGGTGGAGACGTCGAGGCCGGTATTGGCCAGCCCGAGCACGCCCGCCCCGGAGTTCTGCGCCTGGATGAGGAAAGACGAGAAGTCGTTCGTGCCGAAGGGATGCCGGGCGGCGCCGAGCACATGCCCGCCGAGTTGCGTCACCACAGACCTGGCGTCGTTCTCGAGCGCATGGCCGAAGGCGTAGTCGGCCGTCAGAAAGAACCAGTCTTTTCCGCCCTGCTCGACGAGAGCCTTCGTCGTGCTGCGCGCTAGGGCGTAAGTATTGTACGACCATTGGAAGCTGTTAAGTGAGCACTTCTCATTGGTCAGCGCCGACGTCCCAACCGAGGACGCGATCATGATCTTGTTCTTCTCGCGTGTGATCTCCGAGACGGCAAGTGCGACAGCCGAGTTGGAGAGATCCAGAACGACGTTGACGTTCTCGGTATCGTACCATTTGCGGGCAATGCCGGACCCAATATCCGGCTTGTTCTGGTGGTCGGCCGAGATCATCTCGATCGGCAGGCCGAGCAGCTTTCCGCCGAAATCCTGGATCGCCATCCTGACGACCTCGACCGATGCCGGGCCGGAGGCATCCGCGTACTGCCCGGACTGGTCGTTCAGCACGCCGATCTTGATTGGCCTCGTCTGAGCCTGCGCGTGCGACGCCGTCAGGTCGGTCGCGATCAAGACAAACGCGATCAAAGCTTTCATCCTGTATCCTCCCCGGGATCGTCTTCTCGATAATTTGTTGTTTCCGAGCCTGAGTGAGGGCCTGTCACGTGTCAATCAGTCTGACGAGATCTCCCGACCACGGATGTGATTTGCGTCGTTTTCAGCATCATGAAAAAACAGGGACATCACATGCACGCTGTCTTCGGAGCGAAATCCGGATTGCCGTGCCGGGCGCGAGCAGGGATGCTGCCGGGTCGGGCTCGTCCGCGCATTGCATCCCGCGGTTCGTGCCGGCCCGCTCGTCGGTGGGTGGATGCAGGCTGCGTCCGTCGGCTTGGGCAAGGGACCCAATCAGTTCCAAAGGGTGATGACGGCAGCCAGAGCAAGGGCCGAGGCGAAGTTGCAGTCGTGCTTGTCCGAGCGGGTGGCAATGCGGCGGAAATCCGTGAGGTCGCAGAACACCGCCCCGCACCGCCGGCGGTCACGAAAGCGCCGCTTGTCGAGGCGGATCTCGCGCTTGCGGGCGCGGGTGCGGGGCATGACCAGACCGATGACCGGGCCGGCACGGCGGGCGCGGTCTTCACGGCGCTGGCGTTGCCGGGCGTGAGGTGGATGACGCCCGGGCGGCGGATCATGTCGGCGAGGACGTGGATCCTGGTGGTCGCAACCGCGGGTGAGCCAGTCGGAGGCGACGAGGTCGACCCCGGCGGCGGCCGCGACAAGGTAGTCTGCGACCAGGGCGATGTCGCCCTCGTGGCGCACGCGCTCGACGAGGCAGCTTCATGGTCGCGTCCTCAATAACCCAGCAGCCGCTGCAGCCCGGTGCTGAGGGCCGGCACGAAGGCGATCAGCAGCAGGCAGGCAAATAGCAGGCTGAGGTAGCCCAGAATCGGCCTCACCGTCCGCTCGATCGGGACGTGCCCGATCACGCAGGCACCGTAGAGCCCTAAGCCCCAGCGGCGGGGCGAGGAACCCGATCCCCATAGCGATCACCAGCACGACCACGAGACGCAGCGGATCGAGGCCGAGCCGGGAAGCGATCGGCACCAGCAGCGGCCCGAAGATGATCAGCGCCGCCGCGCCCTCCAGCACCGAGCCCATGACGATCAGGAGCGCGATCGAGAGCAGCAGGAACGGCCAAGTCCCGCTCGATTGCGACAGGCCGACCATCAGCTCGCCGAGCGCGCGGGGCACCTGTTGCAACGTCAGCACGAAGGCGAGGGCCTGCGCCACCGCGACGATGAACAGGACGAGGCCCGAGCGACTCGCCCCTTGTACGAAGGATCGCGCCAGATTGCGTCAGCTCAATTCGCCGAACACCGCCGCGCCGACGACGACCGCGTAGAGCGCCGCGAAGGCGCGATCTCGGTGGCCGTGGCGAACCTGCTCTTGAAGCCGATGAAGATCATCGCGATCAGGCCGAGGGAGACCGCTACGCCGACCTACAATTGGCGCTCCGAGCCCTCCGCAAACAGGTCGGTGGCGATCGCCGCCTTGGTGCCGAACAGGACCGAGACCGCGATCACCTCACGCTGTGCGCGGACGATAGGAAGTCCCGGTCGGGCGGCCGAAGCTCGGAAGAACAAAGGTACTCGCCAACGTAATCAGAGTGCAGAAGGCGACGTAGTAAGCTGGCGCCATTAGATTGCTGCTTCGCTCGATCATCATCGAGGCCGCAAGGGGCGCGAAGCCCGACAAAAGCGTCACGGATATGTTGTACGAGAGTGCGATGCCGCTGAACCTCACGCGGGTCGGAAAGATCGTCGCGACGATGCTCGGCCAGATGCCGCTCGAAATCGAGAAAGCCAACGAAAGCAGCCCGAGAAGTATCACCAAGTGCTCGCTGCCCGTCACGATCAGGGCCCAGATCGGCAGAACGAGGAGCAGCACGATCGCGCCGGCCCGCAGCACGAGGTGTCTCGGCAGGCGGTCGCCGAGCCAAGCCGTGACGAACAGACCGGCGGAACTGACCAGGAGCGCCACCGTCATGGCTTGTGAGACGAGGGCGGGGCTGTAGTGGAGCGATTGAACCAGATAGACCGGCACGAATCCGTACAGCATGCCGTTGAAGCCGCCGACGGCCGCCACAACAGCAGCAGCGGTCACGATGGCCCGGCTGTGATCGCGAAGCAATTCGATCGCCGGATTGCTCGCAACCAAATGCATGCGGATGAATTCAGGTGATTCCTCCAAAGTGCGACGCATGAGGTAGCTGATGCAGCCGATCAGTCCACCGAGGAGAAACGCGATCCGCCAACCATACGCAGCGACATCGGTCGGTGCGAAGACGTGCTGAACGCCGAGATTGACCAGCGTGGCGACAAGCACTCCGGCGTTGACGCATAGGATGATGATGCCGCAGGCAAGCCCTTCCCGTTTGGGGGCCGCCTCCACTGCGTAGGTCAAGGCGCCCGGCAACTCGCCGCCCAGGCAGATCCCCTGGATGAGGCGAAGCGCGATGAGTAGCAACGGAGCGGCAAGCCCCCAGCTCTCATAGGACGGAAGCAAGCCGATCAGGATCGTCGCAGTCGTTGTCGCGAAGAGCGAGCCGAGAAACACAGGTTTCCGGCCATAGCGGTCGCCGATCCAACTCAGCACGACGCCACCGATCGGCCGGGCGAGAAAGCCCAACGCCAGCACAGAGAACGAAAGAATTAGCGAGACGTATTGATCGGTCGCCGGGAAGAATTGTTTTGCAATGTATTAAGAAAAAATTCCGTATATAATGAATTCGTAGTATTCAAGCGATCCGCCGAGACTCGCCAGGGCCACAACGCGCCATTGTGCACTGTTGAGCGTCATCGGATTGGCGACGTGCGACTCCGCGTGTACTCCTGGCATCGGTGCGCTCCTCCAAATTATCGCTGCGCGTCGGTTAATCGATCGCGGCGTTTTCCCAGGCAGGCATCGTCATGCCGGCTGCAGCAGATCGGTTGTAGGAGGCGTTTTGCTCGTCGGGCGAGCGAAGGTTTCAATTTGCCCGGCTGGTGGACAGAGCCACGTCCTGATCGGCCCCTCCCGCCAGCCGGGCCTCGATGGTGGCCTTGGCCGCTCGCAAGGGCGTGAGGCAGCGCTCAACGCCCTCGTCGTGGCCGATCACCCGCGCCATCCAGATCGCGCTGATGCAGCCGAGCACCCTTCGCCCTCCGTGATCGGCAGGGCCACCGCGCCGGAATGCGGCCAGATCGGCCCGCCCTGCCTGAGGCCGTAGCCGAGCCGCTGCGTCGCCGCGATCACGCGCTCGGCATAAGCTGTATCCCGCGCCGGGGCATCCGCCGGATCGTCGGACCTGGCCAGCAGGCCGAGGAGCGTGGCGCGTTCCGCCGCCGAGGTGAACGCGATGTAAGCCAGCCCGGCGGAGCTGCCCAGAAGCGGCATCTCCCGGCCGACCATGTTCCGGTCGATCGACAAAGGGGCGACGCGATGCGTCGTGTCGCGGATGATCATTCGGACGCCTTCGAGTGTCGAGACGTCGCAAGGCCACGAGATCGACTTCGTCACGTCGAGCAGGACCGGGGCGGCTACGGCCGAGATCCAGTGCTCGTCTTCGAAGCCCTCCGATAGGCCGCGGACCTTGAGGCGCAACTGATAGCGGTCGTCGCCCGGACTGCGCCGGACATATCCCAGGTCCAGGAGCGTCTGCAGCAGGCGGTAGACCGTCGCCCGAGGGACCTTGGACTCGTTGGCCAGCATGAGTGCCGTCGCACTGCCGAGGCGGTTGAGGGCTTCGAGCACGGCCAGACCCCGCGCGAACGATCGGCTTGCCTTCGGTTGCATCGGTGCTGCCCGCCAGGTGGACATCTCGAACAACGGCTTTGCGCGCCGCCCTGTCAATATGAAAAGTGTCCCACATCAGCCGGATGCAACGCGGCTTCAGCAGGAGGAAGCGCCATTGCGCCGAATGACGCTTCTCGGAAATCTACAGAGCAAGTCGAGGTTGCGATCGTCGGCTGTGGTCCGGTCGGGGCGATGCTCGCCAACTTGCTGGGGTTGCAAGGTATTAGCTGCGTAGTGCTTGAACGCGAGGCCGAGATCTACGCACTTCCTCGTGCCGTGCACTTCGACGACGAGGTGATGCGGCTGTTCCAGACGATCGGCCTTGCCGACGCCATGCAGCCCCTCGTACATGTCTCCCCGGGCATGAAGTTCATCGATGATAACGGGCGACTCCTCCTCGACTGGTCGCGCCCGCAGGGCATCGGTCCCCAGGCGTGGCACACCAGCTACCGTTTCCACCAACCGGATCTGGAGCGTGTCCTGCGCTCCGGTCTCGTCCGCTGGCCGACGGTCACGGTGCGTCTGCGCACAGAGGTGTTCGCGGTCGAGGAGGCGGCGGCCGGTGTCGAGGTCGCTTACGAGGATCTCGCGACCGCGTGTCTCGGCCGGCTTCGTGCGAACTACGTCGTCGGCTGCGACGGGGCACGCTCCCTGATCCGTCGGCTGATCGGCGGGCCGATGGAGGATCTCGGCTTCCACGAGCGCTGGCTCGTGATCGACGCGATCCTGAGACGTCCCCGTCCCGATCTCGGCGACTACAGCATCCAGCATTGCAGTGCGCGCCGACCGGCCACCTATGTCCGGGGCACGGGTGATCGCCGACGCTGGGAGATCGCCGTTCTACCCCATGAGGACGGCGCCGCGCTGACGCTGCCGGCGGCGGTCTACGCACTGCTGCAGCCCTGGGTGACCCCTGAGGACGTCGAGTTGGAGCGCACCGCGCTCTACACGTTCCACTCCGCCCTCGCCTCCGTCTGGCGCGCCGGGCGCCTGCTGCTCGCCGGCGATTCGGCCCACCTGACGCCCCCCTTCCTCGGTCAGGGGATGTGCGCGGGCATGCGGGATGCCGGAAACCTCGCCTGGAAGCTCGCCCGCGTCCTGCGCGGTCAAGCCGACGACGGCCTGCTCGACACCTACCAGGAAGAGCGTTGCCCGCATGTGCGGGAATACATCGAACTGGCGGTGCGGCTCGGCGGCTTGATCAACACCAAGGCAATGGCGGCAGCTCTGCCCGAGGGTGCACTCCCCGGGGGCGAGGCGGCGCGGATGAGTTCGATCAAGCCGACCCTGAAGCGGGTGCTGACGGGAGGCTGGGACGCGCCGGCCGGCCAGATCGCGCCGCAGCCGCTCCTCGCAGATGGAAGCCGCCTCGACGATCGGGTCGGCTACCGTTTTGCGGCTCTGGTCGAGCCCGAACTGGCCGAGACGATGCCGCCCCGCATCCGCGAGCTTTTGGCCGCGCGGGACGTCGTGATTGTCGCCGACGAGGCCCCGGAACAGCAGGCCTGGCTGCAGCAGACGGGAGCGGCCGCCGTGCTGGTGCGGCCCGACCGCTACGTGCTGGGGGCCGCCCGGTCCGTCCAGGAATTGGACGCCCTGGCTCAGGCCATCTGAACGTCCTCGAGATCTCGACAACGGGAGAGAACCATGAAGCTCGTATCCTTCCACCGCGACGGCAAGGCGACCTACGGTCTGGTCAAGGCGAACGGTGTCATCGACCTGGGCCAGCGCTACGGAACGAGGTGGCCGACGCTGCGGGATATCCTCGCGGCTGACGGGCTGGCGCAGGTGGAGCGCGAGACCCAGGACGCAACGCCCGATCTCCCCTGGGACGGCCTCACGCTGGCGCCTGTGATCCCGAACCCGGACAAGATCATCTGCATCGGCCTCAACTATCGCGACCACGTCGCCGAGACCGGCCGGACCGAGACCGAGAAGCCGGCCTTGTTCGCGCGCTTCGCGGGCAGCCAGGTCGGTCATCGGCAGCCGCTGGTGAAGCCGGCGGTCTCGGACGAGTTCGATTACGAGGGCGAGCTCGCTGTCGTCATCGGCAAGGGGGGACGCCACGTCTCGGCCGTCGACGCCCTCGCGCACGTCGCGGGCTATGCCTGCTACAACGATGGCAGCGTGCGGGACTGGCAGCGCCACACCAGCCAGTTCCTGGCCGGAAAGACCTTCGCGGGCACCGGCGCCTTCGGCCCCTGGCTCGTGACCGCCGACGAGATCCCCGACCCGTCGCGCCTGACCCTCGATACGCGCCTGAACGGCCAGGTCGTCCAGCACACCACCACCGACCTGATGATCACGGCGATCCCGGAGCAGATCGCCTACATCTCGACGGTCCTGCCACTGCTGCCCGGAGACGTCATCGTGTCCGGCACTCCGGGCGGAGTCGGCGTCAAGCGCAAGCCCCAGCTGTTCATGCGCGCCGGTGACGTCGTCGAGGTCGAGATCAGCCAGATCGGCATCCTGCGCAATCCCGTGGTCGCCGAGGCCTGAACATCGACAAGCAGCAATTCCTTTCCGGGTGCCGCCACTTTGCAGGCGGCATTCTCCAGGCGGCAAGGAGACCAGCGATGGATGCAGGATTAACGGCTCTCGGCTACATCGGCGTTCGATCGACGAAGCTGGACGACTGGAACGCCTACGCGACGCGGCTGCTCGGCATGCAGCCAGTCGACCAGGGTGGCGCGGTGCGGGCCTTCCGCATGGACGATCGCAAGCAGCGACTGGTGGTGACCGGCGACGAGGGGGAAGGCCTCAACTTCCTGGGCTGGGAGGTCGCGGATGGGCGGGCGCTCGATGCCCTCGCGGCCAAACTCGACGCCCACAAGGTCGCCGTGCGCCGCGGCTCGCGCCGCCTCGCCGACGAGCGGAACGTGCGGGACCTGATCGTGTTCCGCGATCCGGCCGGGAACTGCATCGAGGTCTTCCACGGGCCGGCAATCGCCAGCGATCCCTTCCTGCCTGGACGACCGATCTCCGGGTTCAAGACCGGCGCACTCGGCATGGGCCACGTCGTCCTGAACGTGGTGGACGTCGAGCCCCTGCTGCCGTTCTACCGCGACCTGCTCGGGTTCCGGATCGGCGATTACGGGGTCAAGCCGTACAAGCTGTATTTCTTCCACATCAACAATCGCCACCACAGCTTCGCCATGGTCGGATCCGGAAAGACCGGTCTCCATCACTTCATGGTCGAGCTTACCAGCCTCGACGACGTGGGCCAGGGCTACGACCTGGCTCAGCTGGAGGACGGTCGCGTCGCCTATACGCTCGGGCGTCACACCAACGATCACATGACGTCGTTCTACTCGCACACGCCGTCCGGATTTTTCGTTGAGTACGGCTGGGGCGGGCGCGAGATCGAACCGGCGACGTGGGAAGCGCACGAGACCCACGACGGGCCGAGCTTCTGGGGACATGAGCGCTTGTACATGGAGCCTGAGCAGCGCGCACGCTTACGCGAGATGCGCCTGTCCGCAGCCGCTCGCGGTGTGCGGGCCCCGATCGATGTGCCGAACTGCCCCTGGCTCGACGCGGTGATTGCCCGCGAGTGATCCCGCTGCCGACATCCACGGGCAACCCACATCGGATAGATCGGTCCATCTAAAATAAAAATCATGATAATCATCAGGAAGGCAGCGTCTATGTCGGAACTTAGAACGCTTGGTCACAAGCTCCTGCTTGCGGCCATCGTCTCTGGACTTGTCGCGCCGGTTGCGCAGGCAGACATCAAGGGCACCGCAATCCGGATCGGCGTGCTGACGGACATGAGCGGTCCGTTCGCGACCGCTATGGGTCCAGGCTCTGTGGAGGCTGCGAAGATGGCTGCCGAGGAGTTCGGCGGCGCGATCAACGGTAAGGCCATCCAGATCCTTCAGGCCGACCACCAGAACAAACCGGACGTCGCCTCCGCGCTGGCCCGCCAGTGGTTCGACAGGGATGGCGTCCAGGCCATCGCGGACGGTGGAACGTCCGCAGCCGCGCTCGCGGTCCAGGAGCTAGTGCGCGCCAATCGGCGCAACTTTCTGATCTCCGGCCCCGGCGCCGCCGAACTCTCCGACCGGGCCTGCGCACCGACCAGCGTCCAGTGGACGCAAGACTCCTATTCCAGCGCGACTGCAGTGGTTTCGGCCATTGCCCCTGCCAGGAAGGACTCATGGTTCTTCATCACGGCCGACTACGCTTACGGCCACGCGGTCGAGGCCGATGCACGGGCCCGGCTGCAGCAGCTCGGGGTCAAGGTCGCGGGCAGCGCCAAGGCCGCGCTCGGCGCATCGGATTTCAGCGCGTTCCTGCTTCAGGCCCAAGCATCTGGCGCCAAGGTGCTGGCTCTGAACGCGGCCGGAGGTAATGCGACGGCGATGAAGCAGGCCGCTGAGTTCGGCTTGGCGGACCAGGGCATGACGATCGTCCCGATGTCGTTCCAAAACGTCGACATTGCTGCGGTCGGCCTTCCAGTGGCACAACACAATCTGGTGCTGACCAGCTTCTTCGAGGATGCGTCGCCGGCATCCCGCCGTTGGTCGGACGCCTTCTTCAAGCGCATGAAGAGCATGCCTTCGCAGATCCAGGCCGGCGTGTACTCGGCCGTGCGCCATTATCTACAGGCCGTGAAGGACACGGACTCAGACGACGGTCCGACCGTGATGGATCGGATGAAGGCCACCCCGGTCGCAGATGCCTATGTGCAGAACGGTCGCATACGGGATGACCAGAGACTGATCCGAGATCTGTAACTTGTACAAATCAAGGCACCATCAGAGTCGAAAGGGCCGTGGGACTTGGTGAAGCTCTTAATCACTGTGCCGGCCGAGCAGGCATTTCGGCCACTCACACTAAGCAAGTGTCATCTTATTAAGTGATTATCAACAAACAGAATATCATCGGCCTCTCTCGATTAAGAATTTTTGACATTATCAAACTGTCTTTCATCAATCCATCGCCCGCGAGCTTCGCTTGGAACGATCCTTTTCTACTCGACGGCCAGCTCATTTGCGGCGTGGGATAAAACAGTCTGACCGCTCCAGGAATCTCGTCGTGGATGCGAATGTCCGAAGTACCCTCCGCGACCGGACATTCCCATTCCGCGCCGGGACATCCTGCTTCGGGTCATATCCGGTTGGCTCACAAGGCACCCTCCTGCCAGAGCTGCCCCGCAGCGGCGAAGCTGTCGTGCTGGGTTCAGGATCTGAGTTGAAAGCGTAACCGGGGCAAATTCGCG
>NZ_LABX01000066.1 GCF_001043915.1 Methylobacterium aquaticum | reverse complement strand
GCCGGTGAGCCGGAGCTATGCGGGAGAATGGGTGACGCGGTTTGGATGAAGGCGGCGTATCGAGGCGGGTGTCGAGCCTGCCAGAACCTCTCGTTGAGAGCGATACGCCATAACCTCTCGTTGAGAGCGATACGCCATGAACAGCCCTACCAACATCGTCCGACTTCGTCAGCCTGAAGAAATCGACGATCCCCTGACCGAGGTGCTGCGGGCCGGGGCCCGCCGCTTGCTCGCCCAGGCGGTCGAACTCGAGGCCGAGGCCTTCCTGAGCGCAATGCAGGATCTGCGACTGCCGGATGGCCGTGCCCGGCTGGTGCGCCACGGGCACGGCCCCGAGCGCGCGATCCAGACCGGCATCGGCCCGGTGCCGGTGACGCGGGTGCGCATCCGCGATCGTGGCGCGACCAACCCCGAGGAGCGGATCCGGTTCTCCTCGGCCCTGCTGCCGCGCTGGGCGCGGCGCACCCGCAGCCTGGATGCGTTGCTGCCGGTCCTGTACCTGCGCGGGATCTCGACTGGCGACTTCCAGGAGGCGCTCGCGGCCCTCCTGGGCAAAGACGCCCCGAACCTGTCGCCGGCGGTCGTGACGCGGCTGACCGCGACGTGGGCTGACGAGTACACCCGCTGGCAGGCGCGCGATCTCTCGGCGCGCCGCTACGTCTACGTCTGGGCCGACGGGGTCTACCTGCAGGCGCGGATGGAGGAGCAGGCCGAATGCATGCTGGTCCTGATTGGCGCCACGCCGGAAGGCAGGAAGGAGCTGATCGGCTTCCAGGTCGGCGTGCGTGAGAGTGCGCAGAGCTGTCGGGAACTGCTGGTCGATGTGAAGCGGCGCGGGTTGTCGGTGGCGCCGACGCTGGCTGTGGGTGACGGGGCTCTGGGCTTCTGGAAGGCGCTGGACGAGGTCTTTCCCGGCACACGACACCAGCGCTGCTGGCAACACAAGACGGCCAACGTCCTCAACAAGGTACCCAAGTCGCTCCAATCGGCGATGACGGCGGATCTGCGCGAGATCTCCGGCGCGGCCACGCGGGCGCAAGCCGAGGTGGCGATGGACGTGTTCGTGGAGAAGTACGGGGTGAAGTATGCCCGTGCGACCGAATGCCTGACGAAGGACAAGGAAGCGCTGCTGGCGTTCTACGACATGCCAGCCGAGCATTGGGATCATCTGCGAACGACGAACCCGATCGAGAGCGTGTTTGCGACGGTCCGGCACCGGACGGTGCGCACGAAGGGGGCGCTCTCGCCGACGACTGCCAAGCTGATGGTGTTCAAGCTCGTGATGGCCGCGGCAAAGACTTGGCGGCGGCTGACGGGCGAGAACCAGTTGCCGAAAGTGGTGGCCGGCGTCATCTTCCGGGACGGGACCGAGGTCACCGCGAGCCCTGATCACCGCGCCGCCTGACCGACCTCGTCACCCAAATCCCCGCATAGCTCGGTGAGCCGTTCGCAGTCTCGTTAGACCACGCCGCACGCGTCGCCTGCCGCGGCTTCGAGGCCGCGCGGCCCGAGACCTTGATCCGCCTTCACCCCGCCTTGATCATGCCCGCTCCCGGCACATCAGTCGACATAGTCGGAGCGGGACCACGGTGCGCGTGTTGTCGTAGAGCACCTCGCGCGGCGCGCCCCCGAAGGCCAGGAAGGCGTTCTCGTGGGCGGCGATCAGCGCCTCGAGGCGCTCGTCGGTGACGAACTCGAGGTAGGCCGCCCGGCTCCAGCCCAGCGTCGCCACGAACACCGAGAGCCGGTCGGCGCCGCGCCGCATCACCGCCCAGTCGACCTGCATCTGCTCGCCCGGCGCGGTCTCGAACCGCACCGTCGGCTGCGGGGCCGGCGCCGGCGTCAGGCCGGCGACGAACTCCTTGAGCATCGTGTAGCCGCCCGCATAGCCCCGCTCGCGCAGCTCGCCCAGCAGCACGCTGGCCGGGATACGCTCCGGCGCCGCTGCCGCCAGACGTTCCACCACGTAGCCCTTGAACGGATCGAGCTTGCCCGGTCGGGGCGGTCGCCCCTTGTAGCGTGCCGCCGCCTCGTCGCGCAGGTAGCGCCTCACCGTGTTGCGCGACAGACCTGTCGCGCGGGCAATCTCGCGGATGCCCTTCCCATGCCGATGCAACACCCGGATCTCCAACGCTGCCTCCTCACCCACCATCCGGGCCTCCTCCCGCAGAAGGAGCCCAGCCTACGGCCTGGGTCAGGATTCAAGCGGCGACCGGGTCAGTTTCACGGCTCTCCCTCTCTTTTGGTGCAGAAGCATCCTGCCGATGCTCATGAACCTATTGAAGAGCTTGGGGATTTTCGGCTGCCGTTATGACGCAAGCAGGTGCCTGCCGGTGTGAAGCGGCGCACTTCGAAAACCTCAGTCCGCGCAGAGCGTTACATCAATCGGAAAGCCTCCAATTGCACCAAAAGAGAGGGAGAGCCAGTTTCACATCGGCGGCTACACCAGCACGTGCGTCGCGTCAGTCCGTTGCCGCCCTCCCGAACGAACGAGGTTGCGGGCGCGGGCAATCTCGAGGACGGCGTCGAAGAGCAGGTGCTCGGCCCGGCCAGCGACGAGGCGCGTCCGGAACTCGCAGAAGACGGAGGCGTCGAAGCCAGTGTCGCGGTCGTACTTCGTAGCTTCTTGTGGCGGCGCTCCGCTTTCTGTGGTCGCCCAATATGTCCGGCAACAACGAGAAAATGTGCGAGCTCCCCGGCCTGAAGGCCGCGGTTTCTAGGAGATTTTGATGATCCACGGGAACTCTGGGCCGGCGGCAGACCGTCATGGTCCAAGCGGGACCGCGCCTACAGGTGCTATCGGGTGAGTCGCTTCTCCACCCCGTCGCTGCTGTTCGAGAGCACCATCCTCGACAGGACTAGCAGGAAGAGTTCAACGTGGTGCACCGACTGGTCGTGCGATGGCCAGTACCCCCTTGAGGCCTGTTCCAAAGCGCGCGATGGTCTCGCGATGCCCGCGCAATTCGCTGTAGGGCAGGTAGCGGAGGTCCAACTCGCTCACCCGCGAGAATGCCGGCCTGGCGAACTGCGCCCGCACATCGTCTTCCCGGTTGTCGGGCGCGACGAGGAAGAAGTTGCGGGCTGTTCCGCCCTCGACGCCGAGCGCTAGGTCAAGCATCCGCACGATACCGGAGTAGATGCTCGTCGTGTGCTCGACCTCGAACGCCGCCGCCACGTCGCGGCTGGCCGCATCTAACCAGATCACGTCAATGAGCCGGACGGTCTCGGCGGAGCCGTTCGCGGTCAATCGCCCAGGCAGCCGGTCGAGGCAGCCGTCGGACAACCTTCCGCCAGCGTAAGGACGGCTGCCGTCGTTTGAGGCGACCCAGACGTCGAAACCGAGAGCGAGCCCGAGGTCCCGGAGCCAGCCCTGGATCTCGGTATGGGTGTGGTCTGCCTCGCTCGCGGCCTGCGCCGCTTTCGAGACGGCGCAGGCCGCCTCGGCCCGCACGCGTTCGAGATCCTCCCGCCACCGCTCCAGCGCCGCGGTGGCATCACGCTCGGGAAGCGGGTAGCGCCCCGAGCCGACGTCGAAGAGGAAGCCGGCTACGGCGCCGAGATCGTTCGACAGAAGCGTCCGGTGGGCGGCGTTGAGGGCCAGGATGCCCTGACGCATCGCGAGGTACTCGTCCCACTTGCCGAGCTTCACATTGGCGCCCATGAGCCCGTTAAAACCTTTCACGATGGCAGTGTTGAACGGGGGAGCCACGGTCGGGTGCAGGAAGTACAGCAGGTTCGCCGCGGCCGGGCCGAGCCCCTTGATGCGCGACTGGTCGAGCGTTCGGATCGCCGCCAGGACCTGCGCCTCGGCGTTGCAGCACAGGCAGGTGTCGAGGAAGCGCCCGAAGACCAATTGGTTCGACCGATCCTCGTATATGTCGGGGATTCGGAGCTTGGGCTTCCAGAGGAAGGCATGGTCGGCGCCCTTGAACACTTGGCGCTGCTCGGCGATGGAGGCGACGACGGTTTCCAGCGACGAGCCGCGGTAAGCGTTGCCGAAGGTGTCGGCCCGAATCTCGTCGATGACCGCCTGGATGCCGCGCCGGATCGAGCGGAAGTTCTTGATGCGCTCCTCCCACAGGAACCAAGTCTGGTAGGAGGCGCCGGGGTCCTCGCGCCAGTGCCGGACGAGGTTGCCGATCCAGGCGTCGTTCACGTTCGTCATGTTCGGGAGCTTGGTGGTCGTGGTTCCCGAATATGCCCGGTTGGGACATTGGGCACCACAATGCTGGGAATGGATGGGCAGGGTTTCCCGTGATAATTGGAGGGTGTCGCAACCGTGCAACGGATGCGAGAGCCGTACATGGCGGCGGAACGCGTGCGCCCTGGTGGGATGCAGATGTGGTGCCGCGGCGGTGGAACCAAGAGAAACCTTCGAAGATCGGGCCAGAGGCTCATCAGTTGCAGTAGTTAGGATTTGATCCGACAGACGGTGTCTCGAAGCTGCGGCGCAAGCCGAGGCCGGGCGCGGAGTGGTCGGGGAGCGCAGCGCCCGGCCTCGGCGTTCGAGAGGACACCGACCATGACGAGGGACCAGAAGGTCATCCGCGGCAAGGTGGGGTTGTTGGAGCTGGCCAAGCAGCTCGGCAACGTCAGCCAAGCCTGCAAGATGATGGGCTACTCGCGCGACAGCTTCTACCGCTTCCGCGAGCTCTACGAAACCGGCGGCGATGTCGCTCTGCAGGAGCTGAGCCGGCGCAAGCCGTTGCTGAAGAACCGCACGGCACCGGAGCTGGAGGCGCTGCTTGTGGAGCTGTCGCTGGATCTGCCCGCCTACGGACAGTGGGATTGGGATTGGGATTGGCCCGGATCGGGGTTCGTGCTCGCTTTGCGTGGATCAGGCTGCCAGCACCATGCGGCGCTTCAGTAGATCAAGGCCTGCCCGTCCGTAGCATTGGCGCTTGATCAGCTTGAGCCGGTTGATCTGGCCTTCGGCCTGGCCGCTGCTCCAGGGCTCCGCCAATGCAGCCCGGACGGCCGCGATGTCCGCCTTCAGTCCCGAGGCGAACGTCGCGATCGCACCTGGGACACGATCCTCACGCTAACCGTCGATACAGTTGCACAACGTCGAGAGGCCGATCCCGACATCGGCGGCGACATCGCATCGGGAAAAGCCGCCTGTCTGCGCCATTCGCAGTGCCTCAGCGCGAGAATATTTCGTAAATATATACTTCATATTTACCATCAAATTCTCCTCATTAATGAAAAAAATCTTCACTTTCTTAAGGCAAATTTAATTTACGCGATGATGTGGCTATAAAAGTGTTGCGGGTTCGCGGCCGGGTGAATTGTGCGGGAGCAGAACCAGCTCCTCGCCACGTGCTTCCAACTCCCCATTGCGAACAAAGCATGAAAAGTGGGGCGACAGAGGCCATTCCGCGGCCCGCAGTCGAGTTTGCGACACGCCCCGAATGGAGCGGGTATTGCTCTACTAAGCCAAGTTGAGGGTTATCGAGGGCGCTGCTGTGACAGATCGAGACACTTCGTTCCCCCGGCGCAACAGAATGGGCGCCAGCACTGTCCCAGGCTGGGATGGAGCCGGCCCTGCGCCGCCCCAGATGACGGAGTTCATACATTTCTGTGAGCACCGGATGGGCCGGAGGTTCCCGGAGTACCGGGACTTCGAGGCCTACGCAGTCGAGGAGTTTCGCGAGTTCTGGTCCCTGTTCCTCGGCTGGAGCCGGGTGCCGGTTTCGGGCAGCACCAGCCCCGTCTGCGACGGCGCGCTATGCGAGCGGGCCCGCTTCTTCCCCAACCTCCGACTGAATTACGCGGAGGCCCTGCTCACCGGCCGGGACGGCGATGGGCCGGCGCTCACGGCCTGCCATCCGCACCGGCCGGACGAGGAGCTAACCCGATCCGAGCTGTGCCGTCGCGTCATCGCTCTCGCCAACGCGATCCGTCGGCTCGGCATCCGGCCGGGCGATCGGGTTGCGGCGGTCGCGCGCAACAACGCCGAGGCGGTGGTGGCCGCCCTGGCCGCGGCTGCGATCGGGGCCGTGTTCACAAGCTGCGCCCCCGACATGGGCGCGCACGCCCTGCTGTCCCGGCTCGGCCCCGTCGCGCCCAGATTGCTCTTCGCCCATCTGCAGCCGGAGCCCTGGGATACGGGCGTCCCGGTCGCCGGCCGGATAGCAGAGGTGGCCAGAGGGCTCAACTCCCTGACCTACCTGATCGCGCTGGATGCGGGCGAGCCCGCGTCTGGGATCGGGGTGCCGGTCCTGCGCTACACCGACCTGATCTCGCAGGAGGACGAGGCCGAGTTCACCTGGGAGCGGTTCCCCTTCAACCACCCCCTGTTCATCATGTTCTCATCGGGCACGGCTGGAGCGCCCAAGTGCATCGTGCACGGGGCCGGCGGTACTCTGATCGAGCACATCAAGGAACATCGGCTCCACTGCGACATTCGACCCGCAGAGACGATCTACTTTCACACCAGCTGCGCGTGGATGATGTGGAACTGGCAACTCTCCGCCCTCGCGAGCGGCGCGGAACTCGTCCTCTTCGATGGCCCTGTCCAGGGCCCAGACACCCTTTGGGCGCTGGTCGAGCGGCGGGCTATCAACGTGTTCGGCACCAGCCCGGCCTATCTTGAGCTTTGCGAGGGCGCGTCGTTCTCGCCGCGTGCCGCATTCGGCCTTACGGCGCTGCGCGCCATCTTGTCCACGGGATCAATCCTGCACGATCGCCGATTCGATTGGGTCTGGGAGCACGTGAAAGCCGTCCCGCTCCAGTCCATTTCCGGCGGAACCGACATCATCGGCTGCTTCGTTCTCGGCAACCCGCTGCTTCCGGTCCAACGCGGTGAGGCGCAGTGTCGGAGCCTCGGGCTCGACGTGCAGGTCCTCGCGGAGGACAGCGCCGGCATCGGTGAGCTCGTCTGCGCCAACCCCTTCCCCTCCCGGCCCTTGGGGTTCCTCGGGGACGCGGACGGGAGCCGCTTCCACGCCAGCTATTTCAGTCAGAACCCGCCACTCTGGACGCATGGCGACTTGGTCGCCTTTACCCCCTTTGGAGGGGCCCGGCTGCACGGGCGCTCGGACGGTGTGCTCAACATCCGCGGCGTCCGGGTCGGGCCCGCCGAGATCTACGAAATCCTGCGCGCGATGGACGAGATCGTGGAGGCGATGGCGGTCGAGCAGCGGGTGGAGGCCGCACCGGGCGGCACACAGCTGGTCCTCCTCGTCGTGCTGCGTGAAGGCGCGACGCTGGACCCCGAACTGACCAAGCGCATCCGCTCGCGCTTGGCTGCAGATGGGTCGGCGGCAATGGTTCCGGCGCGATGCATACAGGTCAGCGACCTGCCGACGACGTTCAACGGCAAGCGCTCCGAAGCGGCGGCCCGGGACGCCGTGAATGGCCATGCGGTGCGCAACCTTGATGCGCTGGCCAATCCTGCCTCGACCGACGCTATCCGTGACGCCATCGGACGGAATGGCGCGGCGGAGCACGAGCGCCCGACCGGCGCGGTCGGGTCACGCGCCGACATCCAGGTGGAAGGCGAGCTGGAGCGGCTCCTCGAGGACATCACGTCTCGTCGGGTCGGCGTCCCGGTCAGCCCCGACGAGAGCTTGTTGGAGATCGGGGCCGACTCCCTCACGCTCCTCACGCTGCTGATGGAAATCGAGGAGATGGCAGGCTGCGAGATTGCCTTCGACGCCTTCCTCTCTGACCCAAGTGTGAGAGGCCTCGGCCGATTGATAAGGGGCGAGGGGGGGCACAGCTCAACGCATCCGAAAGAGCGGCTGGAGGTCCGGCCCTTGCAGAATGAGGATGTCGAGGCCATCTGCTGCCTGCTACAAGAAGGCTTCGGGAGCGGGAATGTAGGCCCCGGAGACTGGCGGCGGCTGTTTGAGCGCCCCTGGGCTGGCCCCGTTCCGACGACGGGGTTCGTTCTTGCCGCGGGATCAGAAATTGTAGGGTTCCTAGGAACGCTCTACTCACGGCGTCCCCTCGACGACGAGGGAGCCCGCGTCTGCAATCTCACCTCGTGGTATGTGCGACCGGATTACCGAGGTCAGGGCTCCCTTTTGCTCAAGGCCGCGACGAGGGACAAATCCGTCACTTACACGACCCTCACGCCCGGTCCCGAGACCACGGCCATGGTAGAGGCCTTAAACTTCCTTCCTTTAAAGATGCGGCGGTTCTTCCTTCCGGGACTCAACGTGGGGACGCTCCGGGTCGGTCCGCTCCGCTTCGACGACGACCCCCGGACGATCCGGAGCCTCCTCAGCGAGGTTGACCGGCGCATCTTCGACGATCATGCCGCTTACGACCTGCTGCACCTCGTCGTACGGGAGAATGGCGACCAGACCTACTTGATCTTGAAACGGCGGCGGGTTCGGGCTGTGGGGTCGGTTCTTGTCCCAGGTTCCGAATTGCTCTACTGCAGCAATCCGGATCTCCTCGTCCGTCACTTTGAGCGTATCAAGCTGGCCATCCTCAGGCGCCACCGAGCGGTGGTTTTCGCGGCCGATGAGGGTTTCGTTCCCGCGACGATCCGAGCCGCTCGGAAGGCGCGCGGCAACCGCTATCGGAGCTCGTTGGCCGGCACGGCGCCCGAGCTGGACCTTCTCTATTCGGAGCTCGTCCTCCTCCCAATCTGACGCGCGTCGAAGCATCGTAAAGTGCCTCGTCGGCGATCTTCCTGTTGGAGGGGCATAGCGCACGACTTGCTACTTGGTCGTTTCCCTTGGAATGGTGTAGCTGAGCGACAGCGGGAGAGCCCGCCTACGCGCCATTAGAGCGCTGTAGCAAGCGGGTTCCCTCGCGGGGGTGGCCATCGGCGGTGACGGGTTAGGATCGGGTTTCTGACACCAACGCCGAACCCGGGAGACACCCGATGACCGATGCCATGATGAGCCTGCAGACCCTAGCTGAGAAAAGCCTGGAGCCGGGCGTGCTGCGCGAGATGATCGGTTTCGCCGCCCAACGACTGGTGGAACAGGGCTTCGTCTCCTACGATGTATAACGTTGCGAGAGTTGTCGTTGGCGCGAGAGCAGTACGCTTCGAGCCGACACCGCCAGCGACGTCGACCTGAACGGTTTTTACAACGATGACGCTCCTCCTTAGTGCGCGCCGGTGGATTGCCAGACGCGGTTTCGAGCGGACGTACCCCGTCCTAATGCGGGATACAGCTTGCACAGAGCCCCTCGTCGCCGCCCTCGCTCCCCAGACGGGAGAGCGCATCCTCTATGTCAGGGGCACCCAAGCCGAACCGGTGCTTGCGTTCGCCAGGAGGTTTCCTGGCACCGCATTCGTCGGGTTGGAAGCCAGTGCGGAGCGCGCCGCCGTTACGCAGGCTGAGGCGAAGGCAGCCGGCCTCTCGAACGTGAAGGCGTTCGTGTCAGAGGCTCGTGGTAGCATGCCATTCCCTCCTGCCTCGTTCGACAAGGTGGCCCTGGTGATGGCTCTGCATTCCGAACGACGGGAAGCGAATCTTAGGATCGCGCGTGAGTTGTTGCGCGTCTTAAAGCGACGAGGAAGCCTACTTGCCTCCGATCTGGATGCGGCGTGCGGAGCGCAGGAGGGCGCCTTGCTCAAGGTTGCGTCCATGATGTTCGGCGAGGCGCGTATCCAGCCTCATGCAGACGGAACGTGGCCCGATATACTTTCCGACGCAGGCTTCGCACGGGTGAAGCGCGTTTGTTCGCATTCGATACTCGTCGCACGAGTGACCGTCGTTCAAGCATCGAGGCGCTAAAGCGTTGACGTGTGCGCCTGACATATGCGCTGAACAAAATAGATATGCGTAATTAATTTAGATCATCGTCACATCTGAGAGCATTAATTGACGCAAGAGCGTCAATCAATGCAGTATTATTTGATATAATTAATTATAAAAATAGAACTATTAGTGGTTATAAATAATCTCAGAATTATTTGTGTCTTGATAATAATTTGTCAAAAACAACAATCAGACGATCCTGCCGACAAGATTGCCAATTTCATTGACCAAGCGCTGCCTTTCCTCAAATGAGAGATCGTTCGCGACGGAGGCTTGCACCAACCCGTGCATGTGGTCTCGGATCATGTCAGATTGCACCCGCCGCAGCGCGGCTATAATGGCGTCTATCTGGTGCGCGACGTCGACGCAATAGCGCTCCGTCTCGATCATCTGCTGAATGCCACGCACCTGCCCCTCGATGCGACGCAGCCGGGGGAGTTGCTGCTTGTGTTCGACCGTGATCCCACCGTGGCCCTTTTCGGAACCCGACATTCTTCCTTGTACCTCCGAAGGGACGGGCGGCCGCCAGCCCAGGAACTTGTTGTAATACCCAATGGGGGTATATTGAATCTTCGTGGTGTTTCCGCTCCTCGCGAGTGGGTCCGTGCATCCATAGTATGGCTTGAGCGCACTTCCAACAATGAGAGCGACACAATGCACCGATGGACCCGGACATGCAGCCCTGCATCGACGAGTGCCTGCGCTAGATGTTCGGTCCCGGCATGTGGTGTGACGGATCGAGCCTGAAGCGTTCGGGCTCTTTCGTCCAGTTCTGGTAGATGAACTCGTAAGGTGTGAGGCCACGCAGGGTCTTGAGCCGGCGGCCATAGTTGTAGGCATCGACGAACAGCTGCAAGTGCTGCCGCAACTCGTCGTGGCTGGCGTAATGGTAGCGTTTGACCGTGGCGCCCTTGATGGTGCGGTTCATCCGCTCGACTTGACCGTTCGTCCACTGGCAGCGGGGTTTGGTCAGGCGATGCTCGATCCTGGTCTGCTCGCAGGCCCACGCGAACGAATGCCAGCGATAGATGCGTGGTCGGTTTTGCGTCGCCCAATAGGCAGCCGCTTGGGCCTCGGCCTCCTCGTCGACCGGCCGGTTATCGGTGAACTGGATGCCGTTGTCCGTGCGGACCGTGTGGATCGTGTAGGACACCGCCGCGACGAGGTCGTGCAGAAAGGCCGCGGCGATCCGCTGGGTCGCCTTCTCGTGGAGTTGAACAAAAACAAACTTGCTCGTGCGGTCGATGGCCACGAACAGGTGGAGCTTGCCCTGTTCCGTGCTGACCTGGGCGATGTCGATGTGAAAGTAGCCGATCGGGTAGGCCTTGAAGCGCGACCGCTTGGGTTTGTCGCCGTCCACATCGGGCAGCCGGCTGATGCCGTGACGCTGGAGGCAGCGGTGCAGGCTGGAGCGGGTCAGGTGCGGGAGGGTGGGCTGGAGCGCGTAGAGGCAGTCGTCGAGCGGCAGCAGGGTGTGGCGCCGGAAGGCGACGATGACGGCCTCGTCTTCCAGGCTCAGCACGCTGGAGCGAGGTTCCTTCGGCCCCATCCGGGCATCGCTGCTGGTCTGGCGGGAGCGCCACTTCTGCACGGTAGTCGGGCTGACCCCGTAGCGCTTGGCGGCGGCTCTCACGCCCTCTTGACGAGCTTGGATTGCCCGACGGACCGTCTCAGTCGTCGTGGCGCTGCCGTGGAGAACCTGTCCCATAGCGCGTCCCTCCATGCGGCAGCAATCGTACCACCACACTGCGGGACCGAACATCCTAGCTGGAGCCGGCATCGGGCCGTCGGTCGGCAGCGTCGGTGACAGCTACGACAACGCCTTGGCGGAGACGATCAACGGCCTGTTCAAGGCAGACGTCATCCACCGACGCGGGCCGTGGCGGGCCTTCGAGGCGGTCGAGTACGCCACCTTGGAGTGGATCGACTGGTACAACCACCGTCGCCTCCTCGCGCCCATCGGCAACGTCCCTCCCGCCGAGGCCGAAGCGCGCTATCATGCTCACGTCGGCGACCAAGCCTTGGCCGCCTGACCCAAGATAAACAGCCTCCAACAAACCCGGAGCGGTTTATTCTAACTCTACTTTTACAACAGTGCGATCGAGAACCTTCTCGTGCTGACGTCCCTCGACGTCTGGGTCCCTGGACCGCTTGGCTCGACCTCGCAGTCGCCACGATGCTGGCTGGCATGGTTACCAACCCCGTCCGAGCAGATCATGCGGCAGACATGGCGGGACCATCACGAGGCCGCCGCCATGGCCTATCTCACATCGGCCGAGTAGCCGTAGGCCGGATGAAGGGATCGATGATGGCCTCACCACTCACAGTCCTGTTGCCCAGCGAGGCAGCCCACATCCTCCTCGTCGAGGATGACGATGGAATGCGCGTACTGGTCACCCGGATCCTGAGCGAGAGCGGGTTCCGGGTCACGGGATGCCGGAACGGCGCTGAGATGTGGTCGTTCCTGCCTGATCTCACCGTCGATCTCGTCCTGCTCGACGTCATGCTACCCGGGGCCTCGGGGTTCGACCTCCTCCGGGCGCTACGCGCGAGGGGCACTCTTCCCGTGATCATGCTGAGCGCCCGCAACGAGGAGGCGGATCGCGTCCTCGGGCTGGAGCTCGGTGCCGACGACTACATCGCCAAGCCGTTCGGCCGGCCCGAACTCCTCGCCCGGATACGAGCAGTGCTCCGCCGCGCCACCATCGCGCCCATGCCGGCCGGGGCGGCCAGGCCCGAAGCGTTGACCTTTGCCGGCTGGCGGCTCGACCTGCGCAGCCGTACGCTGAGCGACCCAGGCGGAGCTGCCGTCGATCTGTCGGGCGCGGAGCACGACCTGCTTCTGGTGTTTCTGGAGCATCCTGGGCGGGTGCTCGGTCGCGAGCAGATCCTGGAGATGAGCCGCGGGCGCCTCGCTGCACCGTCGGATCGCAGCGTCGACACCCTGGTCAGCCGTCTCAGGCGCAAGCTCGAACCGCCAAACGGCGGCGGCCCGCTCATCAAGACAGTGCGAGGCTCTGGCTACATGCTGGCCGTCAAGGTCGAGCGGGCATGAGGGAGTTGGCCGGCCTCGCTCGCAGCCTCGAAGGGCGCACTGTCGCCGTTCTGCTGCTCGCCGTCCTGCTCGTCCATGGCGGAGCGCTCGCCATCTATCGCCGCTCGGCCGCGGCGGCAGCGGATGAAGCATTCGCGAACGAGGTCGCTCGCCAGCTCGTCCTGGCAAGGGAGGCCGTGCTGAGGCGTCCGCCGGACGCGCGTGGCATCGAGGCCAAGGCTCTCTCATCAAATCACTTCGAGATCGCTTGGGACATCCGAGTGCCCGCCCCCCCCACCGAGGCGACTGACCCGACGCTCCAGAACCTCCGCGATCGGCTGCTGACGCTTGAGCCGGTCATCGGCTCGAGCCTCGTGCTCACACTTGAGGCGCCGGACGAACCGCTCCACCGGCAGGACTTGCGCGGAACCTTCCGCCTCCCGGACGGGAGCGGACTGACCTTCCGCTCGGCCCATGCGCCGAGCCTGGTGCAGGTCGCACCCTGGGCGTCGCTTGCGACCGCCATGGCTATCTTCGTCGGAGCGGCCGCCGTCATCCTGATGCACCGCATCGCCGGGCCTTTGCGCGAGCTGACCCGAGCCACCGGCCGGATCGGGCATGGTCCGGTCGTGCGAGTCCCCGAGATCGGCCCTGATGAGACCCGCGGGATCGGGCGCGCCCTCAATGCCATGCAGGAGCGCATTCACTGTCTGGTTGAGGAGCGGACGCAGGCGCTCGCCGCCGTCTCGCACGACCTGCGTACTCCCATCGCCCGACTGCGCCTCCGCCTCGACCGCGTTGAGGACGAGGGTGATCGCGACGCCATGGCCGCCGATCTCGACGAGATGCAGGCGATGGTCGACGCGACGCTCGCCTATCTGCGCGGCGACGCCGACCCGGAGGTGCGGCGGGTTACCAACATCGCCAGCGTCCTGATGAGCATCGCCGACGCATCCGTCGATGCAGGCCGGGAGGTGGTGTACCGGGGACCGGGCCGCGTGCTCGCCGCTGTCCGCCCTGTCGCCTTTCGCCGCGCCGTGGACAATCTCGTCGACAATGGCGTGCGCTACGGCTCCCGGGTGGTCATCGACCTGACGATCGAGGCGACCGACCTGGTCATCGGGATCGACGACGACGGCCCTGGTATTCCGTCCGAGGACATGATCCGCGCCTTCGAGCCCTTTGCGCGGCTGGAGGGCTCGCGCAACCGTAACACGGGTGGGACAGGCCTCGGTCTGACCATCGCGAAGCGCGCCGTCGAGGCTGAGGGCGGCACGCTTGACCTGATCAACAGGTCCGAGGGCGGTCTGCGAGCCGAGATCCGTCTACCCCGGACCGGGCCTGGCGACTGACACACTTCGTCACGAACGTGGCGACGACGAGACAAACGGCCCGGCTACATCACCGTTCGACGCGGGCGCTGCCGCACCGACGCTGGAGACGGACCGATGAACCGCATACTGGTCGCCACACTCGCCACGGGGTTGCTGGCCGCGGCCACGGCGCCCTCCCTCGCGGTGGATGGTCATGGCAACGCGTCGAACCCGGAGCGCGCGGTTCCGAACACCGGCACCGTCTCGGGCGGCCCGGCTCACCGCGACGACCCGCGCGTACGGGAAGCGCAGGAGAAGGGTCCTGATGGTAAACCGGCCCACTCCGAGAAGGACGGTCACAACCACGGACACAGCCACGGGAAGAAGTGACGCATTGGCGCGAGGCAGCTTCGATGGAGGAATTCCACCATGCGGACGCTGCCTCTACTGATTGCGTTCTCGCTCCTCGCCGCAGGTATCGGCTACGCGCTCGCAACCGAACCGCAGCATGCCTGTGGCCCATACTTCACGGTGCAATTTCCCCCACCTCACGCGCCTTGAACAGCCCGCTCCAGCATCGCGCTGGGGCGGGCTTTGACGATGTCGAGATCTCGCCGTATGCACATGGCAGCAACGGACTTGTGGATCGGGCGTTGCCCGTACACAAGGAGCACAATGTTCGCGGCACGACGCCATAGGGCTTTCGGGGTGATGACGGGCTGGTGGGCGACCACGATCCGCATGCTCGCGCTCGCTCTGGCACTGACCGTCAATCTGCCGGCATCCGACCTCGCCGAAGATCTCGCATTTCACGGCAGCCGCAATCGGATCGAACTCTCCGCCTCCCTCGAGGTTACCCCGAATGGGCTCGAGGCCAAGGACCCCGGGCTCGTCGGGCACCTGCACTGCAGCTGCCACGTGCTCGCAATCCTGGACGCCGTAGCGCCCGCGTCGATCGGGCAAGGGTCGCGCCCGCGCTATGCCCGCGTGAGCGAGGCAGCCCCCTCACTCGCTCCAGACCGCTTGCCAAGGCCGCCGCGCGCCTGAGGCGCCACGGCGCGCTAGCGCGCATCCGCACCCGGGCCAGACGGTCCGAGAGGCTACCCCGTACATCATCAGATTGGATCGATCGGGACGTTCGATCGTCTCCAGATCCCTGCCGAGCAGGCATCCATGCGCATTCTCCTGATCGCGGCCCTCGTGGCCGTCGGCGTCCTCGTGGGGGCGGCCGTTCCACCCGTATCCAGCTTCGTTCAGGGCATCCTCGCCTCAGCGGGCCTCAATCCATCCAGGCTCACCGCGTCGGTCGACACCCCGGTCACGGCCACGACGCTCCCTTCCGCTGGTCCGACTCAGGCTGCCGCTGACGGTCATGATCACGGCAAGCCCGAGACGAAGGAGGACGGCCACGCCCATGGAGAGCACGCCCATTCCGAGGCCGAAGGCGAGGAGGGGTACATCAAGATGTCCCTTGAGCAGGTCGAGAACCAAGACATCAAGATGGCCAAGACCGAGGGGGGGACGATCTCGCGGCACATCCTCGTGCCCGGCACCATTACGCCCGATGCCGATCGGATCGCCCGTGTTCCGGCACGCGTCGTCGGCACCGTGGCCGAGATGCGCAAGCGCCTCGGCGACGCCGTGCAGAAGGGCGAGGTCGTCGCCGTCCTCGACAGCCGTGAGGTTGCCGATGCCAAGAGCGAGTATCTCACCGCCTCGGTGAAAGCCGATCTGGAGAGGACGAACTTCGACCGGCAGGCCGCACTCTGGGACAAGCGCATCTCGGCAGAGTCCGCCTACCTCAACGCCAAGGCCGTCTACGCGGAGGCGGTGCTGCGGCAGGACCTCGCTCGCCAGAAGCTGTCGGCGCTCGGTCTCAACGCGGCGGAGGTCGCCAAGCTCGCCAAGCAGGACGAGACTACCCCGAACACGTCCACCCTGCGTCAGTACGAGCTACGTTCGCCGCTGACCGGGCGGATCGTCGAGCGCAAGGTCGACGTCGGCACTACAGTTGGCGGTCAGGGTGACCCTGCCGACCTCTACACCGTCGCCGATCTCTCGACCGTCTGGATCGAGCTCTCGGTATCGACCTCCGACCTTGCCAAGGTTCGGGAGGGCGCATCCGTGATCGTGACGCCGAGCCGGGAAGGCGGTGAGCGCCACGAGCAAGGCAAGGTTATCTTCGTCAGCCCTCTCCTCAACGCCGAGACCCGCTCGGCCCGCGTCATCGTCGCTCTGCCAAACAAGGATATGGCTTGGCGGCCGGGTACATATGTCAACGCCGAGCTCGAGATCTCCCAGGACAAGGTTCCTGTCCGCGTGCCGAAATCCGCGCTGCAGACCATCGAGGGCAAGCGCGTCGTCTTCGTGCGGACGGAAGAAGGCTTTGAGAAGCGAGAGGTCCAACTCGGCCGTTCCGACGATAACGCCTTCGAGGTTGCCTCCGGGCTGAAGCCGGGCGAGGACATCGCGGTCGCCAACACGTTCCTCCTGAAGGCCGAGCTCGGAAAGAGCGAAGCCGATCACGCGCATTAAGGCGACCGGGCATGATCAGTCGCATCCTCGATTTCTCGGTTCACCAGCGCTGGCTCGTCCTGCTTCTGTCGCTCCTCGCCGCCGGATTTGGCGGCTACGCGGTGACGAAGCTGCCCATCGACGCCGTGCCGGACATCACCAACAACCAGGTCCAGATCAACACGGTCGCTCCCTCGCTCTCGCCGGTCGACATCGAGAAGCAGGTCACCTACCCGGTCGAGACCGCGCTTGCCGGCATCAAGGGGCTTGAATACACCCGTTCGCTGTCGCGAAACGGCTTCTCGCAGGTCACTGCCGTCTTCGCCGAGAAGCTCGACATCTACTTTGCCCGCCAGCAGGTCGCCGAGCGCCTTGCCCAGGTGAAGCAGGACCTGCCGCCCGGAACCGAACCCAGCATGGGACCGATCTCCACGGGCCTGGGCGAGATCTACATGTGGTCGGTCCACTACGCGAAGCCCGGTGAGCGCAAGGTCTCCGAGGGTGGCAAGCCCGGCTGGCAGCCCGACGGCAGCTACCTGACGCCCGAGGGGCAGCGGCTCAGGACCGAGCTGGAGCAGACCGCCTACCTGCGCACCGTCCAGGACTGGATCATTCGGCCTCAGATCAAGACCGTGCCGGGGGTAGCCGGCATCGACGGCATCGGCGGCTTCGAGAAGCAGTACCACGTCCAACCCAACCCAACGAAGCTCGCCGCCCTCGACCTGTCGTTCGGCGACGTCGCCCGGGCGCTGGAGGCGAACAACGCTAATCAGGGGGCCCGCTACCTGGAGGACAATGGCGAGGGCTACGTCGTGCGCGCCGCTGGCCGCCTGGAGAGCATGGAGGAGATCAGCGACGTCGTGGTCGCGACGCGCAGCGGCGTGCCGATCCGGATCCGCGACATCGCCGAGGTGCGCATCGGGCGCGATCTGCGCACAGGCTCTGGCAGCGAGAACGGGCAGGAGGTCGTCATCGGCACCGCCCTGATGCTGATCGGCGAGAACAGCCGTACGGTCGCCGCCGCGGTCGACGCGCGCATGAACCAGATCCGCGCGTCGCTGCCGCCCGGCGTCGAGGTGCAGACCATCCTCGATCGCACCCGCCTCGTCGAGGCAACCGTGAAGACGGTGGTCAAGAACCTGTCCGAGGGCGCCGCCCTCGTCATCATCATCCTGTTTCTACTGCTCGGCAACATCCGTGCCGCGATCATCACGGCGCTGGTTATCCCGGTCGCCATGCTGATGACTTTGACCGGCATGGTCGAGGCGAAGATCTCGGCCAACCTGATGAGCCTCGGCGCCCTGGATTTCGGCCTTATCGTCGACGGCGCCGTCATCATCACCGAGAACGCCCTGCGTCATCTCGCCGAGCGGCAGCACGAACTGGGCAGGGGGCTCGACACAGAGGAGCGGCTGCAGACAGTGCGGGCTTCGGCTGAGGAGATGATCAAGCCCTCGCTCTACGGGCAAGCGATCATCATCCTGGTCTACGTCCCGCTGCTCACCTTCACCGGGGTCGAGGGCAAGATGTTCGAGCCGATGGCGCTGACCGTCATCATCGCGCTCGCCGCAGCCTTCGTCCTGTCGCTGACCTTCGTGCCGGCGCTCATCGCCATTGCGATCACCGGCAAGGTGACCGAGAAGGATAATCTCATAATTCGGTCGCTTAAGGCGACCTACCGGCCAGTCCTGGCTGCGGCAGTTCGGGCCCCGCTCGTGTTCATCGGCTGCTCGCTGCTGCTACTCGTCGGGGCCGGCGTGCTGTTCACCCGCCTTGGCACAGAGTTCATCCCGCAACTTGATGAGAAGAGCATTGCGCTCAATGCGACCCGCATCCCCTCGACTTCTTTGACTCAGTCGCAGTCGATGCAACTCAAGGTTGAGCAAGTAATAGCGAATTTTCCGCAAGTTGCCTACGTCTTTTCAAAAACTGGCACTGCGGAGGTTGCCTCTGACCCGATGCCGCCTAACTCGTCGGATACTTTCGTTATCCTCAAACCGCAGGCCGAGTGGCCAGATCCATACCTGAGCAAGGCCGGACTGCAGGAGCAGATCGAGGGCGCGGTGGGCAAGCTCGCCGGCAACGTCTACGAGTTCTCACAGCCGATCCAGCTACGCTTCAATGAGCTGCTTGCCGGCACCCGTGGCGACCTCGCCGTCAAGGTGTTCGGCGAGGAGTTCGAGCCGATGCTGAAGGCAGCCAATCAGGTCGCTGGCGTGCTGCGCGGCATCGACGGCGCCGAGGACGTCAAGGTCGAGCAGACCGCAGGCCTGCCGTTCCTGGAGATCAAGATCGACAAGGCCGAGGCAGCCCGTTACGGCCTCAGCACCAGTGCCATCCAGGAGGTCATCGGGGCGGCGATCGGCGGCCGTGATGCCGGCGTCGTGTTCGAGGGCGACCGGCGCTTTCCCATCGTCGTGCGCCTCACTGACACGGTCCGCGAAGACCGCGAGGCCTTGGAGAATATTCCGGTGCCGCTGCCGCCGGGAGTGAACGGCCGGGCAAGCTCGGTACTGCTGAAGCAGGTGGCGCGCTTCTCGGTCACCGAAGGACCGAACCAGATCAGCCGCGAGAACGGCAAGCGGCGGGTGGTGGTGACCGCGAACGTGCGTGGCCGCGACATCGGCTCGCTCGTGGCAGAGGCACAGGCCAAGGTCGGCAGCCAAGTGCAGCTGCCCCCCGGCTACTACGTGACCTGGGGCGGCCAGTTCGAGAACCTTGCCTCGGCCAAACGGCGCCTCATGGTGGTGGTGCCAGTCTGCTTCTTTCTGATCTTCCTGCTGCTCTACTCGGCACTAGGCTCACCACGCGACGCGCTCCTGGTGTTCAGTGCCGTACCGCTCGCCCTCACCGGCGGCATCGCGGCCTTGTGGCTACGTGGCATGCCGGTCTCGGTGCCGGCAGCGGTCGGGTTCATCGCGCTGTCTGGCGTGGCAGTCCTCAACGGCCTCGTGATGCTGACCTTCATCAAGCAGCTCGTCGCGGAGGGCCGCCCAAAGCGCGAGGCCATCCTCGAGGGCGCAATGACCAGGCTGCGGCCAGTAGCGATGACGGCGCTCGTGGCGTCGCTGGGCTTCGTGCCGATGGCCATCGCGACGGAGACCGGCGCGGAGATCCAACGGCCTCTGGCCACCGTGGTCATCGGTGGCCTGATCAGCGCCACCCTGCTCACGCTGATCGTGCTGCCCGCGCTCTACGCCCGCTTCGGCAAGGTGCCGCTCGCGAACGCCGCCGATCACCCGGCCAAGCCGATGCCGCGGCACCTCAAAGCAGCGGAGTAGAAGCATGAGCGGTCGATGCACCAGATGGCTCGGGATGATCGTGGTTGCCGTGGGCTTGCAGGTCGCAGACGCCGACGGGGCTGAAGCACCTGTGGCCGAGGCCCCCTTCGGCCTCGCCTGGGCATCGAGGACGGACATGCCGCGACCAGCCCTGATGGATCATGAGGCTAACATCACGGCCTTGATCTACTTCCGCGGCCACGCCCCTGCGACCGGCGCCGACACCCAGGAGGTCGTTCTCGAGGTCTGCCAGGACGAGGGCCTGCAGCGTGTGATCTGGTTCAGCCGTGTTCTATCCCTCCCCGAACAGTCGGACCTGTACGAGCAAATTTTGGCCGAGGGCATCCGCCGTCATGGAACGTTCCAACCCGGTCCCTATCCACGCTCGGTGATCTGGCCAGCAGGTGTCCTACTCGGGGTGCGCACCGCAGCTGGCTGGGGTGAGCAGATCGTCATGGTGAGCGAAGGCGACGGGTTCTCCCGCTGCTCCGGCCGTCACCGTCTCGAGACCGGCCACCCTGCCATCGACCATGTGGCCGAACTTTTCAAACCGTCAGCGTCGCGACCGCCACGCATCCGAAGCCAAGATCCTGCCGCACTTCCGCACACGGAACAACAATAGAACAGACACACTATAGGGTACGCACATGACCGTTTCAATCGGCAGGGATTATCTGTGAAAGAAACGGCTGTATAGGCCATTAAATCGGGAGTAAACGCGATCATGGGACACGGACACTCGCACGGCGGCGGCATTCCATCGGGCTCGGCTGCGGCGAAGAACAGGAGCCGCCTCGCATGGGCGCTGGCCCTGACCCTGACCTACATGCTGGCCGAGGTCATTGGTGGCTTGCTCACCGGCAGTCTCGCGCTGCTGGCCGATGCTGCACACATGGTGACCGATGCCGGCGGCCTCGCCCTGTCACTGCTTGCCATCCACTACGCGAGCAAGGCGCCGACGCCAGGCAAAAGCTTCGGTTACCTACGCTTCGAGATCCTGGCGGCGCTCGCCAACGCAGTGGTTCTGCTCGGAGTAACGGCCTACATTCTCTACGAGGCCTACCGTCGCTTCATGGAGCCCAACGAGATCCTCGGTTGGCCGATGATGCTGGTGGCGTTCGTCGGACTGGGCGTGAACCTCGCCAGCATGAAGCTGCTGGCAGGCGGCTCATCCGACAGCCTCAACGTCAAGGGAGCATACTTCGAAGTCTTTTCCGACATGCTGGGCTCGGTCGGCGTCATCATTGCGGCCCTCGTAGTGATGCTAACCGGTTGGCGCTGGATTGATCCAGTCATTGGAGCAGGCATTGGCCTGTTCATCGTCCCGCGGACTTGGCGACTTCTGAGCGAGGCGCTTCACATCCTCCTGGAGGGAACTCCCCCAGGCGTCGACCTCGACATTCTAAAAGCCGAAATCGAGAGGATGCCGGGCGTGCGTCGTGCCTACGACCTGCATGCCTGGACGCTGACATCTGGCTTTAACGCAATGACCTGCCACGTCGTGGTGGACGACGTAACGGCTGGTCCTGATGTAATTCGGGCAATTCGCTCTTCCGTGAAGGCACGTTATGGCATTGATCACGCAACCGTTCAGATCGAAGACGAGCGGCTAGCCTCAGAAGCCGTTGATTTGATGGTGTAAGTTCATGTCCAGCAAGAAGCTTGCGCGTCAGCATTACCCAACACAGCATGCTCCCAAAGGGCGTCGACGCGTCCGCGCAGAGGTATTAGAGAAAGCAAACAAAAATTTTTATCATATAATTATATTAATTTCATCCGTAATTATCTTATTTTTATGTATTTTGAGGATTATCTGAATTAAATATATGCTGAATTTTTATTAAAACGAAGACTTCAATCAAATAGTATATATATTTATTAAATAGATATTTTCTGTCAACCAAGATGTTACATCATTCATGCTGAGACAGTTGTTTCGTCAACTATTGTTTATAACCAAGCTGCGTATCGCGTCACTAAAATTCACTGACCGCATGGATCTAATATTGTGTGAGGCCACAGAGATGAAAAGCGCAATGCGCTAGCTCCGGTTGAGGTTCGAGTATGGCTTCGGCAAGCAGGAACTCAAGGGCTCAACTCCTGTGCAGGCTCGTCATCCGCTCATACGCTGCAGGCCGAGGGATTCTACGCCTGCAGCTTAGGCGGCCCTCCTTATGAAGGAGGCACTATAATCACATGTATGTGGATCGAGCTATAAATCAATAACTTAAGTATAAATTGAAACGATTCATGTATCAGTTGTGATAAATATTAGAATTAAATAGAAATCATGTGGAAACCGAGCCGAGCGGGATACATCCCGGACGGTGGAGGTCGGCACGTCGGACCCGGCTGCGGTGATAACAACACTCCAAGCCGTTATATTTTTTCGAGGACCAGCACCATGCCATTCAACAGCCATGATGCTTTCTGGACTGTACCGGGTCGGTCTAAGTTCCTGACAGATCTCCGCCGGACGGCTCGCTATCTCTCCGGCTCACGCCAAATGAGTGTCCGTGACCCGGACGATGGGATAGACTTGGCTGCCGACGATGGCCGCGCTACGGCGCCTTCCGTCCTCCTGCAGAGAGAATGGCATCGGAGGGCAGAAGCAGGCATCGGTACCCTAGGGCCCTTTGGTCTCACCCGCAGCAGCCTGGCGCCCATTGCGGCCGTTGTTGCGCCCCAAGAAATCGTGGCACCGGATGATGGTCTCGCAATCGAGGCCGTCAATCTTACAGACGCATCGTTCTCTACACTACCTTCCTCCGCACCTGAGACGGCTTCATCCACCTCGATGGCGGTAGCCGAGAGTTCTCTGATTTCGGCCGCGTCGTCTAGTGTCGGCGCGGCCCCGATCGGGTTGAGTGCATCCACCCTGAGCGTGGTACCGCCGATCGGCACTGGCGGATACCCGAGCGTCATTGACGCCATCGCCTCGGGTGTCGCCGTCCAGGCCAATGTCGTGGCCTGCTGCGGGACCTGCGGCTACGTCCGTTGCCCACTTCGGCCCCTGGAGTTGGCACCAGGCAGTATTCTGTCCTCGAACGGGCAGCTTCCTGGAAGTGGCAGCGGCGCGCCCGCCGGCGTCACTACGCAGATCCCTGGTGGCGCCGAGACAGGACTTCTTGCCAACGGTCGGGTGCTGATCCCGTCCCTAAGCGGCCCGATCACGACCGCGGTGGCGCCGGTACGCTCGTCTAGTCTAACTGCTAACTCGCTGTCGTCAAATGTTACCGCTACGACGGCCAACAAGATCGTTCTCGAAAATCAGAAGATCGGCAACCCAGTCAGCGAATGGGGCATCGACGGCAGTGGCAGCACCAACATCGAAGGCTTCGCCACGGACATCAGCGTGAACGTCGGCAATACAATCAACTTCAAGATTAATACCAATTCGTCAAATTATCGGATCGACATCTACCGGCTCGGCTATTACGGCGGCCTCGGCGCCCGGAAAATCGACACGCTTCAGCATACCGGGCTGCAGACCCAGCCGACGCCGCTGCGCGACGCCGCAACCGGACTCGTCGATGCCGGCAATTGGTCGGTCTCGGCGTCCTGGAGCGTGCCGGCGGACGCGGTCTCGGGCGTCTATATCGCCAAGCTGACACGCCAGGACGGGACGGCTGGCGAGAACGAGATCCCGTTCATCGTCCGCGACGACGCAAGTCGCAGCGACATCATCTTCCAGACAGCAGACACAACGTGGCAGGCCTACAATCCCTGGGGCGGCGCCAACCTCTATGGGGGCAACGGCCCAGCCACCGGCCAGGGCCAGGGGCGGGCCTACGCGGTCAGCTACAACCGGCCGATCACCACCCGCGGCGGTGGCCTTGCGGCAGGTCCCCAGGACTACATCTACGGCGCCGAGTTCCCGGCGATCATGTGGCTGGAGCAGAACGGCTACGACGTCTCGTACATGTCAGCCGTCGACGCCGATCGGTACGGGAGCCTGCTCCTGAACCACAAAATGTACCTCAATGTCGGACACGACGAGTACTGGTCGGGCCGGCAGCGCGACAACGTCGAAGCGGCCCGCGACGCCGGCGTCAACCTGTCGTTCTGGAGCGGCAACGAGATCTACTGGCGCGCGCGGTACGACAGTAGCATGAGCAGCGATGCTACGTCCTACCGAACTCTCGTCTCCTACAAGGAAACCTGGGGGGCGAACCAGAACATCGATCCTTCCAACGAGTGGACCGGCACTTGGCGGGATCCCCGTGGGCCGGCCGGCACGATCGGCAACAACGACCCCGAGAATGCCCTCACGGGCACGATGTTCAAGGTCGACTCCTATGTTCTCGACACCATTCAGGTACCCTACGACGATGCCAATCTACGCTTCTGGCGCAATACCAGCGTCGCCAACCTGCAGTCGGGCCAGACCGCCTCGCTCAACAAGAACTATCTCGGCTACGAGTGGGACGAGGCGCCCGACAACGCCTCGGCCCCGGCCGGCCTCGTACGACTGTCTTCGACCACCCTCGATCAGACGACCTACCTCCAGGATTACGGCAACACCACCGGCAAGGGCACGGCGACCCACAGCCTGACGCTCTACCGCGCGCCGAGCGGCGCCCTCGTGTTCGGCGCCGGCACCGTTTACTGGTCCTGGGGTCTGTCGGCCAACCACGACAACGAGGCGACGCCGACCGATCCGCGGATCCAGCAGGCGATGGTCAACCTCCTCGCCGATATGGGCCTGCAGCCGGAAACCCTCGACCCGGCGCTCACGCCCGCCACGGCCTCGACCGACCGCACGGCGCCGACCTCGACCGTCACCACGCCGACCGCCGGGTCGAGCGTGACGGCCTTCACCCCGGTCACGATCACCGGCACCGCGACGGATGCCGGCGGCGGCGTGGTCGCGGGCGTCGAGGTCTCGACCGACAACGGCGCGACCTGGCGCGCGGCCACCGGCGACGAGAGCTGGAGCTACACCTTCGCGCCGCAGGTCGCCGGGACCTACCAGATCCGCACTCGGGCGACCGACGACAGCGTCAACCTTGAGACGCCGTCGGTCGGGCGCAGCCTGACGGTGACGGCCTCGCCCTCCCTCACCCTATTCCCCGGCTCGGCCAAGCCCACCGTCACCAACACCGTCGACAGCACGGCAATCGAGCTGGGCGTGAAGTTCCAGAGTTCCAGTACAGGCACGATCAGCGGCATCCGCTTCTACAAGGGCTCGCAGGACCGCGGGGTCCATGTCGGCACGCTGTGGTCGAGCGCCGGACAGAAGCTCGCCACTACGACCTTCACCAACGAGACCTCGGACGGCTGGCAGACTGCCACCTTCTCGAACCCGATCCCCATCACCCCAGGCGCGACCTACACCGCGTCTTACCATTCGACGCTCGGGCACTACTCGAGCGACGTGAACTACTACAATAACAACATCACCAACGGCCCGCTCACCGGCAGCAACGGTGTCTTCGTCTACAGCAACCAGAGCCAGTTCCCGACCCAGAGCTTTAACAACACCAATTTCTGGGTCGACGTGCTGTTCAACCCCGGCGGCGCCACGACGAACCAGGCCCCGACCGCTATCACCGATAGCGGCCTGTCGGTGACGCAGAACACCGCCACGACCATTGCGACCTCGTCCCTGCTCGCCAACGACACCGATCCGGACGGCGACCCGCTCACAGTGACGGGCGTCAGCGGGGCGACCAACGGCATCGTCTCCCTCAACAGCCAGGCCGCCACCATCACTTTCACCCCGACGACCGGCTACACCAGTCTCGTATACACATCT
>NZ_LABX01000065.1 GCF_001043915.1 Methylobacterium aquaticum | reverse complement strand
GGCAGGCCCGGGATCGACGGGGCCGTTGATCCATCTCGAATGTCCGACACCAAGCCGGAGGATGAGCGAACATTCGAGAACGGAACCGAAGGTCGTCTTCAACGACCGTTGATATTGCTACGGCCGAAGCGGTCGCCGAGCGCCAGTGCGCCGATCAGCCGGCGAGCACCCGCCGGGCCGCCGCCAGGTTCGCCCGCACATGGGCCTCGGGCGTGACGGTGCCGGTGATCGGCACCTCGATCGAGAGGGCGACCGTGGGGGGCAAGGCCGCGACCAGAGGCGCCAGGGGCAGCGCCCCGTCTCCCGGGGGCAGGCGTCCGGCCCGAGCCTCCTGGATGATCGCGTCCATCGAGCCCGGCGCCTGCGTCGGCGCATCGCAGAGCTGCGCATGGCGGATGAGGCCGGGCGGCACGGCGCGCAGGTCGTCAGGCGACCCGCCGGTCCGGGAGAGATGGAGCGCGTCGACGAGCACGCCGCCATTCGGGCAGCCTGCGGCCTGCACCACCCTGACGGCGTCGGGCAGGCTGGCGATCTGGCGCCAGGCCATGCATTCGAGGTCGACGCCCATGCCGAACCCGGCCGCGAGGTCGCACAATTCGGCGAAGCGGGCGACGAGGCGGGGGCGATCGGGATCGTCGCCGCAGACGCTCAGGCGCCGGGCGCCGAGCCCCGCGGCGGAGTCGAGGATGCCGGCGAGCGAGGCCGGGACGAAGTCCTCACCGAGCGTGACGAACTCGATGTCGTACACGCGCATCCCCTCATCGGCGAGCGCCCGGCGCATCGCCCGGAAGGCGTCGCTCCCGGTCGGCAACTCGTAGAACGGGGCCCCCGGAAAGGCCGGGGAGAGCCGCAGGCCCACCGACGCACATCCGGTCTTCGCCGCGAGCCGGACGAGGTCGACGGGCGGAACCCCGATGCAGGTGAAGTGGGCCAGACCCAGCGGCCAGTCGTGAGAGGCGTGCATGATGGTCGCTCGAAGGATTGCGGGCGCGCGCTCAAGGCGCGAGCTTGTCGGCGAGGTGCCGCTGGAGGTTGGTGCCCGTGCGGTGGATGTGTTCGCGCAAGGAGGCGCAGGCGAAGTCGGCATCGCGGGCGACCGCGCCCTGCGCGATCTCGCCATGCTCCTGGGCGACGTTCCGGTCGCCGCCCGGCCTGCGCCGCAGGAAGGACCGCCGGTAGCGGTCGTTCAGGCTCAGGAGCACGCCGCAAAAGTTCAGCAGCAGCGGCATGCGGCAGCCGGCGATCAGCGTGAGGTGGAACTCGCGGTGATACGTCTCCCACCGCTCCAGCGTGTCGGGCTGCTCCGCATCGCGCTCGATCCGGTTCATGCGGTGGAGCGCGCGCATCACGTCGCCCTCCCAGTCGACGGTGCCGATCGCGATCGCCTGGCGCAGGGCCAGGACCTCGAACTCCTCGCGCAGCCGGGTGATCTCTTCGAGGTTCGAGAGCGAGACCGGGGCGACGCGGTAGCCGCGATTGTCCTCGAACACCACGAGGCCGTCGGAGATCAGCCGGGCCAGGGCCTCCCGCAACGGGCTCAGCGAGACCCCGAAGCTGCCGCGCGCGCGCTCCAGGTTGATCTTGCTGCCCGCTTCGAGCTGACCGGACACGATCGCCTCGCGCAGCCGACCGACGAGCTGGCTCGCCATCGTGTTCTTGCCGTCATCGACCAGGGCGGCGCCCGGCATGGCCGATCCGGGTTCGGGCCGCGTGCCGTCCCGGTCGCCCGCAGCGCGTCGGCTCCTCGCCTCGATCACCGTGATCTCCCTGACAGGGCGCATCGATCTTTCGTCGATGATTCATATGAAAAACGATTTTATCTGTCAAACGCGATGATCCGGCTTGCGCAAGCGATCACCGGGCGACGTCGAGGTGCTGGTCTGCACCTCCCTGTTCCAGGATCCGCCGGCATTCGTCCGCCGCCGTCTCGGATGCACGAAGGACCGCAGGATGCCGCTCGCACCGCTCGGGGAGCCGCCTCGATCCTGCACAGAAAAATCGCTTCTTGACGAATAATCGATGATATGGGACCAGGACGGCCCATCAGGGAGGCTGATCGATGCTCATCGCCCGTCAGCAGGACGTGACGCCCGCCGTTCTCGACGTCATGGCGCGGACTCGCGACCCGCGCCTGCGCGAGATCATGACCTCGCTGATCACCCATCTGCACGGCTTCGTGCGCGACGTGCGCCTCACCGAGGCCGAGTTCCGCGACGCCACCGCGATCCTCAACGAGATCGGGGCGCTCGCCTCCGACACCCACAACGAGTTCGTGCTGATGGCCGGCTCGCTCGGCGTGTCGTCCCTCGTCTGCCTGCTCAACAACGGCGACAACGGCAACACAGAGACCTCGCAGTCGCTGCTCGGGCCGTTCTGGCGCCTCAACGCGCCGCGGGTCGAGAATGGCGGCACGATCGTGCGCTCCGACACGCCGGGCAACCCGCTCTTCGTCAACGCCCGCGTGGTCGACGGCGCGGGCCGGCCGATCGTGGGAGCGGAGGTCGACGTCTGGCACGCCTCGCCGGTCGGCCTCTACGAGAACCAGGATCCCGAGCAGGCCGAGATGAACCTGCGCGGAAAGTTCACCACCGACGACGAGGGCCGGTTCTGGTTCCGCTCGGTGAAGATGATCGGCTATCCCGTCCCCACCGACGGGGTCGTCGGCAGGCTGCTGGCGGCACAAGGTCGCCACCCGATGCGCCCGGCCCACCTGCACGCCCTGATCGTCAAGCCGGGCTTCAAGGTGCTGATCTCGCAGGTCTACGACGCGAACGACCCGCATCTCGCGTCCGACGTGCAGTTCGGCGTGACGAAGGCCCTCCTCGGCGACTTCGTCCGCCACGACGACCCGCGCCCGGACGCGCCGGCGCCCTGGTACGCCCTCGACTACACCTACGTGATGGAGACGGGCGAGGCCGTGCTGCCGCGCCCGCCGATCAAGTGAAACTTTGGAGGGACCAGCCGTGCTGAGCGACGACGATCACCGCAAGGCCGCCGAGGCCATCCTCACGGCCGAGCGTGAGCGGGTGCCCTGCCCGCTTCTCTCCAAGACCTTTCCCGGCATGGAGATCGCGGATGCCTACCGGGTCCAGGATCTCTGGGCCGAGGCCCGGATCGCCGCCGGGGCCCGGCTCGCCGGCCACAAGATCGGCCTGACCTCGCGCGCGATGCAGATGGCCTCGAAGATGACCGAACCGGATTACGGCCGCATCCTCGACGACGCGCTGTTCAACGACGGCGCCCAGATCCGCACCGACCTGTTCATCAAGCCGCGGCTCGAAGTGGAACTCGCCTTCATCATGGGCGAGGATTTGTCGGGTCCGGGCTGCCGGATCTACGACGTGATGCGGGCGACCGAGTTCGTGGTCCCGGCGCTCGAGATCATCGACTACCGCACCGAGGTGCCGCGGGCGATCGTCGACACCATCGCGGACAATGCCGCCTTCGGCGCCATCGTGGTCGGCGGGCGCACGATCCGGCCGTTCGATGTCGACGTGCGCTGGATCGGCGCGACGCTGTCGCAGAACGGCATCATCGAGGAATCCGGCGTCTCGGCCGCGATCATGGGCCACCCGGCTGCCGGCATCGCGTGGCTGGTCAACAAGCTCGCGGCGGTCGATGCGGGGCTCAAGAAGGGGCAGATCGTGCTCGGCGGCTCGTTCACGCGGCCCGTCGACATCCGACAAGGCGACGTGATCCAGGCCGATTACGGCCCGCTCGGCGCCATCGGCGTCTCCTTCGTCTGAGGCGGCAAGTTCGTCTGAGGCGGCAAGATCGAGAGCCGCTTCGAGCGCGCCCTGCTGCGCGAGGGCCGCCGGCAGATCGGCCTGCGGTGCAGCCTGGCGGGCTCCTGCGCGGCCGAGGCCGTCGCGGGATCGGGCTTATGACGGGCTGCTCTTCGACACCGAGCACTCGGCCCGGCGATCCGCTCACCGTGCCGCCGCAGCTCCAGGCGGTGGCGCCCGACGACGTGTCGGCAGGGTGCCGCCGGCCGCCAACGACACGGTGTTCGTATGCCGAGGGGGCTTTCCCGACGGATTCGCAAGCCCTGAGGTCCAGGACCTGGAATCTGGCGGCACTGCGAGAACGACACCAACGATGGATCCCACCAGCCGTCGGGATGAGCCGGCGCCGGTCCCGTGGAGGAAAACGGCGACGCCGTGGCGTCCCGCGCCGGACGCTCCGATGGCCGCGGGACGGCGTGCCGATCATTTTTTCGGAATGCCGTAGGATTTGATGCGGGAGGCAAGCGTCGTCGGAGGCAGTCCGAGCAGATCCGCCGCTCCTCCGGGCCCGAACACCTTGCCACCGCACAGCGCCAACGCCTCGACGATCTCGGCCCGGTCGCGGGCGCGGCGCTCCGCCTCGTTGTACGGACGGCGTCCCGGCGCGGCGGTTGCCGGGGCGGGGCGGGCGGCGTCTCGCGGGGCCGTCTCCTCAAGCTCGGACAGGTCGAGGCGCAGGCGGCCCCGCTGGGCGAGGATGACGCCACGCTCGATGACGTTCTCCAGTTCGCGCACGTTGCCGGGCCAGGCGTAGCGGAGGAGGCGGCGGACGTCGCCCTCCGTCAGGCGGGGCTCGGGCACGCCGAGGCGGTGCGCGGCCCCGGTGAGCATGTGCTGGGCGATGAGCGGGATGTCCTCGGGCCGTTCGCGCAGGGGCGTCGCGCCGATCGGAAAGACGTTGAGGCGGAAGTAGAGATCGCCGCGGAAGCGGCCGCGCCGCACCTCCTCCTTCAAGTCGCGGTTCGTGGCCGCCACGAGGCGCACGTCGACCGCGCGGGTGCGCTCCTCGCCGACCCGCTCGAACGAGCGCTCCTGCAACACCCGCAGCAGCTTGCTCTGGAGATCGAGGGGGATCTCGCCGACCTCGTCGAGGAACAGCGTGCCGCCGTCGGCCAGTTCGAAGCGCCCGACCCGGTCGCGCAGCGCGCCCGTGAAGGCCCCCTTCGCGTGGCCGAAGAACTCGCTCTCGAACAGCTCGCGCGGCACCGCGGCGCAGTTCACCCGGACGAGCGGGCGCTCGCGGCGGCGGCTCGCCTCGTGGATCGCGCGGGCGATCAGCTCCTTGCCGGTGCCGGACTCGCCCGTGATCAGGACCGTGGCGTCGGTGCCGGCCACGAGGTCGATCTGCCGCCGGATCGCCTCGATGGCGGGGCTGCGGCCGATGATGCCCTGGTGGTGGCTGCCGGCCCGGATCTCCTCCTTGAGGTAGGCGTTCTCGAGTTCGAGGCGCTCGCGCAAGGACACCACCTCGGCCAGCGCCTGGCGCAGGCGCTCGTCCGCCTCGCGGCGCTGGCTGACGTCGCGGAACACGATGACGGCGCCGACCAGCGCGCCGCGGTCGCGGATCGGCGTCGAGGTGTACTCGACCGGGAAGGACGTGCCGTCGCGCCGCCAGAACACCTCGTCGTCGACCTGATGCACGGCGCCGTCGCGGAAGGCGGCGTAGATCGGGCAATCCCGGTGCGGGTAATGGCAGCCGTCCGGGTGGGTGTGGTGCACGGTGCTGTGCATGTCCCGGCCGACGAGGTCGGCGGCGGCCCAGCCCAGCATGCGCTCGGCGGCCGGGTTGAGGAAGGTCGTCACGCCCTCGGCGTTGACCCCGTAGATCCCCTCGCCGGCGGCGCGCAGGATCAGCTGGTTCTCCCGCTCGATGTCGCGAAAGATCCGTTCCATGCGCTGCCACTCGGAGAGGCCGGCGCGCATGTGCCGGTCGGCCTCGCGATCGACCTGGCGTTGTCGGCGCTCGTCGAGATCGTAGAGGGTGAACAGCACGAGCCCGTCCGGCAGCACCGCGCCGACGACTTCGAGGGTGAGGGCGCGGCCGGCCCCGTGGCGGGGGGTGAGCGTGTGGGTCCACCAGCGGCCCTTGGCCAGAACGCCCTGGGTGAACACGATCAGGGCCGGACGCTGGCCCGGGTGCAGCGCGCTCGCCGCCATGCCCCGCAGGACGGACCGGGCCTGCCCGAGCAGGCGGGCCGCCGCGTCGTTGGCGTCGACGATCCGGTCGGCGTCCGGATCGAGCACCAGCATGGCCTCGGCGCCCGCCTCGAAGGCGGCGCCGAAGCCCGGCCCGTGGTCACGATCCACCGGTTCGTCGCGGAGGCCCCCGGTCATCACGAAATCTCGTCTTCTTTCTACGAAATTTCGTTTTACACGAGATTTCGTGGCTTGGCACGCCTAAGCCAAATCACTGTTACATATCGAGTTTCCTCGTTTCGCGCGCCTGGCACACGCCTTGCCATGTCGGTGCCGTCCCGAACCGCGCGAGGCGCTGATGGCTTTGTTCGACAATCCCTTCGATGCCAGACACCGCCTTGCCCCCGGCGGTTGCTCCTGCGGCGCCCACAGCGACCAAGCCGCCCACGATGCCGCGCACGCTGCCGTGCCGACGGGCGAGGCGGCGCTGGAGCGCACGGTCGAGGGTGCGGTGATGCGCGCGCTCTTCCCGCACGATGCCGAGCGCCGTGCCTTCCTGCGCAGCGTCGGGGCGGCCGCCGCCCTGGCGGCGGTGAGCCAGGTCTTCCCGACCCGGTTCGCCGCGGAGGCTTTCGCGCAAGGAGGCAAGCCGGAGAAGACCGACCTCAAGGTCGGCTTCATCCCGATCACCTGCGCCACGCCGATCATCATGGCCAAGCCGATGGGCTTCTACGAGAAGCAGGGCCTGAACGTCGAGGTGGTCAAGACCGCCGGCTGGGCGGTGATCCGCGACAAGACGCTGAACAAGGAATACGACGCCGCCCACATGCTGGCGCCGATGCCGATCGCGATCTCGCTCGGCCTCGGCTCAACCCCGCAAGCCTACGCGATGCCGGCGGTGGAGAACGTCAACGGCCAGGCGATCACCCTGGCGATGAAGCACAAGGACCGGCGCAATCCGAAGGACTGGAAGGGCTTCAAGCTTGCGGTCCCGTTCGACTACTCGATGCACAACTATCTGCTGCGCTACTACCTGGCGGAAGCCGGCATCGACCCCGATACCGACGTCCAGATCCGCGCCGTGCCGCCGCCCGAGATGGTCGCGAACCTGCGCGCCGACAACATCGACGGCTTCCTCGCTCCCGATCCGGTGAACCAGCGCGCGGTCTATGACGGCGTCGGCTTCATCCACCTCCTGTCGAAGGAGATCTGGGACCGGCATCCGTGCTGCGCCTTCGCCGCCTCGGACGCCTTCATCAAGGAGACGCCCAATACCTATGCCGCGCTGCTGCGGGCGATCATCCAGGCGACCGCCTATGCCTCGAACAAGGACAACCGCAAGGAGATCGCCGCCGCGATCGCCCCGGCCAACTACCTCAACCAGCCGCTGACCGTGGTGGAGCAGGTGCTCACCGGCACCTTCGCCGACGGGCTGGGCCAGGTCCGCCGGGTGCCCGACCGCGTCGATTTCGACGCCTTCCCGTGGCAATCCTTCGCCGTCTGGATCATGACCCAGATGAAGCGCTGGGGCCAGATCAAGGGCGAAGTCGACTACGCCGCGGTCGCCAAGCAGGTCTATCTCGCGACCGACGCCGCCCGGCTGATGAAGCAGGAGGGGTTCGCGCCGCCCGACGGCACGAGCAAGACCTTCGTGGTGATGGGAAAGACCTTCGATCCGGCCAAGCCGAAGGAGTACCTCGACTCCTTCCCGATCAAGCGGGCGAGCTGAGGCCATGGCGCGCTCCCTCAACCTCCGCGCCGGCGTGCTCTCGCTGACGCTGCTGGCCGCGCTCCTGCTCGTCTGGCAGGTCGCGGTGAGCGGGACCGCCCGGACCGAGGCGATGGATCCCGAATACGCCGCCCTGATGGGCGCCGCCGCGACGACCGGGAAATCCGCGATGCCCGGGCCGCTCGACGTCGGCGCGACGATCTGGACGCATCTGAAGGACCCGTTCTACGACCGGGGCCCGAACGACAAGGGGCTCGGAATCCAGCTCGCCCACTCGGTCGGGCGCGTCGCCCTCGGCTACGGGCTCGCGGTGCTGGTCGCCATCCCGGTCGGCTTCCTCATCGGCATGTCGCCGCTGATGAGCCGGGCGCTCGATCCCTACATCCAGATCCTCAAGCCGGTCTCGCCGCTCGCCTGGATGCCGCTCGCCCTCTACACGATCAAGGATTCCGGGCTCTCGGCGATCTTCGTGATCTTCATCTGCTCGCTCTGGCCGATGCTGATCAACACGGTGTTCGGCGTGTCGAGCACCCGCAAGGAATGGCTCAACGTCGCCTGGACGCTGGAAGTCGGGCCGCTCCGGCGGGCCTTCACGGTGATCCTCCCGGCGGCGGCCCCCACCATCCTCACCGGCATGCGGATCTCGATCGGCATCGCCTGGCTCGTCATCGTCGCGGCCGAGATGCTCGTCGGCGGCACCGGCATCGGCTACTTCGTCTGGAACGAGTGGAACAACCTCTCGATCACCAACGTGATCACCTCGATCCTGGTGATCGGCCTCGTCGGCATGGTCCTCGACCAGATGCTCGCCCGCGCGCAGGCGCTCGTGACCTTCCCGGAGTGAGGCCGCGCGGATGAGCAAGCTCCTTCCCTTCGTGCGGCGCGTCTCCGGCGCCGTCCCCGACCAGAATGCCGGGACCGGCCGCATGTCCAACGCGGAAAAGTTCATCTCGATCGAGGGGATCGCGCGGCGCTATCCGGTGCCCGGAGGACGGACGACCACGATCTTCGAGAACCTGTGGCTGGCGATGCGCCGCGGCGAGTTCGTATGCATGATCGGCCATTCCGGCTGCGGCAAGACGACCGTCCTGAACATCCTGGCCGGGCTCGAGGCGCCCTCCGAGGGCGCGGTGATCGTCGACGGGCAGGGCATCGCCGGGACCAGCCTCGACCGGGCGGTGATCTTCCAGGGCCACGCCCTGCTGCCCTGGCGCAGCGTGCTCGGCAACGTCGCCTACGCGGTGTCGTCGCGCTGGCGGAAAGCCCCCCGGGCCGAGATCGAGGCCCGGGCCAGGCGCGCGATCGCCACGGTCGGCCTCGCCGGGTCCGAGCACAAGCGGCCCTCCGAGCTGTCGGGCGGCATGAAGCAGCGCGTCGGCATCGCCCGGGCGCTGTCGATCGAGCCCAAGATCCTGCTCATGGACGAGCCGTTCTCGGCGCTCGATGCGCTCACCCGCGGCACGCTTCAGGACGAGGTGCGGCGGATCTGCGTCGAGACCGGGCAGACCGTGTTCATGATCACCCACGACGTCGACGAGGCGATCTACCTCGCCGACCGGATCGTGCTGATGACGAACGGGCCGGAGGCGAAGGTCGCCGAGATCGTCGAGAACCCGCTGCCGACGAACCGCGACCGCACCCAGCTCCACCACGCGCCGGGCTATTACGCCTTGCGCAACCACCTGATCGACTTCCTGGTGACCCGCTCCCGGACCCTGCGCGAGGCGATGCCCGAGGGCTACGACCCCCGGCACCCGCCGATCGTGCGGCCCTCCTCGGGCGAGCCGGACGCCGCGGAGCTCGGCCCGCCGCCACCCGCCAGACGGGCCTGATCCCTCTCGGGAGAGTCACCCGCGGTGACGCCACGGGACCAGAGTCACTGAACGCTCCCGCTCACTCCGCCTGTCCCGATCGCCGGGCCGGCGCGGGAGCGGGGCACGCCCCTCGATGCCTCAACGGAAGGAGTGATCTCATGAAGCGCGAAGACCTGACCGAGAAACTGCTCGACATCAAGCGCGAGAAGGGCTGGACCTGGAAGTACATCCAGGATGAGATCGGCGGGATCTCGCCGATCCTGATCACCGCCGCCTGCATGGGCCAGATGAAGCTGCCGAAAGCCCAGGCCGCGAAGGCCGCCGCCCTGTTCGGCCTGTCGACGGCCGAGGAGCGGATGCTGAACGAGGCGCCCTATCGCGGCTCGATCCCCGCGATGCCGCCGACCGACCCGCTGATCTACCGCTTCTACGAACTGGTGATGGTCTACGGCACCACCTGGAAGGAGCTGATCCAGGAGGAGTTCGGCGACGGCATCATGTCGGCGATCGACTTCAACATGACCATGGAGCGCGAACCGAACAACAAGGGGGATCGCGTCAAGATGAGCCTGTCGGGCAAGTTCCTGCCCTATAAGTATTACGGCAACGAGGAGGGCGTGCCCGAATACGGGTTCAAGGAGGATTGAGCGCGCTCGGCCGGCCGGCGGCGTGCAAGCCGCCGGCCGGCTCCGGATCCGCCCAGCGGTGAGATCCGGCACGTCCCATCCCGGGACAGGGCGCCCATGCCCGGCCTGCGCGCGGGGGCGAGCCTGCCCGGTCGGACCCCAGATCTCTCCTGAAGAGAGCCAAGTCTCTCCTGACAATATGTCTCCGGAAAGCCCGCCGGCACGCTCCCGATGAGGGCGACACCGGCCTGGCGCACGGCATCCGCTCACCCCTGCTCGCCGTCGACGTCGCGACGATCGCCTGCGTGATCGCGACCCCGTTCCTCCCGCACCTGATCGGTTGCCGAAGCGCGGCTTTTTTCGGACCAGGCGAGACCGATGCCGGCAAGCCCGGCAGGCCGGCGCCCTGAATCACCATGGCGGGCCGAACCTCGTCGCGCCCCCTCCCCCGTGCGAGGCGTTGCCGCCACCCGCCGCCCGCCGGGAGAATAGCCAGCCTGTCCAAGATCTGAGCATAATGACACGCTCGGCCGATCCTTCCCGTGGGACCCGGCGGGAACCCAGCGTCTCAGAGCCGTCCTTCGAGGGTGATGCTCATGCACGACCAGCGCGCGATCCGCACCGCCTGGGAGGTCTTTCTCTCCGAGGGGCGCTTGCTGCCGGGGCCGAAACCGGTGATCTCCGAGTCCTGGGAGCGGTGCCGGGCGCGGGGCGTGTGGCACCGCCAGTCCGAAGCGCCGCTGGTCGGAGAACCGGAACTCTTCAGGCTGAAATCACGCAACCGACGCCTGCTCGGCGCGGCAAAGCCGGCGCTCCAGCGGTCGTCTCTGCTCCTGTCCGAAGCGTCCTCGATGATGCTCGTGGCCGACACCCAGGGCTTCATCGTCGAAGCGGCCGGCGACCGGCGCGTCGTCGAGGAGGGACGCCGGAACCACCTCGAGGAAGGGGGCCGCTGGGACGAGGGACTGATCGGCACCAACGCCATCGGGACCGCGCTGGCGCTGGGACGGCCGGTCTGCATCACCGGAGCCGAGCATTTCTGCCAGGACGTCCAGCGCTGGAGTTGCGCCGCCGCGCCCATCCATCATCCGAGCGACGGGGCGCTGCTCGGCATCGTCGACATCTCGGGGCCGATCGACCGGTTCCATCCTCAGAGCCTCGCCCTCGCCGCCGCGCTCGCGCACGAGATCGAGATCTCCCTCGGACACCGGATGAAGGCCGATCACGCGCTGCTGCTTCAGCATTTCCTCTCGAAGCGCTCGGTCTGGCTCAGTGACGAGATCCTCGTTCTCGATCATCAGGGCGTCCTCGTGCATGCCAGCGAGGAAGCCCGACGCCGGCTGGATTTCCGCTCGGACAAGGATCTGGAGACGGAGACGCGCGCGTCCATCGGCGCGGCCGAGCCGGAGGACTGGATGCGGATCTGCCGCCAGCGCTTCCCCCAGGCCAGCGTCGACGTGGTCCGGCAGGGCGGCGAGGCGATCGGATGCCTGATCGTCCTGCACAAGCGGCGCTCCGAGGCTCCCGCACGACGGCCGGCCCGGCCTGCCGCCGTCAAGGCGATGCCGGGCGAGCGGAGCGTCACCTTCGACCAGATCGTCGGGGACAGCCCGGCGATGCGCGCCGTCAAGGAGCAGGCCCGCCGGCTGGCGGTCCTGCCCCTGCCGGTCCTGATCGAGGGGGAGACCGGGGTCGGCAAGGAGCTGTTCGCCCGGGCGATCAAGGAAGCCCGGACGCCGGATGGCCCGTTCGTCCCCCTGAATTGCGGCGGCATGGCCCGCGACCTCGTGGCCAGCGAATTGTTCGGCTACGTCAAGGGAGCCTTCACGGGCGCCGATGACAAGGGGCGCCCGGGCCGAATCGAACAGGCGGATGGCGGCGTCCTGTGCCTCGACGAGATCGGCGAGATGCCGGTCGATCTCCAAGCCTTCCTGCTGCGCGTCCTCGAGGACGGGATCGTCTACCGGATCGGCAGCCATGACGGACACCCGGTGGACATCCGTCTCGTCTCGATGACCAATCGGGACCTCGAAGCCGAGATCGAGGCGAAGCGCTTCCGTCGCGATCTCTATTACCGCATCGCGGCCGTGCGCCTGCGGGTTCCGGCCTTGCGCGAGCGGGGCGCCGACGTGATCCAGCTCGCGCGACACTTCATCGAGAGTGCGGCCGCGCGGTTCGGGCGCAATCCCCCGCGCCTCACGGCCGATGTCGAGGCCGCGCTCTTGGCGCATGCATGGCCCGGCAACGTGCGGGAATTGCGCAACGTCGTGGAGGCGATGGTGGCGATGGCCGCCCGCGACGACGAACTCACCATGGACGACCTGCCCGGGACGCTGCGGGCGAGCGGGCTCATGCCGCGGACATCCGCTCCGCCCCCCACCGCCATCCGGTCCGTCGAGAAGGAGGCGATCCTGGCCAGACTCGACGCCTGCGGCGGGAACGTGACCGAGGCGGCGCGGCAACTCGGGATCGCCCGGTCCACCCTCTACCTGCGGCTGGCGGAGTTCGGCTTGCGCTCGACCGGCCGGCGCTGAACCGCCGGTCCGCGCCGGGTAAGGGACGTGGCGTCCGCCGTCGGCCGGCCGTCCGAGATTTCGTCCGATACGGCGTCGGGCGATCGTCCGACTCCCGGACGTTGGCACCTGCACAATCTTGCGCTGTGCAGCGCGGCAAGTCGTTGATGTATAATATAGCATAAAAATTCAGGTCGTTTGGCACGGTCCCTGCGCTGATCGATACGCGAGGCTCGCAAGAAGTCTTCGCGTCGCAAGGGATGAAACCTGTGAACGTCCAAGCCCCTCTCCCCAGGAGCGTTCAGGTGCTCGGCATCGATGCCGGCGGCACCATGACCGACACCTTCTTCGTCGACGCGGACGGCGATTTCGTCGTCGGCAAGGCGCAGTCCACGCCGGAGAACGAAGCCCTCGGCCTCATCGCATCGAGCAAGGATGGCCTCGGCGCCTGGGGCCTTTCGCTCGACGAGGCGCTCCAGCACCTCCAGACCGGCGTCTATTCCGGCACGGCGATGCTCAACCGCGTGGTGCAGCGCAAGGGGCTGCGCTGCGGTCTCATCGTCAACCGCGGCATGGAGGACTTCCACCGCATGGGTCGGGCGATCCAGTGCTACCTCGGATACGCCTATGAGGACCGGATCCACCTCAACACCCACCGCTTCGATCCGCCGCTGGTGCCGCGCAGCCTCACCCGCGGGGTGATCGAGCGCATCGACATGTTCGGCAGCGTCGTGATCCCGCTGCGGGAGGAGAGCGCGCGCGAGGCCGCGCGCGCGCTGATCGCGGCCGATGTCGAGGGCATCGTCATCAGCCTGCTGCATTCCTACAAGAACCCGGACCACGAGCGCCGCGTCCGCGACATCGTCCTGGAGGAGATCGCCAAGAGCGGCAAGGCGATCCCGGTTTTCGCCTCGGCCGATTACTATCCGGTGCGCAAGGAGACCCACCGCACCAACACCACCATCCTGGAGGGCTACGCCGCCGAGCCGTCGCGCCAGACGCTCAAGAAGATCTCCGACGCCTTCAAGGAGCACGGCACCAAGTTCGACTTCCGGGTCATGGCCACCCATGGCGGCACGATCTCGTGGAAGGCCAAGGAACTCGCCCGCACCATCGTGTCCGGACCGATCGGCGGCGTGATCGGCGCCAAGTACCTCGGCGAGGTGCTCGGCTACCACAACATCGCCTGCTCGGACATCGGCGGGACCTCCTTCGACGTGGCGCTCATCACCCAGGGTGAGCTGACCATCAAGAACGATCCCGACATGGCCCGCCTGGTGCTGTCGCTGCCCCTCGTGGCGATGGACTCGGTCGGCGCCGGCGCCGGCTCGTTCATCCGCCTCGATCCCTACACCAAGGCGATCAAGCTCGGGCCGGATTCGGCCGGCTACCGCGTCGGGGTGTGCTGGAAGGAGAGCGGCATCGAGACGGTGACGGTCTCCGATTGCCACATGGTGCTCGGCTACCTCAACCCGGACAACTTCCTCGGCGGCGCGATCAAGCTCGACCGGCAGCGCTCGGTCGAGGCGATCAAGACCCAGATCGCCGATCCGCTCGGGCTCTCGGTCGAGGATGCCGCCGCCGGCGTCATCGAACTTCTGGACTCGGACCTGCGCGACTACCTGCGCTCGATGATCTCCGGCAAGGGCTACTCGCCGGCGAGCTTCGTCTGTTTCTCCTATGGCGGCGCCGGCCCGGTCCACACCTACGGCTACACCGAGGGCCTCGGGTTCGAGGACGTGATCGTGCCGGCCTGGGCGGCGGGCTTCTCGGCCTTCGGCTGCGCGGCGGCGGATTTCGAATACCGCTACGACAAGTCGCTCGACATCAACCTCGCGCCCGATGCCTCCGCCGCGCAGGGCGAGGCGGCCGCCCGGACGCTCCAGGGCGCGTGGGAGGAGCTGACCCGCAACGTTCTCGAGGAATTCGCGCTCAACGGCTACGACGCCGCGCAGGTCACGCTCCAGCCGGGCTACCGGATGCAGTATCGCGGCCAGCTCAACGACCTCGAGATCGAGTCGCCGATCCCGGCCGCCCGGACCGCCGAGGACTGGAACGCGCTGGTCGACGCCTTCAACGCCACCTATGGCCGGGTCTATGCCGCCTCGGCCCGCTCGCCCGAGCTCGGCTACTCGGTGACCGGGGCGATCATGCGCGGCACCGTGCCGATCCCGAAGCCGAAGATCCCGAAGGAAGCGCTCGAGAGCGAGACGCCGCCGCAGGATGCCGTCCTCGGCCAGCGCAAGTTCTACCGCAAGAAGCGGTGGGTCGACGCGCAGCTCTACCGGATGGAGGCGCTGCGGCCGGGCAACCGCATCAAGGGGCCGGCGATCATCGAGTCCGACGCGACCACCTTCGTGGTTCCCGACGGCTTCGAGACCTTCCTGGACGGCCATCGCCTCTTCCACCTCAAGGAAGTCTGAGCGCCGCCGTCTCTTTCCCTCCCATCAAGGACATCCGACAATGAACGTGAACGTCGACAGGCAGGCCCTGGCGGGCGCGACCCGCGGCATCGTGCGCGGTGGCGAGACGCTGAAAGAACATCGCGACCGTCTCATGGCGGCGACCAAACGCACCAAGCACTATGCCGGCCTCGAAAAGATGGAGCTGCGTGACGGCAACCCCATCCTCTACAACAAGCTGTTCTCGCGCCTGCGCGCCGGCGTCGTCGATGCCCGCGAGACCGCCAAGAAGATCGCCGCCTCGCCGATCGTCGAGCAGGAGGGCGAACTCTGCTTCACCCTCTACAACGCCGCTGGCGATTCGATCCTGACCTCGACCGGCATTATCATCCACGTCGGCACGATGGGCGCCGCGATCAAGTACATGATCGAGAACGACTGGGAATCGAACCCGGGCGTGCGGGACAAGGACATCTTCTGCAACAACGACTCGCTGCTCGGGAACGTCCATCCCTGCGACATCCACACCATCGTGCCGATCTTCCACGCGGGCGAGCTGGTCGGCTGGGTCGGGGGCGTGACCCACGTGATCGACACCGGCGCGGTCGGCCCCGGCTCGATGTGCACCGGCCAGGTCCAGCGCTTCGGTGACGGCTACTCCATCACCTGCCGCAAGGTCGGTCAGGACGACACCCTGTTCCGGGACTGGCTGCACGAGAGCCAGCGGATGGTGCGGACGACCCGGTTCTGGATGCTGGACGAGCGCACCCGCATCGCCGGCTGCCACATGATCCGCAAGCTGGTCGAGGAGGTGATCGCCGAGGAGGGCATCGACGCCTACTGGAAATTCGCCTACGAGGCGGTCGAACATGGCCGGCTCGGCCTCCAGAACCGCATCAAGGCGATGACGATTCCGGGGGTCTACCGCCAGGTCGGCTTCGTCGACGTGCCCTACGCGCACGAGGACGTGCGGGTGCCGTCGGACTTCGCCAAGGTCGACACCATCATGCACACCCCCTCGGAGATGACGATCCGGGCGGACGGTACGTGGCGGCTCGACTTCGAGGGCTCGTCGCGCTGGGGCTGGCACACCTACAACGCCCACGCGGTCAGCTTCACCAGCGGCATCTGGGTGATGATGACCCAGACGCTGATCCCGTCCGAGATGATCAACGACGGCGCCGCCTACGGCACCGAGTTCCGGCTGCCCAAGGGCACCTGGATGAACCCGGACGATCGCCGCGTCGCCTTCGCCTATAGCTGGCACTTCCTGGTCAGCTCGTGGACGGCGTTGTGGCGCGGCCTGTCGCGGTCGTATTTCGGGCGCGGCTACCTGGAGGAGGTCAATGCCGGCAACGCCAACACCTCGAACTGGCTCCAGGGCGGCGGCTTCAACCAGTACGACGAGATCCACGCGGTGAACTCGTTCGAATGCGCCGCCAACGGCGTCGGCGCCAGCGCGATCGCCGACGGCCTGTCGCACGCCGCCGCCATCTGGAACCCGGAAGGCGACATGGGCGACATGGAGATCTGGGAGCTGGCCGAGCCCCTGATCTATCTCGGACGGCAGATCAAGGCATCCTCGGGCGGGGCCGGCAAGTATCGCGGCGGCTGTGGCTTCGAGAGCCTGCGTCTGGTCTGGAATGCCAAGGACTGGACGATGTTCTTCATGGGCAACGGCCACATCAGCTCCGATTGGGGCCTGATGGGCGGCTATCCGGCCGCCTCCGGCTACCGCTTCGCCGCGCATGATACCGGCCTGAAGCAGTTGATCGCGGAGGGCAAGCCGCTGCCGTTGGGCGGCGACACCGACCCCGAGAACCCGGTCTGGGACGGTCTGCTCGACGGCGCCCGGATCAAGCGCGACAAGCAGGCGATCACCACCGAGGAGATGTTCTCCGACTACGATCTCTACCTCAACTACATGCGCGGCGGGCCGGGCTTCGGCGACCCGATCGACCGCGAGCCGCAGAGCGTCGCCGACGACATCAATGGCGGCTACCTGCTGGAGCGGTTCGCCGCCCAGGTCTACGGCGTCGTCGTGACGAAGGGCCCGGACGGGCTCTACGGCGTGGACGCGGCGGCGACGGAGGAGACGCGCAAGCAGGTCCGCCGCGAGCGCATCGCCAAGTCCGTCCCGACCCGGGAGTGGATGAAGACCGAGCGCGAGAAGATCCTCGCCAAGGACACCGGCAACCACGTCAAGCAGATGTTCGCGGCCTCGTTCAAGCTCGGACCGCGCTTCCTCGCCGACTTCAAGGCGTTTTGGGATCTTCCCGAGGACTGGATGCTCCTGGAGGAAGAAATCGGCATCCCGCATTACGGCTCGAAGTATTCGATGGACATCTCTGAACTGCCAGACGTGAAGATCGTGCAGTTCGTCGAGGAGTGACCCAGGCGCGTGGGCGCCACGAACCGGTGCCCACGCGGTTCCGCGCAAGACCGATCCCACCGCCAACTCGAAAACGGGAAACCAACCGATGGCCTATACGCGCGCCAAGATCGCCGATCTCATCGACGGCAAGATCGATGCCGATACGCTTCACCAGATGCTGTCCACGCCCAAGGATCCCGAGCGGTTCGCGACCTATGTCGAGCTGCTCCAGGAGCGCGTGCCGTGGGACGACAGGATCATCCTGCCGCTCGGCCCGAAGCTGTACATCGTCCAGCTCAAGGCGTCCAAGCAATGGAAGGTGCGCTGCGCGTGCGGCCACGATTTCTGCGATTGGCGGGAGAACTGGAAGCTGCATGCCCGCGTGCATATCCGTGACACGCCCGAGAAGATGGAGGAGATCTATCCGCGCCTGATGGCGCCGACCTCGTCCTGGCAGGTTCTGCGCGAGTATTACTGCCCCGAATGCGGCACCCTGCACGACGTCGAGGCGCCGACGCCGTGGTATCCGGTGATCCGCGACTTCGAGCCCGATATCGACGCCTTCTACCGGGAGACGCTGGGGATCCAGATTCCGGAGCGGGTCGAGGCCGCCTAATACCAACGGTCGTCGGAAACGACCTTTGGTTCCGGTCTCGAATTTTCGCCAAGCCTGTAGAGCATTTTCCGACGAAGTGGATGCCGGTTCGTCGTAGAAAATGCGACAAAGTCGAAGAGCGAGAGAAGCTTCGCGATTGCAACGCAATCGTGAAGCGCTCTGGCTTGACGTCGAAAATTCGAGTTGGAGTCAACGGCTGGATGCGTCGGCATCGTCGGCCGTTGAGAGGTGGCGCCAGGAGAGAGGTCGCGGCGGCTTCGCGCTGCGGCCTCCCTCCGCTTGGGCGCTGATCGAGACCCGAGGGGCCGCAAGATCGGCACATGATCGACCGGGCGCCCCGTCGGAGACGGCGCAGCGCCGCCACGCATCGTCCGACCCGCGGCGTCATGCCAACGGGCATTGTCTGCCGACCGTCGGTGTCACTCCGCTGCGACGCCGAGGCCGAACTCGGCGGCGCTCTCGCCGAGCCAATGCGCGAGGCTGCCGGCATAGGAGCGGAACACGGCCAGCTCGAAGGTGGGGGCTTCGTCGATCTGCCAGAGCGTGACGCCGAGATGCGCGCAGTTCGTCACCGCCGCGGAACCGGGCCCGAAGGCGCGCGGGTGGAGGTCGAGGGCGATCCCCTTGGCGAGCACGTCGCGGACGTGCGCGCCCGTGAGGCGCAAAACCGCGTAGCCGTCGGACTGGTCGGAAACCGCCGCGAGCGGACTGAGCGCCTCCGCGAGGCGGTCCGCCAGGCCGGGCTCGCCCCCCTCTTCCATCACGAGCCAGCTGCGCGGTCCGGTGCCGAGCGCCGTCATCCGGCCGGCGGTCGTGCGGTGCGGCCCTTCCGGCAGGGCGAGGCCGGTCGCCTGCCGCAGGCGCTGGGCGAGTTCGGCGCGTTTCCCCTTGCGGGCGATCGCGATCGCCAGTTGCCGCTCGGGTCGCGCCGAGACGACGAGGCCCGGAATCCCGCCTTCGGGCGGCGCGGAGGCGTGGAGCAGCCCGGCGAAGGCGGCACGCGGGGCGAGGTCAGCCATGGAGGCGGCTCCCTTCGGGATCGATGAAGACGGGCGAGACGACCTCGACCACGACGTCGCCGCCGCGCACCGGGTCGTAGGCGCGGATGCGCTCGCCGAGGCGGTCGGGGCCGGAGGCGAGGAAGCCGAGGCCGATCCAGCCCCCGAGGCTCGGCGAGAAGGCGACAGAGGTCAGATAGCCCTCGTCGTTGCCGACGCTGGCCTCCGCGCCAAGGCGCAGGAAGTGGGATCCGGCCCGCAGGCGCTGGCTCGGATCGACGGGGCGGACGCCGACCAGGGACGGCCGCTCCGGCGCGACGAGGGCCGGCCGCTCGGCCATCACGCGCCCGACATAGTCCTTCTTCTTCGACATCATGCGGCCGAGGCCGAGGTCGCGCCCGGTGGTCTGCCCGTTCAGCTCGTTGCCGGCCACGTGCCCCTTCTCGATCCGCATCACCCCGAGCGCCTCGGTGCCGTAGGGGCAGCCGCCATGGGCCGCCACGGCCTCGGCCAGCGCCTCGGCGAGCGCCGCGCCGAAGCGCGCCGGCACCGCGATCTCGTAAGCAAGCTCGCCCGAGAAGGAGAGCCGGAACACCCGGGCCGGGGCGCCGCCGAGGCGGGTCGCGCGGCAGCCCATGTAGGGGAGGCTCGCGTCGGAGACGTCGGACGCGCCGAACAATCTCGCCATCACGTCGCGGGCGCGGGGCCCGGCGACGGAGAATTGCGACCATTGCTCGGTGACCGAGACCATCGCCACGTCGAGGTCCGGCCACAGCACCTGATGGCAGAATTCGAGGTGCTGCATCACCCGGGCGGCGTTCGCCGTGGTGGTGGACATCAGGTAGTGCTCGGGGCCGAGCCGCGCGGTGGTGCCGTCGTCGAGGGCAAAGCCGTCCTCGCGCAGCATCAATCCGTAGCGGGCCTTGCCGACGGGCAAGGTCGAGACGGTGTTGACGTAGACCCGGTCGAGGAAGGCGCCCGCATCGGCGCCCTGGATGTCGATCTTGCCGAGGGTCGAGACGTCGCAGAACCCGACCGCCTCGCGCACGGTCCGCACCTCGCGGCTCACGCTCGCGAGCCAATCCGTCTCGCCGGGACGCGGATACCATTGCGCCCGCAGCCATAGCCCCGTCTCGACGAAGGTGGCGCCGGCGCCCTCCGCCCAAACCTGCGCCGCGGAGAGGCGCGTCGGCTTGAAGTGCTTGCCCCGATGGTGGCCCGCGAAGGCGCCGATCGCCACCGGCAGGTGCGGCGGACGGGCCATCGTGGTGCCGACCCGGCCCATATCGACCGTGTCCGTGCCGCCTGCGGTCAGCGCCGCCATCATGGCGTGGCCGAGCACGTTCGAGGTCTTGCCCTGGTCGGTCGCCATCCCGAGCGTGGTGTAGCGCTTGAGGTGCTCGACCGAGCGGAAGCCCTCGCGATGGGCGAGATCCACATCCGCCGCCGTGACGTCGTTCTGGAGATCGACGAACGCCTTGGAGCGGCTCTCGGCCACGTGCCAGAGCGCGACGAGGCCGCAGGGCTCGTCATCCGCCCGGGGTGCCGGCGCCGGCGCGGCCGTGAACCCGCAGGCCGCCGCGGCCTCTTCCCCGCGCGCGGCACCGGCCGCGAGGCAGGCGGCCAGCGTCATCTCGCCATTGGCCGCGCCGGCGACGCGCATGCCCTGCGGCATGGCGTCCGGCACGAAGCTCTGGAGCGCCTCCGACCAGCGCGGCTTAGCCCCCTTGTGGGTCGCGAGCGCGACTTGCGGGTTCCAGCCGCCGGAAACCGCGAGCGTGTCGGCGACGATGCGCTCGCGCCGGCCGTCATGCAGGATCTCCAGCGCGCGCACCCCGTCCGCCCCGCCCCGCACGTCGCAGACCCGGGCGCCGGTGAGCACCCGGGCGCCGCCGACCGAGGCCCGGAGGGCCGGCGCGACCCCGGAGCGCGGATCGATCACCGCGGCGACGCCGATGCCGGCCGCCGCAAGGTCGGCCGCCGTGCGCCAGCCGTCATCGGTCGCGGTGAACACCGCCACCGCGCGGCCCGGCGCGACGCCGAACCGGTTGACGTAGGTCCGCACGGCCGAGGCCGTCATCACGCCCGGGCGATCGTTGCCCCCGAAGGCGATCGAGCGCTCGACCGCCCCCATGGCGTTGACGCAGGCGCGCGCCACGATGCGCCAGAGCCGCTGGCGCGGCTGCCCGGGCCGGGGCGCGGCGACATGGTCGGCGACCCGCTCGAGGGCGCCGTAGACGCCGTCATCGTAGGTCCCGAAGACCTGGCAGCGGCGCAGGATCGTGACCTCCGGCATTGCGGCGAGCTCGGCCTCGGCCGCCCTCGCCCAGTGCGCCCCGGGCCTCCCGTCGATCTCCCGGCGCTCGGCGAGCAGTTTTCCGCCGAGGGCGAAGTCGTCCTCGCACAGGATGACCCGGGCACCGGCCCGCCCGGCGGCGAGCGCCGCCGCGAGCCCGGCAGGTCCCGAGCCGATCACCAGCACGTCGCAGAAGGCGTGCGATTTCTCGTAAAGATCGGGATCGGGCAGGCCGCTGGCGCCGCCGAGGCCGGCGGCGCGGCGGATCAGCGGCTCGTAGACCTTTTCCCAGAAGGCCGCCGGCCACATGAAGGTCTTGTAGTAGAAGCCGGCGGCGAGGAACGGGCCGCCGAGCTGGTTGATGGCCAGCGCGTCGACGCGCAGCGAGGGCCAGCGGTTCTGGCTCACGGCCTGAAGCCCGTCGAACAGCTCGACGGTGGTCGCCTTGGTGTTCGGGGTGCGCCGGGCGCCCGTCCCGATCTCCACCAGGGCGTTCGGCTCCTCGGGACCGGCGGTGAAGATCCCGCGCGGGCGGTGATACTTGAAGGACCGGCCGACGAGGCGCACGCCGTTGGCGATGAGCGCCGAGGCCAGCGTATCGCCGGGATGGCCCGCGAGGCTCCGCCCGTCGAAGGTGAAATGCAGGGTGGAGGTCCGGTCGACGAGGCCGCCCGAGGCGAGGCGGGCGGGCTGCCCGGCGCGCGGACGGCTCTCGCCTGCGCCGTCCGCATCGCGGGCGAGCGGGGCGGCCTGGGATGCGTGGCTCATTGTGCCTGCTCCGACGGGACGGAATCCGTGGCGAGGGCGACGCTCTCGAAGGCGTGGGTGCGGGTGTCGCGCACGGCGCGCAGCCAGGAGCGGCAGCCGCCCGCATGGTACCAAAGCTCGGTATGGCGCCCGGCCGGGTTGTCGCGCAGGTAGACGTAGTCGTGGAACGCCGCGGCGGCGCCAGGCGCAGCGGGGTCGGGCCGCCGCAGCGTGCCGTCGCCCAGATAGGTGAACTCGGCCACGTCGCGCGGGCCGCAATAGGGGCAGGTGATCCGCATGCGCGTCGGGCCTCAATGCAGGTTTGGCTGGGCGCCCGCGCCCTTCTCGTCGATGAGGTGGCCGCTGGCGAAGCGGTCGAGCCGGAAGGCTGCGGCGACCGGGTGGGGCTCGTCGCGGGCCAGGAGATGCGCGAAGCAGAACCCTGAAGCCGGCGTCGCCTTGAAGCCGCCGTAGCACCAGCCCGCATTGAGGTAGAGCCCGTCCACCGGCGTGCGGTCGATGATCGGCGAGCCGTCCATCGACATGTCCATGATGCCGCCCCAGGAGCGCAGCAGGCGCAGGCGGCCGATCATCGGCATCAGCGCCATCCCGCCCTCGCACACGTCCTCGACCACCGCGAGGTTGCCGCGCTGGGCGTAGGAATTGTAGCCGTCGATGTCGCCGCCGAAGACGAGCCCGCCCTTGTCGGATTGCGAGATGTAGAAGTGTCCCGCCCCGAAGGTGATGACGCCCGGAATGAGCGGCTTGATCCCCTCGGAGACGAAAGCCTGGAGCACGTGGCTCTCGATCGGCAGGCGCAGGCCCGCCATCCCGGCGACCCGCGAGGAATGGCCGGCCACCGCCATGCCGATCTTGCCGGCGCGGATCGTGCCGCGCGTCGTCTCCACCCCCACAACCCGGCCGGCCTCGCGCAGGAAGCCGGTGACCTCGCAGTGCTGGACGATGTCGACGCCGCGATCCGACGCGCCGCGGGCGTAGCCCCAGGCCACCGCGTCGTGGCGGGCGGTGCCGCCGCGCCGCTGGAGCAACCCGCCCTGAATCGGGAACCGCGCATCGTCGAAGGTGAGGAACGGCGCCATGGCCCGCACGCCGTCGCGGTCGAGCAGCTCGGAATCGACGCCGTTCAGGCGCATCGCGTTGCCGCGCCGCGCATAGGCGTCGCGCTGCGCGTCCGAGTGGTACAGGTTGAGCACGCCGCGCTGGCTCACCATCGCGTTGTAGTTGAAGTCCTGCTCCAGGCCCTCCCAGAGCTTCATCGCCTGCTCATAGAACGGCTCGTTGCCCGGCAGCAGGTAATTCGACCGGATGATCGTCGTATTACGACCGACATTGCCGCCGCCGATCCAGCCCTTCTCAAGAACGGCGACGTTGCGGATGCCGAATTCCTTGGCGAGGTAGTAGGCGGTCGCGAGCCCGTGGCCGCCGCCGCCGATGATGACGACGTCGTAGGCGTCGCGCGGCGCGGCATCGCGCCAGGTCGGTGTCCAGCCACGATGCCCGGTCAGGGCCTCGCGGGCGAGCGACAGGACCGAGAAGCGCATGGGCACGGGAACTCCGGGCGACGGAACGAGACTGGCATAGCAGTCACGGACCGGTCATACGTGACCGAGGGCGGCTGTGATTTGACCGAGGGCGACAGCAAGGGCGAGAGACAGTGACCTTCCGGATCGGCTTCCTGCTGCTGCCGGGCTTCTCGCTCCTCTCCTACGCCTCGGCGGTCGAGCCCCTGCGCGGGGCCAACCAGCTGTCGGGCCGCGACCTCTATGCCTGGAGCCATGTCGCGGTCTCCGGGCGGACGGCCACTGCCTCGAACGGCGCGGCGATCCTGGCCGAAGCCGAGGTGGGCGATGCGGTGGATGTGGACGCCCTGTTCGTCTGCGCCGCCGGCAATCCGGCGCACTTCGCCGATGCCCCGACCTTCCGCTGGCTGCGCCGGCTGGCGCGCGGCGGGATGCTGATCGGCGGCGTCTCGGGGGGCGCCTACGTCCTGGCGCGGGCCGGCCTGCTGGCGGGACGGCGCTGCACCATCCACTGGGAGCACGTCCCGGCCTTCCGGGAGGATTTTCCGGAGATCGCGGTCGAGCATGGGCGCTTCGTGCTGGATCGCGACCGGCTGACCTGCGCCGGCGGCGTCGCCGCCCTCGACATGATGCACGCGCTCATCGAGCGGCATCACGGAGCCGAACTGGCGACGGCGGTGAGCGACTGGTACCTGCACACCGAGATCCGGGGCGGCGCCGAGGCGCAGCGCGCGAGCCTCGCCGAGCGCTACCGGGTCGACGACGTCCGGCTGCTGCGGGCGCTCGCGGAGATCGAGCGGCGCCTGTCCTCGCCGCCGACGCGCCAGGAACTCGCCGCCGCGGCGGGCACCACCCTGCGCACGCTGGAGCGGCTGTTCGCCGAGGCGCTCGGCACCACGATCGGGGCGCTCTCGCAGGACGTCCGCCTGGACCGGGCCCGGCTCCTGCTCCGGCAATCCCGCCGCTCGGTGCTGGAGGTCGCGGATCTGTGCGGGTTCACGAGCGCGAGCCACTTCTCGCGCGCCTACAAGGCCCGCTTCGGGCACGCGCCCCGGGCGGAGCGTGCGGGGACCGGAACCGGCCGGACCATGCCGGTCGACGAGGGGTGAGACGACATCCGCATTGCTTCAGGCGGTCCGACAGGATTGCCTGAAACAATCACTCGGATTTCGCATGAGACCAACGGTCGCCGACAACGACCGTTGGTCAAAAATCAACTATGACATCCTGCAACCATAGAAGCCCGGCTACGATCCCCGGGGGGCGGAACCGGCGCCAATCGCAAGCCTCTCCCGGCGCAGCGCCGCCGTCGCCGAAGCGTCGACGCGCGGACGCGGCTCCTCCGCAATCACCACGCCATAGCGCTCCCACGCCATGGCCGGCGTGACCTTCTCCTCGACGACGCCCCGGAGCACGTCGGCGGGATCGCGGGTCAGGGGATCGCCCCAGCCGCCGCCGGAGGGCGTGACGTGCCGGAAGAGGTCGCCCCGGCGCAGGCGGACGGGCTGCGTGACCAGCACCGGGAGGGTCCGCGTCGTCCCGCCCGACAGGACGAGGTTCGTCGGGCCGCATCCCGGCTCGCCGCCGTCGAGGCCGTGAGGCGGGACGTCGCGCGTGTCGGAGCGCAGGGTGAGGACGCCGCTCTCGCCCAGAAACTCGTACTCGCGCAGGAGCGCGTGGCCGCCGCGCCGACGCCCGGGACCGCCGGTATCGGCGATGCGGAGGAGCTGCACGACGACACCGAGCGCCTGATCCGGGCCGAGATCCGCGAAATCCCGGACGGCACCTATCGCTTCACCGACCAGATCGACGGCCTCGGCGAGAACCCGGAGCCGATCGTGTTCGAGGTCGCCTGACGGTGGCGGGCGACGCGATCGCGATCGACTGGGAGGGCACCTCCCGTCAGGTCGAGGGCAGGGTGAACACGCCCTTGCCCTTCACCAAGGCGGGGTCTACACGGCGCTCCGCTCCGTCATCGGCTCCGAACTGCCACGGCTTCACCCGGGCGGTCACGGTCACCGCGCCCCTCGGCACGGTGGTGAATTCCGTCCACCCGGCCCCGACCGGCGCGCCGGGCATCACCGCCTACCGCATCATCGACGGCGTGATCGCGGCGCTCGCACCCGTCCTGCCCGACCGCGTCACCGCGGACGGCCCGGGCGGCGCCTCGGTGCCGGCGATCGGCGGCCGGCACGACGGGCGCCCGTTCGTGTTCTCCGAGACGCTCATGGGCTGCTGGGGCGCGGCGCAGGGCCATGACGGCCAGGAGGGGGGCCGCATATGGGCGCCAACCAGGCCAACGTACCGGTCGAGCTGATCGAGTCCAACTTCCCGATCCGGGGCCAGCGCTACGGCATCGCCCCCGACACAACCAGACCCGCTGCCTTGACCGTACAAGCTTGGCATTGATCACTGTCGTGTAGTGTGGCGTTGCAATCGCGAAGCTTCTCTCGCTGTTTGATTTTGCCGTATTTTCTACGACGAACCGGTATCCACGTCGTCGGAGAATGCTCTAACAATCCAGAGTCGTGTCCCGCTCCCATTGGGTCAGGTGGCGGCAATAGGCGTTCCATTCCTCGTGCTTGAGCGTGAGGTAGCTCGGAACGAAGGCGCCGAGCGCCTCGTTCAGGACGGGGCTGGCCTTGAGCGCCCGCATCGCGTCCAGCATGTTGAGCGGCAGGCGCTTCACGCCCTCCACCCGGTGGCCGTCCGTATACATGTTGATGTCGAGCCGCGGGCCGGGGTCGCGGCGGTGGCGCAGGCCGTCGAGGCCCGCGGCCAGGATCGCGGCCTGAAGCAGGTATGGGTTGGCCGCCCCGTCGGCGAGGCGGAACTCGAAGCGGCCGCCATCGGGAATGCGGATCATGTGGGTGCGGTTGTTGCCCGCATAGGTCACGGTGTTGGGCGCCCAGGTCGCGCCGGAGGTGGTGCGCGGCGCGTTGATGCGCTTGTAGGAGTTCACGCAAGGATTGGTGATCGCCGCGAGTGCGTCGGCGGAGTGGATCAGGCCGCCGATGAAGTGGTGGCCCGCCTGCGACAGGCCGACCGGGTCGCTCCGGTCGGCGAAGACGTTCTCCCCGTCACGCCACAGCGAGACATGGGCGTGGCAGCCCGAGCCGGTCAGGTCCATGAACGGCTTGGGCATGAAGGTCGCCCGCAGGCCGTGCCGCTCGGCAATCGAGCGGGTCATGTACTTGAAGAAGGCGTGGCGGTCGGCCGTGACCAGGGCGTCGTCGTAGTCCCAGTTCATCTCGAACTGGCCGTTCGCATCCTCGTGGTCGTTCTGGTACGGCTTCCATCCCAGTGCCAGCATCGCGTCGCAAATCTCGGCGATCACGTCGTAGCGCCGCATCAGGGCCGACTGGTCGTAGCAGGGCTTCATCTGCCTGTCGGCGGTGTCGGCCGGGGCCGAGCCGTCCGGCGTGATGAGGAAGAACTCGCACTCGACACCGCTCTTCATCTGGAGCCCGTCCCGGGCCGCCTCGGCGATCAGGCGCTTGAGGATGTTGCGCGGGCCCTGCGCGACGGGCTTGCCGTCCATGACGAGATCGGCCGGCAGCCAGCCCACCTCCGGCTTCCAGGGCAGCTGAATCAGGCCGTCGGGATCCGGGACGGCCAGGAGGTCGGGATCGGCCGGGCTCATGTCGAGCCAGGTGGCGAAGCCGGCAAAGCCCGCGCCGTTGCGGCAGGCGCCGCCGATCGCGGCGGCCGGCACCAGCTTGGCGCGCTGGGTGCCGAACAGGTCGGTGTAGGAGACGAGGAAGTACTTGATGCCGCGCTCCTTGGCGGCGGTCTCGAGGTCGAGCGACATCGGGAAAAACCCCTCTGGCAGGGACGGGCCGGATGCGGGAGGGAGCCGCACCCGTCCGGGGCGCGGCTCGGATGGGTGCGCAGGGCGCCGCTCAGGCCCCGCCCTTGCCGGGGATCCAGCCGGTTCCGGCGAGCGGCACCTGCGCCATCGCGGCGGCCTCGATCGTCAGGGCGACGAGGTCTTCCGGTTCGAGATTGTGCAGATGGCTCTTGCCGCAGGCCCGGGCGATGGTCTGGGCCTCCAGCGTCATCACCGCGAGGTAATTGGCGAGCCGCCGCCCGGCGAGTTCCGGATCGAGGCGGGCGGCGAGGGCCGGATCCTGCGTGGTGATGCCGGCCGGATCCTTCCCCTCGTGCCAGTCGTCATAGGCGCCGGCCGTGGTGCCTAGGGCCTCGTACTCGGATTGCCAGCGCGGATCGTTGTCGCCGAGCGCGATCAGCGCCGCGGTGCCGATCGCGACCGCATCCGCCCCGAGCGCCAGCGCCTTGGCGACGTCGGCGCCCGAGCGGATGCCGCCGGAGACGACGAGCTGCACCGTGCGGTGGAGACCCAGATCCTGGAGCGCCTGCACGGCCGGGCGGATCGCCGCCAGCGTCGGGATGCCGACATGCTCGATGAAGACGTCCTGCGTCGCCGCGGTGCCGCCCTGCATCCCGTCGAGCACCACCACGTCGGCGCCCGATTTCGCCGCGAGCGCGGTGTCGTAATAGGGCCGCGAGGCGCCGACCTTGACGTAGACCGGCTTCTCCCAGTCGGTGATCTCGCGCAGTTCCTCGATCTTGATCGCGAGGTCGTCGGGCCCGGTCCAGTCCGGGTGGCGGCAGGCCGAACGCTGGTCGATGCCGGGGGGCAGGCAGCGCATGCCGGCGACGCGCTCGGTGATCTTCTGGCCGAGCAGCATGCCGCCCCCGCCCGGCTTGGCACCCTGGCCGATCACGACCTCGATCGCGTCGGCCCGGCGCAGGTCATCCGGGTTCATGCCGTAGCGCGAGGGCAGGTACTGGTAGACCAGGGTCTTCGAGTGCCGCCGCTCCTCCGGCGTCATGCCGCCGTCGCCGGTGGTGGTCGAGGTGCCGGCGAGGGTCGCGCCGCGCCCCAGCGCCTCCTTGGCATTGGCCGAGAGCGAGCCGAAGCTCATCCCGGCGATCGTCACCGGGGTCTTGAGGTGGATCGGCTTGCCGGCAAAGCGGCCGCCCAGCACCACCTCGGTGCCGCAGCGCTCGCGATAGCCTTCGAGAGGGTAGCGGCTGATCGAGGCGCCGAGGAACAGAAGGTCGTCGAAATGCGGCAGCGGGCGCTTCGCGCCGGCGCCGCGGATGTCGTAGATGCCGGTCGCCGCGGCGCGGCGGATCTCCGCCATCACCTCGGGGGTGAAGGTGGCCGACAGGCGCGGGGCCGTGCGGGGGGCGGGCGGATGCTCGGCCATCAATAGGCTCCGGCGTTGTCGACGTGGAAGTGGTAGAGCGAGCGGGCGGAGCCGTAGCGGCGGAACTCGCCCGGATCGACCTCGCCGGCCAGCCCTGCCTGCTTGAGCCGGGCAAACAGCTCGGCGCGATGCTCGTCCCGCATCTCCTTCTCGACGCAGTCGGCGCCGAGGCTCTTCACCGTGCCGCGGACGTAGAGCCGGGCCTCGTAGAGCGAGTCGCCGAGCGCCTCGCCGGCATCCCCCAGGACGGTCAGCGTGCCGGCCTGGGCCATGAAGGCCGACATGTGGCCGATCGAGCCCTTCACCAGGATGTCGACGCCCTTCATCGAGATGCCGCAGCGGGCGCCCGCATTGCCGTCGATGAGGAGCAGGCCGCCATGGGCGGTGGCGCCGGCCGCCTGGCTGGCATCGCCGCGCACATGGACGAAGCCCGAGATCATGTTCTCGGCGACGCCGACGCCGGCATTGCCGTTGACCACGACGCTCGCCCGCTTGTTCATGCCGGCACAGTAATAGCCGACATGGCCGTCGATCTCGACGCTGACGGGTGCGTCGAGCCCGACCGCGATCGCGTGCCGGCCGTCCGGGTTGGCGATGGTCCAGTGCGTCTCGTTGGTGTCGGGCGGCAGGGCGTGCAGGGCCCGGTTCAGCTCGCGCAGGGCTGAGGTCCGCAGGTCGAAGCTCGGCATCACTGGCGCTCCCAGACATAGACCCGGGCCGGTTCCGGCTCGAACACGGTGGCGGCCGCGATGCCCGGCAGGCCGACCAGCGCCCGGTACTCGGACCCGAAGGCGACGTAATCGCCGGTTTCCGCCATCACGGCCGGCTTGCAGGCGATCGGATCGCGCAGGACGGCGAAGCCCGTCTCGGTGCCGACCACGAAGGTGAAGAAGCCGTCGAGGTCGTCGAGGCTCGATTCCAGCGCCTGGCGCAGGGACGCCCCCTCGCGCATGCGCCAGGTCAGGTAGCCGGCCGCGACCTCGGTGTCGTTCTGCGTGGCGAAGGACAGGCCGGCCCGGCGCAGGCGCCGGCGCAGGTCGTTGTGGTTCGACAAGGAGCCGTTATGCACCAGGCACTCGTCGGGGCCGGTGGAGAATGGATGGGCGCCGTCGGTCGTCACGGCGCTCTCGGTCGCCATGCGGGTGTGGCCGATGCCGTGGCTGCCCGCCATCCCGGCGAGGCCGAAGCGCCGGGCGACCGCGGCCGGCAGGCCGACCTCCTTGTAGATCTCCATCCGCCGGCCGGCCGACACGACGTCGATGCCGGGAGCGTGGGCGCAGAGCCAGTCCCGCACCGCCTCTTCCGCCGCGGCGGGCACGGACAGGACGATGTGCGTGTCGCGCGCCTCCGCACCGTAAGCCTGGCCGGTCGCCGCTTCGAGCGCGGCGACGACCGCTGCGAGCGTCGCTGAATCCGGCCCCCGCAAGGTCAGCTTCAGCATGTCCGCAGGTGAGCCATAGATGGCGAAGCCCGCACTGTCGGGTCCGCGATCCGTCATCGTCTCCAGCATCGTCGCGAGCAGGGCGCCGAGCTGTGGTTCGAGCCGTGGATTCTTCAGAAAGAGGCCGACGATCCCGCACATCCGGCGATATCTCCCAGTCAGTGGTGCGACAAGGGTTCGCATGCGCGCTCGGGACGGTCAACCCAAAGGCACAAATTTTTCTTCTCAGGAAAATTGGCCCGCCGGCCTCGGCCGCATCGCCGCGCCGTCTGGTCGTGGTGCAGGGATCCGCGTCCACGCTGGCGGCTGACTCTGCGGCGGGCGAGCGGGCGAGGCGGCGCCGGGAGTTCTCGCCGGCACGTGTCGGCGTTCCGGGCTGCTATTGCCGCGGGTACGCGATGATCGACAGATATGTCATCGGCCGCGTGATGAGTTCGCGCGGCCCGTGCGGTGCCTCGGCATCGAACAGCAGCGCATCGCCGGGCTTCAGGTGGTAATCCTGGCCGGCATGGTGGTAGCGGACCTCGCCGCTCAGCATGAAGATGAACTCGACGCCGGCGTGGCGAAAGCCTGTATACGCCTCGGCCTCCTCCTCCAGCGTGATGAGATAGGGTTCGAGCACGGTCTCGCCGCGAATGCCGGCGCCGAGAAGCTCGTAGATGTGTCCGACCTTCGTGCCGCGCCGTTCGATGACGACGCCCGTGCCCTTTTTCACGTAAGAGCAGTCGCGGCTCTCCTCGAAGGCGGCGAACAGGGTGGTGATCGGCACGTTCAAGGCGCGTGCGAGGGCATTGACGGTGGCGAGGGAGGGAGAGATCTGGCCGTTCTCGATCTTCGACACCATGCCGTGCGAGATGCCGGCGGCCGCGGCCAGATCGGCGAGCGAGAGGTCGCGTTCGCGGCGCAGCATCCGGACTTGGTGCCCCAGGGCCCGTTCGAGGCTCTTGTCGCCCTCGATCGGCGCGTTCGAACCGGTGTTCAGCATGGGGCGCTCGCGGCTGTCTGACGAAGGCGAAGCCAGGTGATTCCCGGCGCGTGATGCAATCGCCGTGATCGGGCATTGTCCGGCGACGCGGATCCCGGTCGTCGCAGAAAATGAGGCAAGATCAAAGACCTGGAGCAAAGCCCGAGGCAGCGTGACCGGGCAACGCCCCGGCCGATCTCGGCGGTCTGGGGGCGCCGGCGGCCACAGGTGATCGTGGCGCGGAGCGAGGCCGATACCCGATCGTCACCCGGGAGGCCGCCGTCACCCACAAGGACGGATCGACCGGGCGAAGCGCGCGGCGGCGGCCTGATCGCGGCACAGGAGCCACAGACTGTCGCGCGCCGAGAAGTGTCGATCGAACAGGTCGATCAGGTCGGCGGGCGGGCGCACCAAATCCGGCCAGCGATAGAGTCCGAAGCCGAGAGCTTCCGCGATGGCGAGGCCCGCCGCAGCGTCCCAGATCTTGTAGTTGACACAGGTCGCGTCGAGCCGTCCCAGGGCGAGAAGCGCGGCATCGGCGGCTGCACTGCTTTCGCTCCAGGGGAACAATCCCTGTTCGTAATCGAGAGTGTATCGCTGCGCCGAGATCGGAAGCCATCCGACATGGAACGTCTCCCGGTCGGGACGCATGAGGAGCCGCAGATCCTCGGTTCGTCGGCCTGCTCGCGTCGGTGCCCAGTAGGCCACACCGTCGGCCGCTGCGAGGATCAGGCCCCGCTGCTCGCTCGGGCGGCGGATCGCGAAGGGATCCGTTCGATCCTCGGACCAGGCCGGCAGGCTGATGACGCCAGCACGCGGCCAGCCGGAGTGGCACGCCGCCGCCATCGTTCCCCAACTCGGCAGCCCGCCCGCATACGGCTTCGTCCCGTCGATCGGATCGCCGATGAAGGTCCAGTCCGTCTCGCCGAGCAACGCCCTGGCCGCATCATGGCCCAGAGCGTCGGCACTCTCCTCCTCGATCAGGCGGGGGCCGAAATGGGTATGAAGCAACGCGCTGACCGCGAGGTCCGCCTCGGTCAGCGCCTGTCCGAGATCCCCGCCCTTGTGACTGATGGTGACGCCGCGATCCCGACAGGCGAGCGCCAGGGCGCCGGCTTCCTCCGCGAAGGCGAGAAGACGATCGAGGATGGAGCGTGGCTGGGTCATCGGCATCTCCGTGTGAGGATCCCGCGATCGCAACGCCCGGTCGGACGGAACGGATCGGTGGCCTGTCGACCGGCAGGGTGAACGACGAGAGACATCCCGCTCACCACGGCCGCACCGCGGCTGGCAAGACCGTCGCCGTCCGTGACAACGAGGCCCAGTCCAGGGCCGCGCGACGTTGCCCGCCGGCACCGGGTCGTGGATTCAGGGCGCGACGAGCCTGACGAGGCCATGGTCGTCTCGCCAACGGCTCACACGGCTCGACGGCCGTCGTCAATCCGGGCCGTTCCGCCATGATCGAAGCCCGAACCCATCTCCTGAGCCGCATACCGCCCGCGCCTCAGGGGATCGTCGCAGCGCAGACGGGACAAATGATGTCGCGTCGGGCGCGGGATCTCACCGATCGATGACATGGTCGGCGATGACAGCGTCCCTCATCGCATCGTGGTCAAGCATGGAAACCTGCCGTTCGCCGCGCAGGCTGCCCGATACAAGCGTTCAACAGTTCGACGCACGGCCATGATCTCCGTAATACCAACGGCCGAAGATGCTGACGCATCCATTCGATCTCGAACGAGCGCCGAGATCGACGGAGCCGTTCATTCAACGCAGCATCTGATCTTATACCCGCCGCAGCCAGAGCGGCCAGTCGGGATGATGGAACAGCGTGCGGGCGCGCTGGTGCTTCCAGGAGCCGTACTTGTAGTAATCGAAGTCGAGGGTCGAGACCGCCTCCTGGATCATCGCCCAGGTCGCCCATTTGAGGTCGCCGAGCGCCTTGAGCACGGCGATGCGGGCGGCGACGGTCCGGTCCCAGCGGCCGAAATACGCCTCGATCATCTCGTTCTCGACCGCCTCCGGAAAGGCCATCTCGTCGAACCACAGCGCGAGTTCGTAGCAGCGCTCGTTGTTCGAGGCATATTCGAAATCCACCAGCAGCACCCGGTCGCCCCCGTCGAGCAGGAAGTTGCCGGCGAGCGTGTCGTTCATGCAGGGAACGAGGTCGAGCCCGGAGGCGGTCAGCGCCGCCTTGGCCTCGGCGTAGCAGCGCATCAGATGGGCCTGGTCGGGCGGCAGGCGGCCGCCGACCGCACTGACCTGCTCGACATGCTCCTCGATCATGGCGAAGATCGTCTTGGTGAGCCCGAGCGGCGCGGAATCGTTGAAGGCCCGCAGCGCCCGCACGGCGTTGCCACGCACGGCCGGGCGCAGGAAATCCAGGTTCGAGGAGGCGCGGAATCCCTCCGCGAAGGCGAAGATCTCGACACCCGATTCCGGCAGGTAGCCGATCACCGGGACGCCGAAGCCGCAGGCATGGGCCCGGCGGCTGGCATCGTTGGCGGCGTCGCGGGCGATGAACATCTCGGTGCCGCGGCCCGGAACCTTGAGGAAGCAATCCGGCTCCCCGGCGATGCCGATGCGCCAGTTGGTGTTGCTGATCCCGCCGAGCACCGGGCGGTAGCGCAGAGCCTTGCCCTGCCAGGCCGGGACACCGGCCAGGATGGCTTCGAGAGCCCGCTCGCTCTCGCTCGCCGCGTCACCGAAGGACGTCCAGGTCACGTCAGATCTCCCGCGCTCCGTCACAGCCCGCGCATCCACGCCTCGCAGTCCCGCGCGCCCAGGGTGGTGCGGGCATGCAGGAGCCGCCAGGTGCCGTACTTGTAGAACTCGATGCCGGTGCGCGCCGAGGTCACGGCCCGCACGATGCCCCACAGCCCCCCCATCACGTCGTCGACGGCGCCATAGAGGCGGCAGCGGTTGTAGAGGCGCTCGTCGCAGCGGCCGGCATAACGCTCGATGGCGGCGCGGCGCTGGTCCTCGAACAGGCAGGTCTCGTTGAGGAGGGCGCCGACATCGTACCAGGGGTCATTGTCGCCCGCGGAGTCGAAATCGACGAGGCGCACGTCCCCGAGGCTGACGTCGCCGCCCCGGATCATCACGTTCGAGGCGAGGCCGTCATTGTGGCAGAAGGTGAGGTCGATGCCCGCCGCCGTCACCGCCTCGCCGATCAGCGCGACCGTGGCGAGCAGGCGGCCGGTCTCGTCCGGCAGCGGGGCGCCGGCGGCCTGCGCCTCGGCGGCGAGGCTGCGGATGCGCGCGAACGGGCAGACCCGCGGGCCGAGGCGCCCGCCCGCATGCAGGCGCTTCTTGGCGTCGAGGGTCCGTCCCAGGAGGTCGGGATCCTGAAGGTCGCCCATGCGCGCCTCGCGCCAGGGGGGCGACAGATCGGCGAGGCCGAGCGCCGCCTCGCTCTCGAACATCACCTCGGGCCCGACCCCGAGGGCGGCGGCCCGCCGCGCCGCCGCCCCGGCATGGGGAACGATGTCGGCCGCCATGTCCGGGTGGCGCAGCTTCAGGAAGACCGGGTCGCCGGTCTCGAAGGTCACCCGCACGCCATCCGAGGCGGTGCCGCGATGCGTCGGCGATGCGAGCGGCGTCACCGCGAGGGTCCAGGCCGGGCGGCGGGCGAGCCAGTCCGGTCGCCCGGCGATCACGGCCTCGACGCGCTGGCTCAAGGCGGTGGGGCCGGATTCGTCAGGAATCATCATTCATCTCGGCTCGGGTCGTCGGCGGACGCGGCATGCAAGGCCCGCACCGGAGAACCGCCGGCGCGGCACAGGCGGGTCGCCGCGCGCAGGGCGACGCGCAGGCCGGCCTCCAGATCGGTGTCCGTGGTGAACTCCGCCTCGTTGTGGGCGATGCCGTCGCGGCTCGGCACGAAGATCAGGCCGGTCGGGCACAGGCCGAGCAGGCTGATCGCGTCGTGCCCGGCCACGGTGTCCATCCGCAGCATCGGCAGCGCCTCCGCCTCGGCGCAGGCGGCGGTGAGGTCGCAGACCGCGTCCGGGAGCGCGCGGATCGGGCGCAAGGAGCGGCTGCGCACCGCGACGGCGACGCCGGCCTGCTCCGCCGCGGCCGTCATCGCCGCCTCGGCCCGCCCGGTCGCCTCGGCGAGGAGGCCGTCATCGGCCGAGCGGATCTCGGCCGACAACACAACCTCGGCCGGAACCACGTTGGCAGAGTTCGGCGCGACCAGGATGCGGCCGACCGAGGTGTGGACGCGGTCGGGCCAGGCCGCGGCCACCGCCCGCAAGGCGGTGATGAGCGTGGCCGCGGCGAGGAGCGCATCCCGGCGCCGCCCCATCCGGGTCGGGCCGGTATGGGCCTGCGCCCCGAGAAAGGCGACTTCGAGCTTGGCCGCACCCCAGTTGCGCGCGACGATGCCGATCGTCGCCCCGGCCTCCTCCAGCACCGTGCCCTGCTCGACATGGAGTTCGAGGTAGCAGGCCGGCGGCGGCGGCGGCGCGTCGGTGCCGAGCGCCCCGATGGCGGCGAGCGCCTCGCCCAGGCTGATCCCCGCATCGTCCCGGCAGGCGAGCGCGGCTTGCGCGCCGTGATGACCCGCATAGGTCCCGCTGCCGAGCAGGCTCGGCCGGAACCGGGCCCCCTCCTCGTTGGTCCAGTTCACGACGCAGAGATCGGCGTCGAACACGGCCCCCGCCCGGCGCGCCCGGAGCAAGGCCGCCCCGATCGCCGCCGCCGCCGCGACCCCGTAGGTGCCGTCGAAGCGGCCGGCCCGGGGCTGGCTGTCGAGGTGGGAGCCCAGCATCACCAGGGGCGCATCCGCGGTGCGGGCGAGGCGGAAGATCCCGAACTGGTTGCCGACTGCGTCGGTGCGCAGCTCGGCCTCCGCCTCGCGCAGGAAGCCGGCGAGGACCGCGCGGGCCGCCCCGTCCTCCGCCGTGCCGCACAGGCGGGTGATGCCGCCCGCCCGGGTCGCCCCGCAGGCCGAGAGGCGGGAAAAGAGTGCGTGGAACGCCACCACGGCGGCGTCAGGAGGTGACGATGGTGATGTCATGCTGGGCGAAGCGATCCTGGAAGGGCTGCGGCGGCGGCCGGTCGGTGACGACCCGCAGGCGCTCGTCGAGCCCGAAGGTGCAGAGATTGGCCTGCCGTCCGAACTTGCGGGAATCGACGAGCATCACGGCCTCGCGCGCCTGGCCCCTCAGCACCTTGCGCAGGGCGGATTCGTGCTCCTCGTAATCCATCCAGCCATGGACGATGTCGCAGGCGCCGATTCCCATGAAGGCGAGGTCGAAGAAGAACCGGCGCGCATACGCGACGGTCTCGTAGCCGACGAGGGCGTTGTCCTGGGCGCGCAGGGTGCCGGGCGTCAGGTTGACCCGGGTCGGGCCGGAGCCGAGCAGCAGGGCGATGTCGATGGAGTTGGTGGTGACGGTCAGGCTGCGGCCGGCGAGCCGGCGCGCGAAGGCGAGGGTCGTGGTGCCGGTATCGAGGAAGATCGACATGCCGTCGCGGATCATCGCCTGGGCGATCACCGCGACGCGCGCCTTCTCGCGGGCATTGGTCTTGCCGCGCTCCTGGAGCGGCCGGTCCTCGTCGAGCCGCAACGGCACCGCGCCGCCGTGGATGCGCCGCAGGATGCCCCGCCCCTCCAGCGCCTTGAGGTCGCGCCGGATCGTCTCCTCGGAGACGCGCAGATAGGCGGCCACCTCCGCGACCCCGACCCGTCCGGTCCCGTTCAGGCGCGACAGGATCTCCTGGTAGCGATGATCGGTCAGCATCGGCGCCCGCCTTTCCGTGTCTCCGGAGCATAGGGGCGGGCGCCTGTCCCGGTCACGCGGCCGAGAGGACGGGGGCGTGGCGGTAGCGGGTGGCGGCCTCGTAATCGAAGGCGAGGGCGAGAAGATCCGCCTCGCTCCAGAGCCGGCCGACGAAGATCAGGCAGAACGGCGCTCCCGAGGCGAAGGAGCCGGCCGGCATCACCACGCCGGGCAGGCCCGCGATGTTGATCTCGCAGACCGTCGTCTCGTGGATGGTCTCCGGGCCAAGGAGCGGCGGCAGCGTGTCCCGCATCTGCGGGAAGACCAGGGCGTCGAGGTCGTGGCGCGCCATCACCTCGTCGAAGATCGCCAGATAGCCCTCCCGCAGGGCGAGGAAGTCCGACAGGTCCGGCGGCGAGAGCGGATCGGCGAGGCAGGGCGCGAAGGCCGCGACCTGGTTCATCCAGTCGAGCACCCCGCCCGGCGCGAACGGGTCCTCGGCCTTGGTGGCCGCCGCCAGCTCGGCGAAGGAGCGGTAGGCGGCGTCCGGCCCGAGGCGCTCCAGGTATTTCTGGAGATCGTAGACCACGCTCTCGATGCCGCGGGCGTCGTAATGGTCGAGCCCGGCGACCGGCTGGCCCAGGGCCGCAAAGCCGCTCCCCGCGAAGGGATCCGCCACCAGCGTGGCGCCCCGCGCCGCGATCTCGCCTTGCGCGCGGGCATAGAGCGCCGCCGTCTCGGCCGAGAGCGGGCGGTCGCGCCAGCCCGGCCCGTAGAGGCCGAGGCGCTTGCCCTGGAGCGCGGTCTCCGAGAGCCGGCCGGCATAGCCGCCGGCCGGCCGGCGGCCGATCCCCGCCACGGTCTTCGGGTCGGCCGCGGTGTAGCCGGCGAGCGCGTCGAGGGTCAGCGCCGCGTCGCGCACGCAGCGGGCGATCGGCCCGACCACGTCGCGGGTGCTGCCGCCGAGGGGCACGACGCCGGCATTGGGCACCAGGGCGAAGGTCGGCTTGATGCCGACGAGGCCCTGGGCGGAGGCCGGGTTCTGGATCGAGCCACCGGTCTCCTCGGCGAGGCCGAGCACCGCGAGGCTCGCGGCCACCGCCGTGGCGGTGCCGGCGCTCGACCCGCCGGGCAGGCTCTCGGGCGCCATGGCGTTCAGCGTCGGGCCGGCCCAGCTGTCGCTGGCGTGGCTGCCGGTGGCGCTGAGCACCGGCACGTTGGTCTTGCCCAGGATGACGCAGCCGGCCTCCCGCATCCGGGCGACGACCGGGGAATCGGTGGCCGGCATCAGGTCGACGCCGCCGGCCTGGGCGGACAGGAAATGCCAGCCGGCGGTGGTCGGCAGGCCGGCCATGTCCATCGTGTCCTTGACCACCACCGGCACGCCCGCGAGCGGGCCGAGGGCCTCCCCGGCGGCCCGGCGCCGGTCGATCGCCCGCGCCTCGTCGAGGGCGTGCGGGTTGAGGAAGATCACCGCCCGGTAGCGCGGGTTGTAGGTCGCGATCCGGTCGAGGAAGGTCTGGGTCAGGGCCTCGGCGGTCACGCCGCGGGCGAAGGCCGCCTGGACGTCGGCGACGGTCATCTCGATTGCGGCGGCGGCGAGGTCGAGGGCAGCATCCATCGGTTCGGCTCCGGGTTTTCGGGAAGGAGGGAGTCGAGGCGGCCGGCGTCAGGCCATGCCGACGAAATCGTCGAGGAGCGCCCGGTCGCGGGCGATATCGGGCGGGACCTCGCGGGTGATCACGCCCTTCTGGAGGATCAGGACGCGCTCGGAGAGACCGGTGATGCAGCTCAGGTTCTGCTCGACGAGGAGGAGGGCGATCCCGCGCTCGCGCCCGATCCGCCGCAGGGTCTCGATGATCTCCTCGATGATCGAGGGCTGGATGCCCTCGGTCGGCTCGTCGAGGAGCAGGATGCGCGGACCGCCGCACAGGCAGCGGGCCAGCGCCAGCAATTGCTGCTCGCCCCCCGACAGGGCGCCGCCGGGCCGGTCGAGATAGGCTTTGAGCCGCGGGAAGGTGGTGAGGATGTCGGCGATGGTCTCGTCCTCGCCCCGGCGCGACAGGAGGCAGCCCATGCGCAGGTTCTCGCGCACGCTGAGCGCCGGGAAGATCTCGCGCCCCTGGGGCACGTAGCCGATGCCGGCCCGCGCCCGGGCGGTCGGGCTGCGCCGGGTGATGTCGGCCCCGTCGAGGCGCACGCGCCCGGCGGTGGCCGGCAGGTAGCCCATCAGGGTGCGCAGGAGCGTGGTCTTGCCCATGCCGTTATGGCCGAGGATGCCGACGAACTCGCCCTCGCGGACCGAGAGCGTGATGCCGCCGAGGATCGGGATGCGGCCATAGCCGGAATGCAGGCCCTCGACGGCGAGGAGGGAGGTCGGGACGGGAACGCTCATGCCGGCCTCACCCCGCCTGCTTGCCGAGATAGACGTCGCGCACGCGGCGGTCGGCGAGCACGGCGTCGACGCTGTCCTCCACCAGGATCCGGCCCTGGTTGAACACCGTCACGGTCTTGGCGATCATCCGGATGAAGGGCATGTCGTGCTCCACCACGATGAGGGCGTGGGTGCGGTTGATCTCGCGGATCAGCGCGGCGGTGCGGTGGACCTCCTCGTGGGTCATGCCGGCGGCGGGCTCGTCGAGGAGGATCAGCTCGGGCTCCTGGGCGAGCACGGTGGCGATCTCGACCCATTGCCGCTGGCCGTGGGCGAGCTGGCCGACCATGCGGTCGGCGATCCCCGTGAGAGAAAGCCGCGTCAGCGTCTCGTCGACGATGGCGCGGGTGCGGGCGAGCGACTTGCGGCGCCCGGCGGCGACGAAGACGTTCTCGCGCACCGACAGGCCGTTGAAGACGTTGGGCACCTGCGTCTTGATGCCGACCCCGAGCCGCGCGATGGCGTGGGGCTCGGCTCCGGTGATGTCGGTGTCGCGCAGCGCGATGCGCCCCTCGGTCGGCTTCAACTGGCCGGTGAGGATCTTGAAGAAGGTGCTCTTGCCGGCGCCGTTCGGGCCGATCAGGCAGCGCAGCTCGACCTCGCCGAGGGTGAAGTCGACGCCCGCGACCGCGGTCACGCCGCCGAACCGCATGGTGACGCCGCGGGCCTCGATGAGGGGGCGCAGGGGCGCGCCACCGAGGCCGGTGGGAGGGAGTGCCGCGCTCATCGGGCTCTCTCCGTCGCGAGGCCGGCAGCCCCGTCCGCGGGCCCGGGCCGCGGGGCGCGCCGTTGCAGGAGACGCAGGCCGAGCGTGCGGATGACCGGGACGAGGCCTTGAGGCACCAGCAGCACGAAGCCGTCCAGCACGAGGCCGAGGCCGAGATTGGAATCGAGCAGGCTCTGGCTGCCCGCCGCGATGATCAGCGCCTGGATCAGCACCGCGCCGAGCATCGGCCCGACCAGGGTTCCGAGCCCGCCGACCAGCACGTAGATGATGACCTGCGCCGACATCGAGAGGCCGAACACGGTCGGGCTGATGAAGCCGCCCCAATTGGCGTAGAGGCAGCCGGCAAGGCCGGCGACGCCGGCGGCGATCATGAAGGCGAGAAGCTTGTAGAGGCGCGGATCGTAGCCGATGAGCTGGGCCCGGGTCTCGTTCTCGCGGATCGCCACCACGACGCGCCCGAAGCGGCTCGCCAGCACGGCCCGCAGCAGGACGTAGACGAGGACGAGGGCTCCCATGGCGGCGTACCAGATGCCCTCGTTGTCGAGGGGCTCGTCGGGAAAGCCCGGGGCGTTGAGGGCCGGGATCGCCGGGATGCCGTTGAAGCCGCCGAGTTCCGCCGTGCCGATCCGGTACTGGCTGCCCGAGGTGGCGTTGACGAGCTGGAACAGGATCACCGAGACGGTGAGCGTGATGACCCCGATATAGGCGTCGCTGATGCGGCCATAGAACATGAAGTAGCCGAGGATGGCCGCAAACAGCATCGGCACCGCGATGGCGAGCAGCACCGGCACGGTGCTGTCGCCGATATTGATGACCGACACCGCGTAGGCGTAGCCGCCGAGACCCAGGAAGGCGGCCTGGCCGAAGGACATCACCCCGGCAAAGCCCCAGATGAAGCCCTGCGAGAGGCCGAACATCGCGAGCGCCGCAAAGCCGGTCCATTGCACCAGGCCGAACGTGTCGAGGGTGCGGGGGGCGCCGAACAGGATGACGAGCCCGAGGGCGAGCGTCGCCAGGAACCCGGCGGCGCTGCGCCAGGGAGCGGAGGAGAGCGGGATGGTCATAGGCTGCGCCTCAGGTAGCGGCCGGTGATGCCCTGCGGCAGGACGCGGATCAGCAGGATCGCGGCGACGAGCAGCGCGACATCGCCGATGACGGGCGTCGTCTTGAAGGAGACGAGTTCGTTGATGGTGCCGAATAGCCCCGAGGCGAGGCCGGTCCCGGTGACGATGGCGGGCCCGCCGCCCAGCACCGTGATGAAGGCGCGGGCGATATAGGCCGCCCCCATGGCGGGCGACACGCCGGAGATCGGGGCGAGGACCCCGCCCGCGAGGCCGGCGAGCGCGGCTCCGAGGGCGAAGGTCGCCATGTAGATCCGGTTCGGCTGCACCCCGAGCGCCGCCGCCATGCGGGGATTCTGCATGGTGGCGCGCAGGATCAGGCCGAATTTGGTGAAGCGCAGGAGCCCGAACATCGCCGCGAGCGCGCCGAGCGCCGTCGCCATGATGACGAGGCTGTACAGGCTCGCCCCGTAGCGCCCGATGTCGATGCTGCCGACCGGCGTCGAGACCCCGCGCACCACGTTGCCGTAGAGCGTGGTGACGAGTCCGATCAGCCCGAGGCTGACGCCCCAGGTGGCGAGCATCGTGTCCATCATCCGCCCGTAGAGGAAGCGGATAACGGTGCGCTCCAGGACGAGGCCGATCGCCCCCACCACCAGGGGCGGCAGGATCAGCATGGCGACCCAGATGTTCACGCCCGCCCCGCTCGCCGTCACGGCGGTGTAGGCGCCCAGCATCATGAACTCGCCATGGGCGAGGTTGATGATGCGCATCATCCCGTAGATCACCCCGAGGCCGAGGGTGATCAGCACGAGGGTGGCGATGCCGGTGAGGACGTTGAAGGCGATGAGGCCGGCGAGATCCATCGTCCGCCTCAGCCCTTCAGGTCCGGCGTGAACTGCTTGTTCATGCGGGGATTCTTGAGGAGGTCGCAGGCGCCGCCGGTATCGGCCGGGAAGGAATCCGGGAAGGTGGCGAGCATCTCCCACTTCCGGTTCTTCGGCCGGGCCAGGTAGGTGTTGCGGATCGTGTGGTGGGTGGCGCCGTCCATCGTCACCTTGCCGGTCGGCGACTCGATGCTGATGCCGCTCTCCAGGGCCGCGATGACCTTGTCGCGCTCGACCGAGCCGGCCTTCTTGACGCCCTCGGCCCAGAACATGATGCCTTCGTAGGTGGCGGTATCGAGTTCGCTCAGGTCGGTGACGTCGGCCCCGAACTTCGCCTGCATGCCGGAGACGAAGGCCTTGCTCGCCGGCGTGTCGAGGTTGTTGTACCAGCCGTAGCAGGTGACGATGCCGTCGGTGGTCGAGGTGTCCATCGTGGTCAGCTCGTCGCCGAGGCCGAACACGCTGGACGCCAGCGGGATCTTGGCCTTCATGCCGGCGGCATCCCACTGCCGGTAGAAGCCCGAATGGTTGGCGCCGACCAGGGCCGAGAGCACGAGGTCGGGCTGGGCCTGCTGGATGCGGCCGATCGCCGAGGAGAAGTTCGTCACGTCGAGGGGGAAGAAGTCGGTGCCGGCGACCGAGCCGCCGCCGTCCTTCATGAACTTCGTCATCCAGCTTGCGGTGATGTGGCCGTAATTGTAGTCGGCCGCGATGATGTAGGCTTTCTTGCCCCAGTTCTTGAGAGCGTAATCGACGATGTGGTTGACGGTCTGGGCCGGGGTCGAGCCGGTGCAGAACACGTTGCGGTCGCAGACACCGCCCTCGTACTGGGTGTTGTAGAAGTAGAGGGTCTTGGAGCGGCCGAAGATCGGGCGGATCGCTTCGCGCGAGGCGGAGGTGATGCCGCCCTGGATGACGTCCACCTTGTCCTTGAGGGCGAGCTGCTGGGCATACTGGGTGTAGAGCTGCATCGTCGACTGGGTGTCGTAGGCGATGAGCTGGATCGGCCGGCCGAGCAGGCCGCCGGCCTTGTTGAGGATCTCGACCGCGTATTCGGTCGTCTCGATCATGCGCTTGCCTTCGAGGCCGAGCGCCCCGCTGCCGTCGAGCAGGCTGCCGAGCTTGATCGGCTCCGCCGCGAGCCCCGAGCGGGACACGAACGGCATCGCGACGCTGCCGGCCGCCGCCGCCATCCCCAGCTTCAGTGCCTCACGGCGGTTCATCGCCCCTTTGGTCATGTCCGCATCCCTCTCGATCTGCATGGGTCCGAAATCGGCTGGCCGTCGCCGGACCGGCATTCCGGGGCTATCAAGTTCGATGCCAACAAATCCCACAGAACGCACAGCGCCGGGTGACCCGGGCGCGTGCATCATCCTTGGGCAGGATCCTTGGGCAGGATGGGCGACGGGTGTTCAAGGCGCGGGTTCAAAATCCACAAATCAGGCACGCTCCCACATCCGCCATGGCGGGCGCCGGACCTGCCATCCTGCCGGCTGGCTGACGCGCCATGGCGGTGAGACGCCTCCTCTGTCCCGGAGGCTCGACCTCGACGCAGTCCCCCTGGCGGACTGGCCCTCCCGTTCACCCCGGCCGCCTCACCGACCCCACGGCTCGGGATCGTGAGCGGTCTCCCGCAGCCAGTGCGCCGCGATGGAGTCGCGGCGGGCAAACCACGTGCCCGCATGCGCGGCCGCATGGGCGAGGAAGCGCTCCAGCCCGCCGATGCGACCAGGGCGGCCGATGATGCGCAGATGCAGGCCCACCGACAGCATCCGCGGCGCGTCGTCTCCCTCCGCGTAGAGGCGGTCGAAGGCGTCGATGCAGTAGCGGGCGAAGTCGTCGCCGAACACGAAGCCGCCGCCGCGCTGGAAGCGCATGTCGTTGGTGTCGAAGGCGTAGGGCAGCACGACGTGCGGACGCCCTTCCCGTCCGGGGACGAGGTAGGGCAAGTCGTCGTTGTAGGCGTTCGAATCGTACAGGAATCCGCCCTGCTCCAGGAGCAGCCGGCGGGTGTTGACCGAGGTCGCCGAGCGGGTGTGCCAGCCGACCGGAGGCGTCCCGGTCGCGTCGCGGATCGCCGCGACGGCCCGGGCGATCGCCGCCCGCTCCTCGGCCTCGCCCATGCCGGCATGGCGCTCCCAGCGCCAGCCATGGGCGGCGACCTCGTGGCCGTCGGCGACCGCCTCCTGCGCCAGCCAGGGCGAGAGCGCGACGGCCCGGCCGTTGGCGTTGAGCGTCGCGGCCACGCCGTAGGCGCCAAGCAGCGCGCGGATGCGCGGCCAGCCGGCCCGGGTGCCATACTCGAAATGCGATTCCATGCAGAGGTCGCGGGCGCCGACGACCTCCTCCACCACCTCGTAGACGGATTCGTTGCGCTCGTCGCCCATGCCGAGGGAGAGTTCCGCCCCCTCCTCGACATTGACGACGACCGAGACGGCGAGCCGGGCGCCGCCCGGCCAAGCGATCCGCGGCGGGCGCCCGCCATAGCCGCGGAAATCGCGATCGGGCGCGCTGTCCTGCCTCATCGGGTCAGACCTCGGCGAGGCGGCGCAGGCCGACGAGACGGTCGCCGAGGATCAGCACCGCGACGGCGAGCAGGATCAGCAGCGCCGAGACCGCCGCGACCGTCGGGTCGGGGCGCTCCTCGACGAGTTGCAGCATCTGGATCGGCAAGGTCTTGGTCCAGGCATCCGTGAAGAAGATCGAGATCGGGTAATTGTCCATCGAGGCCAGGAAGGCGAACAGGCCGGAGGTCAGGAAGGCCGGTGCCAGGGCCGGCACCAGCACCCGCAGGATCGCCGCCGGATAGGACAGGCCGAGGGTGCGGGCGGCGTCGATGAGGGTGAAGTCGAACAGCGAGAGCGCCGCCACCACCGTGCGGACCACGTAGGGCAGCGTGATCACCCCGTGGGCGACGAGGAGGCTCACCCCCACATCGCGCAGGCCCGCGGCGCGGAACCCCTGCAACATGGCGATGCCGACAACGAGGCCCGGCAGCATCAGGGGCGAGACCAGGAAGGTGACCAGGGCCTCGCGCCCGGGAAAGCGCCCGCGCACCACCGCGATGGCGCAGAGCGTGCCGAGGACGAGAGCCAGGGCGGTGGCGAGGCCGGCGACCCGCAGCGAGGTCCAGAGCGCCGGCCAGAGGTCGCGGGAGGCCCAGAGCCGCTCGTACCAGCGCGTCGACCAGGCGGGCGGCGGCAGGGTGAAGACCGCGCTCGACCCGAACGAGACCGCCACCGTCACCACCAGCGGTGCCATCAGGAAGACGGCAGAGGCCGCGGCGAGGATCCAGACGACGGCGAGCGCCAGACGTTCGGTCGCGGTCATGATTGTCCTCCGCCGAGGCGGCGGGCGAGCGCGGTCGAGCCCACCACGACGGCAACCGCGATCACCAGCAGGATCACCGCGGTGGTCGAGCCGAGCTGCTCGTCGCGCATGAACAGGAAGGCGCGTCCGGTCAGGGTCGCGAGGGTCTGGTAGCGGTCGCCGATGACGAGGCTCGGCACGACGTACATCGACACCGCCAGCGAGAACACGAAGGCGATGCCGGAGACGATCCCCGGCAGGGTCAGCGGCAGGATCACGGTGAGGAACCGGCGCAGGGGGCTTGCCCCCAGGGTCGCGGCGGCCTCGGAGAGCCGCGGGTCGATCAGGCGGATCACCGCGTAGATCGGCAGGATCATGAACGGCAGGAAGACGTTGGCGGCACCGATGACCAGCCCGGTCTCGGTGAAGAGCAGCCGCTGCGGCGCGTCCCAGATCCCGAGCCCGACGAGGGCCTGCGACACCACCCCGTCCCGGCGCAGCACGATCTGCCAGGCATACGCCTTGACCACGACCCCGACCGAGAGCGGCAGGATGACGGAGAGGAGCAGGAGCGCCTGGACCGCGCCGCGGGCCCGCGCCAGGGCCACCGCCGCCGGATAGCCGGCGACGAGGCAGACCAGGGTGACCAGAAGGGCGGTGCGCACCGTGTTGCCGATGACCCGCCAGCTGAACGGATCGGACAGGAATGTCGCGAAGGGAGCAAGGCTGATCCCGTCGGGACCCGAGAGGCTGCGCGCCAGGAGGATGAGCAGCGGCCAGCCATAGGCTGCCGCCAGGTAGGCGAAGGCCGGGAGCGCCAGGAGCGCCACCGGATCGGGCCGCCGCAGGCGCGGCCAGCGGGCCGGGACCGGACCGGCAGCGGCGGAGGAGCTGGCGGGCGCGCTCATGCGGCCTCCTGCTGCGCCGCCGGCTCGGCGGGGAAGACCAGCGTGTCCTCGACCGCCCAGGACAGGCGCATCCGCGCGCCGGGCGCGGCGCCGGCCGGGATCTCGGGCGCCTCCGCCAGCAGGGTCCTCGCCCCGTCCGGGCCGGCGAAGAACAGGTGGGCGCGGGCCCCCTGGAACGCGACCTCGACCAGGGCGGCCTCGATGGCGTTCGGGCCCGCCCCGCCGATCCGGATCCGCTCGGGCCGCACCCCGAGGAGCACGGGGCTGCCCGGCCGGAAGCGGCCCGGCGCCCAGACCGTGCCGAGGGCCGTCTCGACCCGGATCAGGCCGTCGCCCTCCTCCCGCACGGTGCCGGCGAGCCGGCTCGACAGGCCGACGAAGGTCAGCGCGAAGGTGGTGGCGGGCCGGCGGTAGAGGGTCACGGGGTCGGCGAGCTGCTCGATCGCGCCGCGATTCATCACTGCGATCCGGTCGGACATGGTCAGCGCCTCGTCCTGGTCGTGGGTGACGAACAGGGCGGTGATGCCGAGTTCGCGCAACAGCCGCTTGAGGTCGATCTGCATCGCCTCCCGGAGCTTGCGGTCGAGGGCCGAGAACGGCTCGTCGAGGAGGAGGAGCTTGGGCTGGACGGCAAGCGCCCGGGCCACCGCCACCCGCTGCTGCTGCCCGCCCGAGAGCGCCTGGGCCCGCCTTTCGGCGAAGGACGCCATCTGGACGAGGTCGAGGAAGCGCGCCACGGCGGCCGGGATGTCGGCCCGGCGGTGCCCCTTGGCCTTGAGCCCGAACGCCACGTTCTCGGCCACCGTCAGGTGGGGAAACAGGGCGTAGTTCTGGAACACCACCCCGACGTCGCGCCGGTGCGGCGGGGTCCGGGTGATGTCGCGGCCGTCGAGCACGACCCGGCCCCGGTCCGGGGCGACGAGGCCGGCGACGATGCGCAAAAGGGTCGTCTTCCCGCAGCCGGAGGGGCCGAGCAGCGAGACGAACTCGCCGCGGGCGACCGCGAGGTCGACGCCGCCGAGGACCACGCTCGCCCCGAAGCGCTTCTCGGCGCCCGCGACGGTCAGGAAGCCGGGATCGGTCATGATGCGCCTCAGATCGCCATCTCGCGGTCCCAACGCTTGATCCAGCCGTCGCGCTCGCGGGCGACGGTGGCCCAGTCGATCTGGTGGACCACCAGATCGGCCGGCAGGCCCGCGGGCCGCGGCACCGCGCGGTTGGTGGGCAACGAGAAGGTCGGGCCGACGAGGCGCTGCTGCAACTCGGCCCCGAGCATCATGTCGACATACGCGAAGGCGAGATCGGAGAGCGGCGCGCCCTTCACCACGGCGATGCCCGACGGCATCGCGAACACGCCCTCCTTGGGCGCTGCGAGCGCGATCGGGGCGCCGGCCGCCTTCCGCTCGAGGGCGTAGGACGACATCGCCGACGAGATCATCCAGGCTTCGCCCTGCTCGAGAAGGTTATAAGCCTGCGGCTGCTGCGTGTAGACCGTGAGCAGGTTCGGCTTGAGCGTCGCGAGCTTGCGGAAACCCGGCTCGACATCGCGCTGCGCCGCGTCGAGGGACTGGCCGGTGGCGAGGGCGGCGGCGGCGAAGATGTTGGGCAACCCTTCCGTGTTCTGGAGCGAGGGGACGATGATCCGGCCCTTGTACGTCGGATCGTAGGGGGTGGCCCAGGAGGCCGGAGCCTGCCGCATCGCCTCGGTATTGTAGGCGATGCCGAGCCAGGGCTGGAGGTAGTTCGCCCACATCCCGTCCATGTGGACGGTGCCGGGGACGAGGGCGGCGAGATGAGGAACCTTCGCGGGGGTCAGCGGGTCGAGGAGCCCTTCCTTGACCGCCAGGATCATCACCGGATCGTCCATCTGGACCACCGACAGGTAGGGCCGGTCCCGGTTCTTCTGCATCTTCTCGAGGTTCACCAGGGAGCGGGTGCCCTCGAAGATCACCTTCGCGCCGTGCTTCCGCTCGAAGGCCGGGACCACGATCTCCTCGACCCAAGCCTTGTGGCCGGCGGCCCCGCCGACGACGAGCTCGCGGGTCTGCGCCCGCAGGATGCCCGGCGCCGCCAGCACGGCACCGAGGGTCGCGGCCCCGCGCAGCACCGCGCGGCGATCGGCAGAGAAGGTCGACATGGCGGGGAAACCCTCCGGACGGAGCGGACGAGGCCCTAGCGATACGGCCGCCACGCCGGAAAACGAAGCACAAACTCAGCGCAATTGTGCACAATCTTGGAGCGGTCAGCGCCAGGAACGGGCTTGGGCGACGGCCCGTCCGGTCTTATCTCGGGCATGGGCCGATGCGGTTCTGGAGGGCCGGATGAGGGGGGAGGCGGACCGTGCCGTCGCGATGGAGGCCGAGACTGGCGCGCTCGACGAGGCGGCGGTCCATGCGGTGCTGGCGCGGGCGTTGCTCGACGGGCGGATCCCGGCGGGAACGAAGCTCGGCGAGCACTTCCTGGCCGAGATCTTCGGGGTCAGCCGCGAGCGGGTGCGCAAGGTGCTGCACCGGCTCGGCCACGAGCGCCTGATCACGGTCGAGAAGAATCGCGGCGCCTTCGCGATCGCCCCCGATCTCGAGGAGGCACGCACGGTCTACGAGGCGCGGCGCATCCTGGAGGGCGGGATCGTCGGCCATCTCGCCACCGCCCTCGACGATGCGGGCGAGGCGCGGCTCGCCGCCCATATCGCGGCCGAGGAGGCCGCGATGACGGCGGGCGACCGCTTCACCTCGATCCGCCTGTCGGCGGAGTTCCACACGATCCTGGCCGACCTCACCGGCAACCCGCTGATCCGGCGCCAGATGCAGGAACTCGTCGCCCGCACGATGATGCTGGTGGCGTTCTTCGAGCCCGACACCTCGGTGGCCTGCCAATGTGCCGAGCACCGCGCGGTGTTCCGGGCGCTCGGCGGGCGCTCGCGGGCGCAGGCGGTGCGGGCGATGACGACTCACCTGTCCCTGGTGGAAACGCGGCTGCGCCCGCGGGTCTGCGAGGCGGTTCCGCCTCCCCTCGACGAGGTGCTGCGCGATGCGCTCGCCCTCTGGCGGACCCGGAACGGGCCGGCGGCGCGGCCTGACCCGGCGCGTCGTCCGTCCGGCCTCGCGTCCTGAGCCGTCCCGGAGTCCCGAGCGCTCCACCACCCGATGCCACGGGCGATCAGGACGGTCCGCCGATCATCGCGCCCGCCCCGCCGGAGGCCGATCAGAGGCGGGCATCCGTCAGATGCACGAGCTGGGCCCCGGCCTCGTAGAACGCCTCCTTGAGCCGCCGCCGCGGCGCCGCGACCGGCTCGGTGACCGGCAGCGGCAGGTCGTCCTCGCCGATCGTCCCCTGGACGAGGTGGGCGAGGCAGCGGCCGAACACGGTGCCGGGCGCGATGCCCCTTCCGTTGTAGCCGCTGACCGACACGACGTTCCGGCCGAGGCGGTGCAGGCGCGGCAGGTGGTTCGCGGTCATGCCGATCTGGCCGTACCACTCGGTCTCGAAGGCGAAGCCCGCGAGCTGCGGGAAGAGCTTGGCGAGCGCCCGCCGGCCCCAGCCGCGATGGATCGCCAGCCCGGTTCCGCGCAGGGCGCCGACGCTGCCGAAGACGAGCCGGCCCGCCTGGTCGAACCGGAACGAGCTGAGCACCTCGCGGGTGTCCCAGGCGCCCTGGCGCTCGGGCAGGATCGAGCGGCGCAAGGCGTCGCTCAGCGGGGCGGTGGCCATGTTGAAATACGGCAGGTGGACGAGTTCCGCCCGGATCTCCGGCCAGACCGCGCTGGTATAGGCGTTGGTCGCCACGATGACGTGCGCGGCCTCGACGCTTCCATGCGGGGTGCCGAGCCGCCAGCTCGTCCCCTGATCGGCGACGGCGACGACCGGGCTTGCGGTGTGGATCCGGGCCCCGGCCTCGATCGCCGCCGCCGCGAGGCCGCGGGCATAGGCGAGCGGCTGGATCGTGCCGGCCCGGGCATCGAGCAGCGCCCCCGCATAGGCCCGGGTGCCGACCTGACGGGCGGTCTCCTCCGCGTCGAGCAGCCGGACCGGGGCGCCGCGTGCCTGCCACTGGCGGGCGCGCTCCTGCAACTCGGCGAGGCCCGTCCGGCCGACGGCGCAGTGCAGCGTTCCCTGGCGCTCGGGCTCGCAGGCGATGCCGTGCCGCGCGACGAGATCGAAGACGACGCTCGGCGCCGCGCCGAGCAGGTCGAGGAGGCGCGCACCATAGAGGTCGCCGAGCGCTCGCGGCAGGTCGTCGGGCATCACCCACATCCCGGCATTGACGAGACCGACATTCCGCCCCGAGCCGCCGAACCCGATCCCGACGCCTTCCAGGACGGCGACGCGGGTGCCGCCTTCCGCGAGGTGGAGCGCGGCGGACAGACCCGTGAACCCGCCCCCCACGATCGCCACGTCGACCGCGATCCGCCCGTCGAGCGGCGGAGTCGGCGGGGCCGGGGGAGCCGAGCGCGCCCAGAGGCCGTGGCTGCGCGGATCGTCGGTCATGGCGTCGCTCGCGATCAGGCTGTCGAGGATCGAAGGGACCGACCGATATCGGGGCGCGGCGCGTCTGTCTCGTGCATGCGCAACCGGGGGCGTCTCCCGCTGTCGATCGGCGGCGCCACGCCGCGGGACACGATCTCGGCCGGATGAACGGGCTCGTTCCGCCCCCGGTGGACGCATCGGCACGTTCGCCCCTCCGCGGCGCCGATCGTCACGATCGCCGGTGCAGGGGGGCCGCACCGGCCGACAGAACGGGGGACGATGCGTCCGGCCCGTCATCGCGGGCATCGGGATCGATGAGCGGGTCGGGCTGGGCCACCGCGGCGAGCCGGTCGCGGTCCAGGATGGCGATGACCTGGCCCTCGACCCGGAGGCCTGCCGGCTCCAGGCTCGCCAGGGCGCGGGAGAACGATTCCCGCGTCATCCCGAGTTCCGAGGCGATGATGTGCTTCTCGTAGGGAAGATGCGCCTGCCCCGGCGTGCCCTGGCGCTCCGACAGGGCGAGGAGATAGCACCCGACGCGCTGCGTCGAGGACTGGAGCTTGAGGCTCTTGGCCTGCCGGACCATCCGGCGGAACTGGCGCGCCAGGGTCGCGATGACCGCCTGGGCGAGGCCAGGCTCCGCCGCGACCGCCTCGCGGAAGGCATCGGCCTCGATGAGCAGCAGGTGCGACGCCTCGGGCGCCCGCGCCTGGAGCAGATACGGCGACGCGCTCATCACGGCGGCGGGAATCACCAGGTCCGGGGCGCGCACGACCTCGATCAGGACCTCGCGCTGCGTCCCGGAGCGGCCGAACAGCTGGAGCGATCCCGCCACCAGGACGATCTGGAAGTTCGGGAGTTCCGCCTGGTCGAACAGCACCGTCCCGGGCGCGACGCGGTGCTCGATGGTGCGGCGGAGCAGCCCGTCGAGACACGCCGCCGAGGCGCCCCGGAAGAGAGACGACACGTCGCGCAAGACGTCCTCGTGCATCGCCCGCCGCTTCCCCGCCTCACGATCGGCCCCGATCCGATGGGGCGACGATGGTGACCGGTGGGCCGCGCGGCATTGACCTGCATCAAGGCGATGCGGGGGCCGGACCCCATTCTCGGCACCGGCACCGGCGCCGGCGCCGGCGCCGGCGCCGGCGTCGCCCGGCCCCGCGAGCACGGGACGGCCGGAGCCGATCCCCGCACGCTCCGACCGAGTTCAGCCCGAGGTGGCATCATGCAGCGGCACAGCGATCCGGCCGAGACGGGCCGTGACGAGACCTATATCCTCGACCTCTGCACCACGCGGCACGGCCCGCCCGACGACCCGCCCGCGGCCCCGGCTCACGATCTCGTCCGTCACGATTTCCTCCATGCGGAGGATCCGTGGGAGCTGTTCGCGACCTGGATGGTGGAGGCGACGCTGCACGAGCCGTGCGACCCGAACGCCATGGCGCTCGCGACCACGGGCGACGACGGGGTGCCGGACGTGCGGATCGTGCTGCTCAAGCATTTCGATGCGCGCGGCTTTGTCTTCTTCACTAATTCCCACTCGCAGAAGGGCCGGCAGTTGGCGCACAACCCGCACGCCGCCCTGATGCTCCATTGGAAGAGCCTGGGCCGCCAGATCCGCGTGCGCGGGCCCGTCACCCTGGTCGCGCCGGCGGAATCCGACGCCTATTTCGAGAGCCGGGCCCAGCTGAGCCAGATCGGCGCGGTCGCGAGCCGGCAATCGCAGCCGCTGGCCGACCGGGCGACGCTGGTGGCCAAGGTCGCCGCGCTGCTCGCCGAGCACGGCGACCAGCCGGTGCCCCGGCCGGAGCACTGGACCGGCTACCGGGTCGTGCCCGCGACCATCGAGTTCTGGCAGGATGCCCCCTTCCGGCTGCACGACCGGGTGCGCTTCACCCGGCACGCCGACACCTGGCATCGCGTCCTCCTCTATCCGTGATCGCCGATCCGCCGCGAGGCCGGCCCCTTCCGCGCGGCAGCGACGAGGCCGCAAGCCCTCGGGCGACGCCGATGACGGGACGGGCGGACCGGAGGGGGCGCCCGCCCGGCGGCACTCCGTCATGTCGATGCCATGACCGGTGATGGACGACGATCGTCATCTGGCTTCAGGTTGATTCCGGTCGTCGCGGATTTGACGTGCATCAATGACGATCCGCCGCGGGTCCGCATCATGGGCCGCACGGCATCGGCCGACCGAAAGCACGTCGCGAAAGCACGTCGGATGGCCGGCGGGGGCGCGCCCTCCGCCGGCCATTCCCGTTTCACGGCCCCCGATGACCGTTTAACCGATGTCAATTGTTCGATTGATCTACATCAAGGCTGAAGTCTGCCCGCCTGGGCAGAGTGTCGGCGACGGGCCTCGAACCGACCGGGCGCCGCCGCCGGCCGAGTGACCCCGCCCTTGGGGCCGGTCGCCCCTCCTCCTCGTGATCGGAAAGCCAAAGCGATGTCCGCTTGCGCCCTCCCCTCCGCAAGGAACGTCCCCAAGTTGCCGATCCGGGTGAACGGCGTGACCCTCTCCCACGCGCTGATCTCGCGGGAGGCGCAGAACCATCTGGCCTCGACCCCGGCCGCGGCCTGGACGGCGGCGGCCCTCGCCCTGGTGCTGCGCGAGGCGCTGGCCCAGGAGGCGCGGCGCCTCCGCATCACGGCCGAGCCAGCCACCGACGCGGAGGGGCGGCGTGAGACCGAGCAGGAAGCCCAGTTGCGGGCCCTCGTCGCGCGCGAGATCGCCGTGCCCGAGCCGAGCGAGGAGGAATGCCGGTGCCTCTACGCACAGGATCGCGACCGCTTCCGGGCGCCCGACCTGTTCGAGGTGTCGCACATCCTGCTCGCGACGGCGAAGAATGACGCGACGGCCTACGCGCTCGCCCGCCTCAACGCCGAGATGGTCATCGCGATGCTGCGCGCGGAGCCGGATGCGTTCGAGGACCTGGCGCGGGTGCATTCGGCCTGTCCCTCGGGCGAGATCGGCGGCAGCCTGGGCCTGATCACCGCCCGGCAGACCACGCCGGAATTCGCGGCGGCCCTGCGGCGCATGGAGCCCGGCAGCATCTCGGCCGGCCCGGTCGAGACCCGATCCGGCCTGCATGTCATCCGCCTGCACCGCCGCGTCGACGGACGGCCCCTGCCCTTCGAGGCCGCCCGGCCCCTGATCGCCGCCTTCCTGTCGGAGGCCGTCCGGCGCCGCGCGGAGGCGCGATACGTCGCGCGGCTCCTCGGGCAGACGCGGATCGAGGGCCTCGAGATCCCGGCGCCCGCGACGGGCCTGGAGGGGCGCACCCTGCTGCTCGGCGACCTCATCGCACGGATCGACGACGGGGCGATCGCCGCCGAGGCCCGGGTGTGGCCCCAATGGCCGTCCTGAATTCGGCCCGGCGCCACGGCGCAATCGCGCCCTCCCCCGTCGAGGCCCCGGCCGTGGTCGGCCACGACGCTGCCCCAACAGGAGTGGTTCAAGGAGGCCGTCCGAGTCCATCAGCCCCGGGACCGGAGTCAACTCGGTTCGGCCCGGGCAGCCTGACGCGGTCTGCGAGCGGCACCGGGCCCTCGCGGACGAGAGGCCCACGGCGTAGACAAACCGTCTTTCCCTGACGCAACGCTCTGCACGCTTCCCGGAGAGACCGCCGCGATGACCCTGGCCGAGCGCCTCGAAGCCAATGCGATCCTCGACAGGCTCGTTGCCGACGAACCGACCTTCTCCGTCGGCGATGCGCGGCGCCTGGTCGCCCTCCTCCCGATGCGGAAACCGCGCCGCTTCACCGTCCTCGTCGGTCTCGGTCTTCCCGGTACGAAGACCCGCGGCCAGGCTGCCGGGCATGGCGAGGTCGAGATGGAGGAGCCGGGCGAGACGAAGACCTGGTCGAGCGATCCGACGCCCGTCCTGAAGATCGGCGGCTACGCGATCACCCACGTCCCCGGCTCGATCACGATCGCCCTGATGTGGTCGCAGACCAAGCTCGACCAGTCCGGCCAGTCCTGCGGCTTGCTCTACGACACGGCGACGGGCGAGCCGCGGGAGATGGTGATCGCCCGGCAGGTGGCGTGGCAAGTCCTGATCTTCATGTTCGCCACCACCCGGTACGTGCCCTGGAAGACCCCGCGCCAGGACGGCTCGGCCGGGTGACCGTCTCGACGAACGCGCCCTAAGCAGATTTCGCCGAGGTGGTCACCGGTTCGGCGATAAAAATCTGCGACAAAACAAGAGCCTAAGCGGGCGAAGCGTTGGCCTGCCAACGCAAGCCTGCTTAGGACGCGATCCCCTGGGACGGTCGGCATGCGCTGGTGCGGGCTTGAGATTCGCGATGATCGGCGGCTCACGCCGATCGACCGCGCGGCCGAGAACGCCGCAACGCCGTGGCGACCCGCGCGAGCCATCGGCCGAGAACGGATGGCGGGCGAACCGCCTCGCTCCCGTCACCGGTTGCGCGCACCGCCGGCCCCGATCTCGATGCGGCACGATCCCGGCTCGCCCGCCCATCGCCCGGCTTCACCGGCCGGATCGACGGTGATCCGTCACCTCCGTTCGAGGTGACCGGTCCGCGCGCGTCGCCGCACGCAATCCTCGAACCCCACCGCGGGCCGCGCCGCCTGCGGCCGCTTCACCCGTCGAGGCGGCGGAGCGCCGGCATGTCCTGCACCACCACGGACCGCCTCTGGGCCTGGAGGGCGATGACGCCGTCCCGTTCGAGCTGGGTCAGGGTCCGCGACACGCTCTCGATCGTCAGGCCGAGATGGTCGGCGATGTCCGCCCGCGACATCGGCAGGGCGATGAGACCCTCCGTCCCGGCCCGCTCCGCGAGCGCCAGGAGGAAGCTCGCCACCCGCTCCTTGGCCGACTTGCGGCCGAGCAGCATCATGTGGTCCTGCGCCCGCTCCAGCGCCCGCAGCATTGCCGCCACCACTTCCTGGGCCAGCGCCCCGACCTCGTCCGTCAGCGCGTCGCGGTCGTTGCGGCGATAGGCCGTGAGGGTCGTGTCGATGACCGCGTCGGCGCCGGTCCGCCGCTCGGTGCCGGCCTCGAGGCCGAAGATGTCGCCCGGCAGATGGAAGCCGTCGATCTGCCGGCGCCCGTCGCTCAGGAGCCGGTAGGTCCGCACCGCGCCGGACACGACCTTGTAGAAGTGGATGACGCGGTCGCCCTCGGCGTAGATCTCCTCCTCGGCCTCGAAGCGGCGGCGGGCCCCCGTCTCGGCGCCGTCCGGGCGGAGCCGGGCGACCGGGACGGGACCGGCATTCAGCGCGGGGACGAGGCCAGCGGTGGCGAGAGCGAGTTGCATGGACGAGGCCCCGTCGGGTGGCGTGTGACGAGGCCATGGCTACGCTGCGGGGGGCGAACGGAAAATTCCGGTCCAGCGCTTAAGGGATTTCCCGGAGGGGCCTCCCCGCGGCGCGTTTCGGCCCGAGCCCGTCATCCGAGGGCGGGGAGATCGCCCGGGCCGTGCTCCGGCGCGGCGGGAATGTCGCGCAGGGAGATCATCCCGATCACCTCCTCGTCCCGCATCACCGGCAGGTGCAGGACGCCGCCGGCGAGCATGCGCCGATGCGCCTCCGCGAGGCTCGCCTCGGCCGTGATGGTTCCGGGATCGGGGGTCATCACCTCCCGGACGAGCGTGAGCATCGGGTCGCGCTGGCCGGCGACGACCCGGATGGCGATGTCCCGTTCGCTGATGATCCCGACGAGCCGCCGCCTGCGCAGCACGAGGAGCGCCCCGATGCCGTCATCCCGCAGGCGGCGGCACGCGCTCGCCACCGGAACGCTGCCGCTGACGCCGCGCAGGGGACGCCCGGCGAGGACATCGATGACACGAGAGGAGGGCATCGGGGATGGGGCCTCCGGAGATCGGCCCTCGCGGCGCTGGAGCATGGGCACTGGGGCAAGGGCACTGGGGCAAGGGCACTGGGGATGAGGCAATCGGGGTGGGACGACGCGGCGCGCGGCGGGCGACGCGCTCGGGAAGCCGGGCAGGTCCTCGCGAGGACCTGCCCGGGCACCGGCGCGGTGGGGCATCCGTCTCGACGCTCCCCCGCCGGGTCGAGACGCACGGTGCGGCCCAGGCCACGTCCTCCCCAGACATCTCCGCCGCGACGGGCCCTTCTTCGTAGCGAGAGGGTCCGGTTCGGCCTTGATCCACGTCAACACGCCCGGCACCGCCGGGCGGGACGACCGGGACGCGATCGCCCTCGGGGCGGCGCCGGCCCGCCACCCGGGTTGCGCTGAATCAAGGCGAGGGTCGGGAGACCTCGGCACGATCGCTCCCGTCCAGAACAGGAGACGGTGATGACGACGGTCACGAACATCGCAGGGTCGGTCGGCCCGCGCGCGACGGGGGTGACGAGCGGCACGGTCGGGCCGGCGGCCGCGATCGGCGACGGGACGACGATCGAGGATGCGTCCCGGTACCGCACGATCGAGAGCGGCTTGGCCTTCGGTATCGCCGTCATGGCGGCCATCGTGGTGACCGGCCTGCTCCGGATCGTGCTCTGAGGGCAGGCGCACGGCACCGGGGCGGCGCCCCGGCGGCCCCGACGGGAAGCCGCCGTCCTCCAGCAGGGTCGAACCATGCTCGTCGTGCTGTCCACCAGCGTGGTCCTCGTGGCCATCAGCATCCTGGTGCTCTACGAGACCCTGCGGCTCACCTCGGAGCATCTCGCGGATCTGCCGGTGCCGCCCCGCACGCGGATCATCGTCGTGGTGCTGGCCGCCTTCGCCGGGCACACGGCGGCGGTCTGGATCTATGCGGGTGCCTACTGGCTGCTGGTCCTCCGGCTCGGGCTCGGCGCCTTCGCGGGCGTCCCGGTCGAGAGCTTCGAGGATTGCCTGTTCGTCTCCGTCGTCGCCTATACGTCGCTCGGCTACGGTGACCACGTGCCCCTCGGCCATGCCCGGCTCCTGGCCGGGGTCGAGGCACTGAACGGGCTGCTGCTGATCGGCTGGTCGGCCTCGTTCACCTACCTGGCGATGGAGCGCTATTGGCCGCTGCACGGCCGGCGCTCCCGGTCCGGGGTGCTGGCCCGCATGCGCGTGCGGCGGGGCGGCAGCCCGCCGGCGGAGCCGGACAGGGCCCCCGCCCTCACGCCGCCGACGCCGCCGTGAGCCCGACCGTCCCCGAGACCGTGCGGACCGTCCTCACGCCGCCCGGCTTCTTGCACGGGATCTCTCGACCGCCGGCGCCGATCATGTCGCCCGCGGCCGCTTCCGCTGGCCCGCGAGAGCCTTCGGTAGCCACTTGAACCTTGGGTAGCCACTTGCCGGCCGCCACCACGGGTCCGCGGCCGGCCGAGCCCACCGGGACGGGAAGGCGCCCGGACCGGCGCGCCCGTCCTCGCGATGGTGCCTGCCCTCAATGGGCCATCAGCACCGGCATGCGCGCGGTCTCGATCACCTGACGGGTGACGCCGCCGAGCAGGAACTCGCGCACCCGGCTGTGGGTGTAGGCACCGAGGGCGAGCAGGGTGGCGCCCCCCTCTCCGCTGCGTCCAGGATGGCGGAGCCCACCGATCTCCCCTCCCCCGCCGCCAGGGTGCTGGGCTCGGCGACGATGCCGTGCCAGCGCACATGCGCGCAGAGATCCGCCGCCTTCGCCTCCTCGGCGCGCCCGGTCCGCACCTGGACCAACGTGACCCGGCTCGCCGCGTGCAGCAGCGCGATCGACTGGCCGATCAGGCGCGTCCCCTCCAGGCTGCCGTTCCAGGCGACGACGACGTGGTCCAGGAGGTCGTGGGGAACGGCCTCGCCCACCATCAGGGTCGGCCGGCCGACCGAGAACAGGGCGGTGTCGAGGGCGCGGCCGGTGAAGGGAATGTCCGGGTCGGGCCGGTCGACGACGACGAGATCGGCGACCCGGCCGGCCAGCGTCAGGACGCGCTCGACCTCGCCGGACGACTCGGTCCAGGTGGCGAAGGTCGCATCCAGCCGCTCCACCGCGGGCATGAACGGCACCCCCTCGCGGGCGCACCAGGTCTGGAGCGCCGCCCGGCCCTCCGCGGCGGCGGCCCGCGTGCCCTCCCGGATGGCGGCGACCGTCGCGCTGCTGACCGGCGCCGTGCCGGCCAGGGCGGCAAGGACGAGTTCCGGCCCCGGGGCGATGAAGCCGACGCCGATATGGGCGTGCAGGCGCCGGCTGAGGCGCAGGGCGGCATCGAGCCGGCGGGTCGGGTCGAGGCCGGGCGCGGTCGGGACGAGGAGGCAGCGCAGGAACATCGAGACATCCTCCGGCTCAGCCGAGCTGCGTCGTGCAATTCGGCTTCGCTCCGTGTTTTCTGCGTCATGGTCGTCGCCGAACCGGTGACCGCTTCGGCGAAATCTGCTTAGCGTTCGAGAGACTTGAGGTAGGCGATGAGGGATTGCGCCTGATCCGGATCGAACCGGAACTCGGGCATGCCCGGGTGGCCGGTGCGGATGCCCTCGGCCAGGGCCTCGGCCAATTCCTCCACGGGATAGCGGGTGTGAAGGTCGCGGAAGGGCGGCGCCACGGAGAGCGGGCTCGGGCCGGTGCGTCCGACGGCGTGACAGCGCGCGCAATGGGCACGGGCCAGCGTCCCACCCTGGGCGACCTGCCGGTCCCAGGCTCCGGCGGGCCATGACAGGAGCGAGAAGGCGACGACGACCGCCGCGAGGGAGAGGTGGGCGCGCATCAGTGGCTCATCAGGCAGCAAAGGGGGGCGGTGCGCAGGATGTCGCGGGTGACGCCGCCGAACACCCATTCGCGCAGGCGCGAATGGCCGTAGGCGCCCATCACCAGCAGGTCCGCGCCCTCGCGGTCGCAGACGCGGAGCAGCTCGTCCGCCGCACTGAAGGCCGGGCTCGGCATCAGGTGGGGGGTGGCGGCGATGCCGTGCCCGGCCAGATACCGGGCCGTCGCCTCGGCGCCGCCGTGATGAGCGTCCGGCCCCACGGCCACGATGCAGGTCCGCTCGGCCGCGGCCAGGTACGGCAGGGCGTCGTGAACGGCGCGGCGGGCCTCGCGCGTGTCCTTCCAGGCGACGACCACCCGCTTGGGCACGAGCCGTTCCAGGCCGGGCGGCACCAGCAGGACGGGGCGTCCGGCCTCCATCAGCAGGGCCCCCGGCGAGACGCCCATCGGGCCCGGATCGCCGTCGGCGGGCCCCTGCCGGCCGACGATCACCAGGTCGGCGATGCGGGCCTGCGCGACGAGGGTCGCCAGGGGCGAGGCGAGGGCGCCGCGCCACGCCCGCTTGCCCGCCTCCCCCGCCTCGCGCTCGAACAGCGCCTCGGCAGCCGCCAGCCGCTCGCGGGCGCGCTCCTCCTCGGCCTCGGCGAGAGGCTCGACCGACATCCCGTCCAGGGCCGGCACGACGGCCGGAACCGGGCAGGCGGCAAGGCCGACGAGACGCGCGCCGGACCGGGCGGCGAGGCCGGCGGCGAGCTGGACGCGATCCGCACAAGACGCCCCGGCATCGACCGAGACCAGGATGGAAGAGAGCGTCATGACCATCTCCCTTGCCGCCGCCCGAGGGCCCGACCATGCAGATTTCGCAAAGGTCATGGCCGGTCTCGCGAGACAATCGGCGACACACCAAAAGCCTAAGCCGACGAAACATCGGTCTGCCAACGTCCGTCTGCTACGGATCGGTGTCCCACATGGCCCCGGCCGGCGCCTTGATGCATCTCAATGCCGTCGGACCGCCGGTCCGGCAGGATCGCCCGAGATCTGAAGCATCGGGAGACCGACATGCGGGATACCGGCACGGCACAGCCCGGCGGCGAAGGCGACCTGGAGAGCGGACCGGGTCAGGACAGCGGACCCGCCTTCGTGCCGGGACCGCTCGGGCCACAGGCCCTGCGCGAGATCGATGCGTATTGGCGCGCCGCCAACTACCTGTCGGTCGGGCAGATCTACCTGATGGACAATCCCCTGCTGCGCCGGCCGCTGGCGCCGGAGCACGTCAAGCCACGGCTTCTCGGGCATTGGGGCACGACGCCGGGGCTGAACTTCGTCTACGCGCACCTGAACCGGGTGATCCGCCAGCGCGACCTCGACATGATCGCCGTCTGGGGACCGGGGCACGGCGCGCCCGGCCTCGTCGCCAATGCGTGGCTCGAAGGGACCTATGGCGAGATCTACCCGGAGGTGGCGCGCGACGCCGACGGGATGGCGCGGCTGTTCCGGCAGTTCTCGTTCCCGGGTGGCATTCCGAGCCACGCCTCGCCGGATCTGCCCGGTTCGATCCACGAGGGCGGCGAACTCGGCTATGCCCTCGCCCACGCCTTCGGTGCCGCCCTCGACAATCCGGGCCTGATCGTCGCCTGCGTGGTCGGCGACGGGGAGGCGGAGACCGGGCCGCTCGCCGCCTCCTGGCATTCGAACAAGTTCCTCGATCCGCGGCACGACGGCACGGTCCTGCCGATCCTGCACCTCAACGGCTACAAGATCGCCAATCCGACCCTGCTCGCCCGCCTGGACCGGGACGAGCTGGAGAGCCTGCTCGTCGGCTACGGCTACGCGCCGCTCTTCGTCGAGGGTCATGAGCCCGGTCCGATGCACCAGGCGATGGCCGCCGCCTTCGACACGGCCTTCGACGCGATCGCGGCGATCCGCGAGCGGGCGCGGCGCGGCGCCACCGAGCGCCCGCGCTGGCCGATGATCGTGCTGCGCAGCCCCAAGGGCTGGACCGGGCCGAGGACGGTCGACGGCAAGCCGGTCGAGGGCACCTGGCGCGCGCATCAGGTCCCGGTCGCGGCCCTGCGCGAGCGCCCCGATCACCTCGCGATCCTGGACGAGTGGATGCGCTCGTACCGGCCCGAGGAGCTGTTCACGGCCGAGGGCGCGCCGGTCCCGGCCCTCGCGGCCCTGGCGCCGGCGGGGCCGCGGCGCCTCTCGGCCAACCCGCATGCCAACGCGCATGGCTCCCGGCCCCTGCGTCTGCCGGACCTGGCGCCCCTCGCGGTCGACGTGCCGGTGCCCGGCCGTCTCACCGCCGAGGCGACGCGGGCGCTGGGCACCTACCTGCGCGAGACCCTGGTGCTGAACGCGGAGGCCCGCAACTTCCGTATCATGGGGCCCGACGAGACCGCCTCGAACCGCCTCGATGCGGTGTTCGCGGTGACCGATCGCGCCTGGCAGGGCCCGGTCCTGCCGGGCGACGACCATCTCGGGCGCGAGGGCCGCGTGATGGAGGTGCTGAGCGAGCATCTCTGCGAGGGCTGGCTCGAAGGCTACGTGCTGACCGGCCGCCACGGCCTGTTCGCGACCTACGAAGCCTTCGTGCACGTGGTCGATTCGATGGTGAACCAGCACGCCAAGTGGCTCAAGGGCTCCCGCGCCCTGCCCTGGCGCCGGCCGGTGCCCTCGCTCAACATCCTGTTGTCGTCCCATGTCTGGCGCCAGGACCACAACGGATTCAGCCACCAGGATCCCGGCTTCGTCGACTTCCTGGCCAACAAGCGCAGCGACATCGCCCGCATCTACCTGCCGCCGGACGCCAACACGCTCCTCTGCGTCATGGACCACTGCCTGCGCACCCATGACCGCATCAACGTGGTGGTGGCCGGTAAGCAGCCGGCCCTGCAATGGCTCGATCTCGACGCGGCGGCGGCGCATTGCGCGGCGGGCGCCGGGATCTGGTCTTTCGCCTCGAACGAGGACGAGGGCGAGCCGGACGTGGTGATGGCCTGCGCGGGCGACGTGCCGACCCAGGAGACCCTGGCGGCGGTCGACTGGCTGCGCCGGCAGGTGCCGGACCTGCGCGTCCGCGTCGTCAACGTCGTCGACCTGATGACGCTGGCCTCGCCCGAGATGCATCCGCACGGGCTGGACGACGCGACCTTCGACAGTCTGTTCACCCGCGACCGGCCGGTGATCTTCGCCTATCACGGCTATCCCTGGCTCATCCACCGGCTGACCTACCGGCGCCGCAACCACGTCAGCCTGCACGTGCACGGCTTCATCGAGGAGGGCACCACCACGACGCCCTTCGACATGTGCGTGCTGAACCGGCTCGACCGCTACCACCTCGCGCAAGCGGCCCTGCGCGCCGTCCCGCGGCGCCTCGGCACACGGGGCGACCATGCCGAGCAGGCGTTGCGGGACGCGCTCGCCGCCCACCGCGCCCATGTCTGCCGGACCGGCGACGACCTGCCGGAGATCCGCGACTGGGTCTGGCCGGAACGCCTCGGTCAGGGCGGCCAGGTCGTCTCGGGCGTTTGACCCGTCCGAGTGGCGAGCGAAGCAGACTTGCGTTGGCAGGCCAACGCTTCGCCGTAGCCGGGGCACATTCACGGCCAAGCCGATGCGGCATTCTCGATCTCGCGGATGCGAGATGCTTTGTTTGCAGGGACTTGCGGCTTCATCGAACCGCCCTGTCCGAGCCGTTTCGGAGTGTCGCCCGTGAATGTGCCCCGGTCACGCGGATGCATCGAATCGATCTCGGGCTTGCCCGAGATCGACGGGGCCGTGATTCGATCTCGGGCAAGCCCGAGATCGACGAGGCGGTTGACCCCTCTCGAATGTCCGATGCCAAGCCCAGACGTCCGCGACCTTGGGCTGGGCGAAAATCCGACAACGGAACCAAAGGCCGTCTTCAACGGCCGTTGGTCTGACTCTGAACCCTGACGATCGCGCGGGGCCGCTCCATCCCTGCCGCCCACACCACGGACAGCCGATCAGGCATCGATGTCAGTGTCAGCCAACCGTCACCGCTTCAGTGTGCCGAGCAGGCTGTGCTGGGGACCATAGATAATGTTGGTGACACGCCAGCCTTGGTCGCCCGCCTGCAACTGGTAAGTGACAGTTTCGACCGGTGCGGTCCCACCGAACGCGGCGTTCCGGAAGCGAACGCTCACGGTGGCGCGATCGTGCTGGCGCGATACCTCCGCGACTTGCAGATTGCCGATCTTAAGCATGTCCTGACTGCCGCTCAGCAGCGAGTATTCAAGCTTGCCCGGCTCCTGTTGCTTCCTGCTGTTTTGTTCGTCCTCCGCGATGAGGCTTACAAGCTGGCGGGAGAGATATCGCGCACGGGTGCGCCTGTCGAATGCGTCACCGCCGGATATCGCCGTGCGGTAGATGCTCTCGACAAGGTCTGCGGGCTCCGGCCCGATCGCCGCGCCGGACGTCACCGGCCCGCCGGGACCGGGTTGAACGGGCGCTTGCTGCACCATCTGCGTCGCCTGGGATGAGGTGGTTGCGGAGGCTGGAACGACGCCCCGACGAGAGCGGCATTCCTCGATCTTCGTGATCGCGGCGGCGACGCCGGCGAGGCTGAAGTCGTAATCCCGCTTGCCGACGCCCAGCACAGCTGTCTTGCCTTGCTTGAGCGCATCGAGCTGTCCCAGGTTCAACCAGGCGATCGTCCAGTCCGCGAAGGTATCGCCACTCACGTCCGCGCCCGCACGGTGCGCTGGCTCTTGACCGTCGACTTCAAGCCGACCCTGCCAATCCTTGTTGGAACGGATTGGAACGGCGAGCTGCCACTGACGGCCGTCGCCCGGCATCGCTTGGTCGACACCGAGACGGACTGAACGGCCACCGGCGTCGTTCGTCGCGACGCAATACATGAACAGGCGCCCGCTGAAGGCGGCCATGACATTCCATCCACGCGTCTGCCCGTAAGGCTCCTCGAACTGGCCGGCGCCCATGATCGCGTAGCCGCCATAGTCCGATGGCGCGGGCATAAAACCGCTCGTGCACTTGCTTGCCAAACGGCGAATGTGCACGGAGGCCCCTTCAACCTTTTCGCTCGGAGTACGCAAACACCAGTTCGTATGCGAATTTCGGTCGGAATGGACACCCGCGCTCGGATTCAGGCACGCAGGGTTGTTCTTCGTGGCGTCCTCGACCGCGGTAGCGACCGTGTCCGCATATTGCCGGCAGAAATGGGCGTCACCCGGCTGCCCTTGCGCGAACGCGCTCCCGGAGGCGAGCACGGCTGCGATGGTCAATGCGCGTGCGTGATGCATGGCTAGGTCTTCCAAAATTCGAGTTCGGCAAGGATCACGCCGCGAGCGCATTTTCCGACCAAGTGGACACAGGTTGATCGTAGAAAATGCGGCAAAACCTAACAGCGAGAGAAGCGTCGCGATTGCAACGCGATCGTGAAGCGCTCTAGTGTTTCAGGAAAAACGTGCCATCGGCGCCAGTCCTGGTCCGGTTGTCCTTTTGCCACCAGAACTGGCCGCTGAGGTCGTTCTGCGCGATCTGAATCTCGTAAAGCTCCGATCCGTTCGGAGACAACGTGTAAATGCCGTTTCGCTCAGTGAACGGAACGTTCTTGCATGTATCGTTTCGACGCAGATCAACGCAGATATTCACATGGTTGTTAGGGAGCAGCTCAATAGAAAGTCGCTGGCCCTGTGTGTCGACGGGCTTCCCGAAAATCATCATTGGGCGTATCCAGACCCAGTCGCCCGACCATTTGAGATTGCCGCTGGTTCGCGCCGCGGGCGCGGAAGGGGCTGCGGCCCGCGGGGCGGGAACGGCCGCTGCGTTCGCTCTCACGCAGGCACGCAATTCGGCGATGGCTTTCGCCACATCGCCTGAAAACGAGACCGAGCCCGTGACGAGGCCCTGCGGCCCTGACACACGCCATTGATAACCGCGGGCCCGGATAAGCGCCGGATAAAGCCCTTCGTCGATGTGCAGCAGCAGACGGCCCGTCACCTCCGCATCGACCGGCTCAGATGTGCTTCCCAGGACGATCGAGGCTCGACCGTCCCTGTACCAGCCCTTTGGCAAACCCGCTGGCGCTGGCACGGAGACGTAGGTCCGCCCGTTGCTCCGCCGTGCAATGAGGTATTGCCCCTGGATCGCGCGACAGTTGACGCCGTCCCCGGATTCACCTGCTTGCGTAAACCGCCAGCCTGGAACATTGCCGCCCCAGGGCTCTTCTTCCGCAAGCGCTGCCGAAGCCGTTAGCGTCAGAAAAACTGCGGCATATCGATGGCTTCTGCTCAACTCAGGCTCCCGCGTCAGGATCGGCTATCAATTGATCCGGTCAGCATCCATTTTTACCTAGAGTTGTATTCTTAGATGTCAGGGGATGCTCATGTGTTGCTAACGAGAAACATTGCGTGAGTCAACGTTTCCGGTCGAACATCGGCGGGCACATCAGAGGAGGAGACTGGAGGGGATGACGCAGACCCTCGATCAGTTTGGATGTCGGTGGTCGACGGTCTTCGGCGTGCTGTGATTCGGGGCGTCCCGACGGAGGGGAAGGCTTGTGGCCTTGTGAGGAGGATCAGAGCAATAGCCGTCAATTTCGTCGACGAGCTTCAAGCACCGCCTGCCGCAACTCCGCAAGACTCGGCGGGACAACCTCACCGTGCTGGTTGCCACGATGCCGGACGTCCGCAGCGCCAATCTGATGGATCTGGCGGCGTCGCTGCCACGCGAGGCGGAGCGGGTCGACATGCGCGACCAGTGGATTGCCGCGGGCCTGGGCAATCCCCTGATCGATGCCGATGCGGTGACGGCTCCGTTTGCGGCCGATCCCGGTGGGAGCGTCGCCCTCGACCAGTCGGAGGTGTCGGAGCGCCATCCGGGGCTGAGGCCGACGGTGCGCCAGGGCGGGCGCGATCGGTTTTGCGACGCAGAAGGATCGGCGCGACATGGTTGCGCCTTGGTTGCCCGCGGTGTGCCTGTCAACAATGTTCTGGCGGCGAGAGCACTGCCCGATCATGTTGCAATCGGGCAGTGCTCTAGGTCTCTGATTTTTGCCGCGTTTTCTGCGACCAACCGGTGTCCACTTGGTCGAAAATGCTCTAAGCAGACTTGCGTTGGCAGGCCAACGCTTCGCCCGCTTAGGCTCTTGTTTGATCGCAGATTTTTGCTGCCGAACCGGTGACCACTTCGGCGAAATCTTCTTAGTGCCATGAAGCCCGTGTTTTTGTCTTTCCACTTCTCAAACCGTGTCGCAGCGCACGGCGCCGGAACCAGCGAACGGCTTTGCCCGGGCCGTCAGCACCGCCAAGCCGCGTCAGCGGGACATCAGCACCGGCACCGTCATCGAGGCGAGGATCGTCCGGCTGGTCCCGCCGAGGATCGCCTCGCGCAGGCGCGAATGGCCGTAGGCGCCCATGACCAGGAGATCGGCCCCGCGATCGGCGGCATGCGAGAGCAGGGCCTCGCCCACCGGCAGGCCGCCCGGGAGGGTGTGGAACACGGCCTCGACCCCGTGCCGGGCGAGGTGGCGGACCGCCCGCCCGTGCGTCGCCTCCGGGACCGGCTCGTCGGTGACGCTGACGAGTTCGACGCGGGCGATGCGGCGCAGAAGCGGAAGCGCGTCGCTCAGGGCCCGCGCGGCGGGCGCGCTGCCGTCCCAGGCGACGATTGCCGTGGCGAACCGGGGCGGCGAGGCGTGGATGTAGGGCACCACCAGGACCGGGCGCGCGCCCCTGAACAGCAGCGTCTCCAGATAGGCGTCCGCGGGCTTGGGGTGGGCGGCATCGGCCTGCTCGATCACCACGAGGTCGCTCAGGTGCACGAAGCCGGCGAGGCGCAGCGGGGCGAGCGGCGCGGAGGTGCAGATCGCGGTCGTCTCGCAGGGCCGCCCCGCCGCCAGGGCCTCGGCCGCGACGGCCTCGGCGGCGGCGGCAGCCTGTTCGCGCGCATCCTGCTCGGCGGCCACGATCATGTCGTAGCGGATCTCCGACTGCGCGAAGGTCCCGAACGGCTCGAGCGGCAGGACGCTCACCGCGGAGACGCTGGCGTCGAACTCGGCGGCGAGCCCGAGCCCGTAGGGCGCGGCGCGCCGGCCGACGCCGTCGACGACGATGGTCAGATCCTTGATCATGGCTGTTCTCCCGGCTGGCGAGCCGGGCGAGGATCGCGCCGACGCCGGGGCGCGACCTTGATCCACCGCAAGGGGCGGCGGCGTCACGCGGGGACGCGATTGAGAACCGAGTGCGCGGCCGGATCCCCCTCCCCGCCCCGGCCGCTCGCATCCAGGCGTCCCGCCCGCATCACGTCGGCGGCCAGCGCCTCCGGCGACTCCCCGGCATCAAGGCGCAGCCAGGTGATGGCCCCGCAATCCCTCCGGGCCTGGTCGGCCAGGATGGCGGGCGTGGCGTCGGACGGATCGTTCCGACGGATCGCAATGCGGTCGGCCAGGATCGCGAGGGGCGCCTGGAGCCAGACCCCCTGGACCGTCACGCCGCACGAGGCCGCCAGCCCCGCGACGGCCTCCCGCTCGGCCGGCCGGTCGAACACCGCGTCGAGCACCACCGACGCCCCTCCGGCGAGGACCCCGGCGGCCTCGTCCCGCATCGTCGCATAGACCTGCTCGGAGACCGAGGCCGCGTAGGCGCCCGGCGGCAGGCGCGTGAGCGGCACGACCCCGTGCAGGCGCTTGCGGGTCCGGTCGCTGCTCACGATGCGGGCGCCGGGGGCCGCGCCGAGCCGGGGCGCCAGGGCGGCGGCGAGCGTCGACTTGCCGGATCCGCTCAGGCCCCCGACCGCCACGAGGCAGGGCGGGATCTCGGCGAGCAGGTCCCGCGCGAGGGCGAGATAGGCCGTCGCCTCGCCCCGGAGCGCCGTCGCGCCCGCCTCGGCGTCCCCGTCCGTCGGGGCGCAGGTCGTCTTGCTCACGGTCGTCTTGCCCGCGGTCGTCTTGCCCGCGGCCGCCTGTCCCGCCATGGGCTCGGTCGCGATGGCCTGGCTCGCCGTCACATGGGCGCGGATCACGGCGCGCAGAGCCATCAGGAACGGCATCAGCCCGGCATCCGGCGCGTCGTCGGTCTCGTCGAGGTAGCGGTTGAACAGCAGGTTCGCGAGGTCGGGCCGGCCGCGATGCCACAGGTCCATGAGCACGAAGGCGAGATCGTAGAGCACGTCGATCGTGGCGAGACGCTCGTCGAATTCGAGGGCGTCGAACGGCGTCGGGACGCCCCCGAACAGGCAGATGTTGCGCAGCGTCAGGTCGCCGTGGCAGCGCCGGACCTTCCCCTCCCGGCCCCGCGCGTCGAGCCGGGCGGCATGGCGGGAGAGCCGGTCCTGGAACAGCGCCGTCAGAGCGTCCGCCTCCCGGTCCGGGACGAGGCCGCAGGCGCGCAGGCTGCGGTCGTTGAGCGCGACGAGATCGGCCATCGCGGCCGCCCCGCGCGCCTTGCTCACCGGAGCCTCGGCGTGAGCGGTGGCGAGGCGCCGGGCGAGGTCGGTCACCAGCGCCGGGGTGAGGCGCCCGTCCTGGACCATCCGGTCGAACAGGTTGTCCTGCGGGAAGCGCCGCATCGCCACCACCGCGTCGACGAGGCGTCCGGCCCCGTCGAGCGCGAGGCCGCCATCGGTGGCGCGGGTGATCCGGTGCACGCCGCGATAGAGCCGCCCCGCACCGGCATTGACGGCCAGCTCGGCGCGGCAGGCGGCGAGCCGGCGCCGGGGGGTCGAGAAGTCGAGGAAGGGGAAGCGCACGGCGCGCTTCAGCTTGAGCACGTGGTCCCCGGCCATCAGGACGATCGAGGCATGGGTGTCGATCCGCTCGACGGGCCCGTGCCCGGCGAGCCGGCGCGTCAGGAAGTCCAGGGTCTCGGTCTGCGGAACTGCCGCCATCGGTCGTCTCCCGTCTTGTCAGGCGCGAGCCTGCGCGGGGGCGGCTGGCCGCCCCGTCCCGCCAGCCGTCGCCCAGGGCTTCACCGTCTCGGCCACCGCCAGATAGGCCGCCGGGATCGCCGCGACGGCGGCGAGGATCCCCGGCGAGGGCGCCGCGAAGCCGAGCCAGCCGCCGCGCGGCGTGAACGGCAGCGCCAGGCGCCCGCCAGGGCCGCCAGCGAGGACGCCGCCAGCGCCGCGCCAGGCCGCTCGCGCCAGGGCCACGCTGCGCCGCAGGGCCTGCCCGTCCTGGATCGTGTCGAGGCCGATCGAGAGCATCAGGATGGCGATGATGATCGCCCCGCCGGTCCAGTCGCCGGTCAGAAACGTGACGAGGCCCGCCGCCATCAGGAGGAGGGCGAGGGGCTCGACCATCCGGCGCAGCACCGCGCGCGCCGCGCCATCGACCTGGGCCTCCGCGTCGCGGGTTCGGGCCATGTGGCGCGCGATGCGGCACGCCGCCTCCGCAGCCGTCATCCCGTCCGGGCCGCAGGCGAGACGAGCGCCCCGCGCCTCGGGCGTGAGGGTCCGGAACGGCGGCTCCCGGCCGGAGGACGTGTCGGGGTCGCGCCTCTCGGATGGGCCGGGCCTGGGAGAGACGAGCATGGGCGAGTCGGACAGGCGCAAGCGGCGTCCGGAACGGGAGGACGCGCCGTTCCGCAGCGCGGTCCCAGCTCGCATGTCGTCCCGCAGCATCGGCCGGTCTCCGCCCCGGCCCCTCGCGGCCGGCGCCTCCACTCTGTGCGTGCGGCCGGTCCTTGCCTTGATCTGCCGCAACGCGGCCCCGGCTCCTGGCCGGGCCGGACCCCTCTTGTGGCGCCAATCCGGATGGGTTCACCCGGTCCTCGCGGAGTCTCACTGCGACCCCGGTCAAGCGGATCCGTACTCACCACACCCGCGGTACCGACAACCACGATCCGTCACGGTGAGAGAGGGTCAGCCGCGCTGACGGCAGCCATGCCGCCGCGATCGAGAATCCAGCGAAGGTGAGCACCGGTGTTGCCGACGCCAGGAAGGTCGTTCGTCCCGCCAAAGCCGCGATCGAGCGCTGCCGCCAGCATCGTGGTGGCGTCGCAGGTATGCCCGCGACGGTGGCGGGAGGCCGGCCGTGCTTGGATCCGGGCCGTGGTCGACCGGCTGGTCTGCTCTGCGGGCGACGGCGAGGAGCTGGCCCGCGATTTGCCTCGCTCACCCCATGTTTGAATTCGCGCCAGAACTGTTCTCGCTGCATTCGCGAGATCTCCTCTTCGCTTACTGCCTCATGGCCTCGCTGGCGATCTTGGTGGATCGCGTATTGAAGATATGATTCCGGGCATCTCTTGATCGAGTCTTGGTAAAGTTCGTGAGGCCAGAGGAGTGCTTCATCGGGATCGACGCCCGGAGGGCGGCTGTCTCCTGGCGGACCTGTGCCGCCTCGTCAGGGCCGCGTCTTCGGGTCGTCAGGGCCCCGTGCCGCCTGCTCCCTCGCAGGCAGATCGTGCCTGCGGGCTGGGCGTTCTGCACAATATATTGCGCAAGCTCACGCGAGCACGCACTGCAACATGACGGGTGCGAGAAGACGATGCCATGACCGTCCGAGATTTTCGGAGGTTTCGTCTCAATGTTGCGCGATTCGGATAGCGGGCACGTGTCCAGGATAGCTCTGCGCGACGCCAGAGATGACATTTCCTGCATGGACACCGCGCCCGATCGGGGCGCCCAGGCGGGAGACAGCCTCATGGTCACGCAAGCCAACGTGTGCGTCATCGGCTCCGGCATCAGCGGATTGGCCGCCGCCAAAGCCTTCCGGGAACGCGGGCACCGCGTCACGGTGCTCGAACGCGGCCCGGATCTCGGCGGCGTGTGGGAGCCGTCGCGCTCCTATCCCGACGTGAAGACCCAGACGCCCAAGGACATCTACGCCTTCAGCGAATGGCCGATGCCGGCTGCCTATCCCGAATGGCCGTCGGGCGGCCAGGTCTTCGCTTACCTGCGCGCCTATGCGGAGAGGTTCGGTCTCGTGCCGCTGATCCGGTACGGCCAGTCCGTGACCCGGCTGGCGAAGCGCACCGACCGGGGCTGGGACGTGACGACGACCGGCGCCGACGGCGCGGCGAGCACGGAACCCTACGACTTCGTCGCCATCTGCACCGGCCAGTTCAGCCACAGGAACAAGCCCGTGCATCCCGGCGCCGAGGCGTTCGAGGCGGCAGGCGGACAGATCCTGCATTCGAGCGAGCACAACGACGCCGAATCGGTCCGCAGCAAGCGGGTCGTGGTGCTGGGCTACTCGAAATCCGCCACCGATGTCGCGGTCAGCGCGGTCAAGCACGGCGCGGCCGGCGTGACCCTGGTCTATCTCGAGCCGACCTGGAAGATCCCCTATTTCTTCGGCGGCCTGATCAACTTCAAGCGGATCCTGTATTGCCGCCTGGCGGAATCGATGTTCCTGCCCTTCGATGCCGGGCCGGTCCGCCGCGCCGTCCAGACGCTCGCCACCCCGCTGATCTGGGCGAACTGGCGCGCGCTCGAGAGCCTGCTGACGGCGCAGTTCAAGCTTCGCCGCAACGGGTTGCGGCCCAAGACCCGGATCGAGGACGACATCCACTGCAACCTCGCGGTGGAGACGCCGGGCTTCTACAAGCTCGTGACCGAGGGCAAGATCACGGCGATCCGGGGCACGATCGCGTCCTACGAGGGATCGCAGGCGGTGCTCACCGGAGGACAGCGCATCCCGGCCGACCTCGTGGTGATGGCGACCGGCTGGCGCCAGGACGTGCCGGTGCTCGACGCCGCCGACCGCGCCAAGCTGATCGACGCCGACGGCCAGTATCGGCTCTATCGCTGGGTGGTGAACCCGGACCTGCCCGATCTCGGCTTCGTCGGCTTCAATTCGAGCTTCGCCACCAACCTGTCGGCCGAGCTGGGCGCCCATTGGCTGGTGCGCTACATGGACGGCCAGCTCGCGCGCCAGCCGACCCGGGCCCAGATGGAGGCGGAGATCGCCCGCCTGAAGGCGTGGCGGCAGGAGGAACGCCCCTCCGCCAAGGGCTATGGCGGCCTGTGCATCGCGCCCTACCACAACCGCCACTTCGCCAGCCTGCTTTCCGATATCGGCGTGCCGACCCGCGAGGCGAACCCGGTCACCGCCCTGTTCGCGCCGCTACGGCCGCCGGTCTATGCCGACCTCCTCGCCCGTGCCCCCGCCTACCAGGCGAGCGCGGCCACCCGCCCGGTCCTGCGGGCCGTCGCGTCGTCCCGCGCCGCCTGAGGCGGGACCGGCCGGTCAGCGCCGGCGCTGGCGCAGCGTCTGGGACGGGGCCTCGCCGAAGCGGTCGCGATAGGCCGCTGCAGCGCGGCCGAGATGGTTGAGCCCGACGCCGAGGGCGAGATCGCCCACCTTCGCCTCCGTGTCGGAGGCGAGGATCAGCGCCCGCCATCGGTCGAGGCGCTGGGCCAGGATGTAGTCGGAGATCGTGCTGGCGCGGAACTGGCGGAAGCCGTCCTGGAGCGAGCGCATGCTGCTCCCGGCCTTCTCGGCGAGATGCGGCAGGCTGAGAGCGGAGTCGAGATGCGCCCGGATATACTCCTCGGCCCGCCGGACATGCGCGGGCGCCACCGAGACGCGCTGGGAAGGCGCCAGGGCCGCCCCTCCCCCGCTCCGTTCGAGCATGTGCCCGACGAGCAGGGTGACGAAGGCGGAGGCGAGTTCCCGCTCCACCGTGTCGGCGCCGGGGCCGGACCGGCCGCGGCTCTCGACGAGATGCCGGAGCAGCCGGGCCTGGGACAGGATCGCGGCGCCCCGGGGCCGCGTCAGGTCGATCGCCGGATCGAAGTCGAAGGGACGTGGGATCCGGTCGAGCACCCGCACCACGTGCTCCTCCAGGAGGCCCCGCGGCACCTGGACGATCAGCTTGGCGCAGCCCGTCTGCCACACCATGCGGGTCGGGAAGGCCGGCGAGAGCAGGGTGGCGCGGCCGGGATCGGCCAGGATCTCGTGCGGGCCGTTCCGCACCAGCGCCGAGCCTTCGAGGGGGATCTGCAACAGGAAGAACCGGTCGAGGCAGCCCGGATCGATCTCGACCCGTGTGCCGTAGGAGACGAAGTTGATCGTCAGGCCACCGAAGGCCGCGGAATGGTGCCGGGCCTCGAACAGGGAGCCGGCATCGGAACCCGTGAGGATCAGGCCGTGCGGGCAGAAGATCCGGCCGATCTGCTCGCGCGCCAGATCCGGGTTCCGCGTCGCCACGCGGGCGTAGCGCGCCAGCGGCAGAGCTTCCCCAGCGGGAGGAGGCGGATCGGATGGCGTCTCGTCGGTCATGGCCCAATCAGTCGTCCAGGCCCTAAGCCCGTAGAATGCGTGTGGCGGCAAAACCTGCACAAGGCCCGATCACCGCCGATCCTTCCTTTCCTGCGTAAAGTGGATAGCGCCGGCGTTTGACGGATAGCCGGCGCAGGCGGCACGCCGGAGTATTGGATGGCTGCTTTGTCAAAAAACTCCGTCGTTTCTGTTCGGAAAGTTAGCATAGTGAGGTAAAAATGAGCGAGAACGGGCCACTTCTGGCGCGCATCACTAGGGCAGGCCAAGGCATCGACGGGACGGTGTGGAACGTCCTCGGGCACACCTATTACTTCAAGGCGAACTGCGACAGCGCCTTCTCTTTCGAGACCTATGATCCGCCGGGCACCTTCGTGCCGCCGCACATCCATCCGACGCAGGACGAGTTCATCTACGTTCTGGAAGGGACCTTCGACCTCTATCTCGACGGCGAATGGCTCCAGGCGAAGACCGGCGACCTGGTCTGCATGCCGATGGGCAAGCCGCACGCCTATTACAACCGTACCGACACGCCGAACCGGGCGATCTTCTGGGTCAGCCCGGGGCGCAAGCTCAAGGCGCTGTTCGACCAGCTCCACGACCTGACCGACCCGGACGAGGTCGTGCGCCGCTCGGCGGCCTGCGAGGTCGACTTCCTGCCACCGGGCTCGGTGCCGGGCGCGTGAGCCCGGCCAGCACGCGCGACCGCCCATGAGCAGAGCGCGCGGCGGCCCGCAGGCGCCGCGCGCCGCCATCACGAGCGGGCCATCATGAACGAGGGGGCACCATGACGACACGCAACACCAGGCCGCGGGAGTGGATCCGGACCTTCGCGAAGCGGGCCATCTCGGCCCTCGCCGCCACGGTCGGGCTCGCGGGGTCCGCGTCGGCCTTCGACCAGCCCAACCTGAACCTCGGCTTCACCAGCTTCCTCGACGGCGCACCGCCCTCGGGGCCCGGCTGGTACCCGACCCAGTATTTCCAGGTCTACTCGGCCAATCGCCTCGTGGACCGGAACGGCCGCAGCCTCGGCCTGCCGCGCGAGGACGTGACGGTCTTCGCCAGCCTGACGCAGCTCCTCTACGTCTCGCCGATCAAGGTCGGCCCGGGCGTCTTGGGTCTCGACATCCTCCTGCCGACGATCCCGTTTTCGAGCACCGACGACGGCCTCGGCGGCGCGGCCCTCAAGGCCCAGCAGGGCGTCGGCGACCTCCTGATCGGCCCCTTCATCCAGTTCGACCCGATCATGGGCGACAAGGGTCCGCTCTTCGTCGGACGCTTCGAGGCGCAGATGATCCTGCCGACCGGGAAGTACGACCCGACGGCAGCGGTCAATCCCGGCTCGAACTTCTTCTCCTTCAACCCCTACGTCGCCGGCACGCTGTTCCTGACGCCGGACTGGACGGTTTCGGCCCGGTTCCACTATCTCTGGAACGCCGCCAACGACCGTCCGAATGTCGGCTTCGGCCCGACCGTGGTCTCGACCCAGGCCGGCCAGGCCCTGCACGCGAACTTCGCCAGCGAATACAGCGTGACGCAGAACCTCAAGCTCGGCGTCAACGGCTACTGGCTCCAGCAGATCAGCGACACCCTGGCCAACGGCGTCGCCGTGCCCGGCCGGCGCGAGCGCGTCTTCGGCCTCGGCCCCGGCGCCCTGCTGGCGATCAACAAGGACAACTTCCTGTTCTTCAACGCCTATTACGAGTTCGGGGCGCAGAACAGGCCGGAGGGCCAGCGCTATACCGTGCGCTGGGTCGGGCACTTCAACTGAACACTGGCCCGGACGCTCTCGTCCGGGAGGACGGCCACGCGCCTGCGCGGCGATCGGGAGAACCCGACGCCGACGACAAAAAGGGACGAAACGATGGGCGAGACCGCGAAACGCTGGCGGCTCCGGGCCGCGTTGGCGCCGGTGGGGAGCCTGCTGGGAGGCCCTGCCTGCAACCCGCCGCGGCGGAGCCGGTGACGCGCGGCGTGCTGACCGATCCCGGCGGACCGTTCTCGGATCTGTCAGGGGCCGGCTTGGTCGAGGCGGTGCGGCTGGCGCTCGAGGATGTCGGGGGGCAGGTCCTCGGCGAGCCGGTCCAGCTCATCTCCGCCGACCATCAGCAGAAGCCCGATATCGGCCTGTCCATCGCCCGCACATGGCTCGATCAGGACAAGGTCGACGTAATCCTCGACGTGCCGAATTCGGGCATCGCCCTTGCGGTCTCGACTCTCGTCAAGGAGAAGAACCGGATCGTGATCGACGCCAGCGCCGCGACCGACTGACGGAGGATCGCTGCAACGGCCACCGCCTGCACTGGACCTTCGACACCGAGCCGCCCGCGCCGAAGACCCCATCGTCGAGACTCAGCCTGTCCGGGACGGCATGAGGTGTTGGGCGCTCACAATCCCCCTCCCCTCACCCGCGCTCCGCCCGATCGCGGCGCCTGCCATCGTCCCTCTCCAGCGCCACAACGCTTGCCGCCAGCCGCCGGAGCGCGAGTCACGGAGGCGCCGAGATCGGGCGTCCGCCTGGCCCCGATCAGGGCCGCTTGCCGATCGGCGCAACCACCATCGGCGGCGTGCCCGCTCCCTCATGGGCGGCGCCGATCGGGATGCGCGTCGGCGCCGATCCGACGAGCGGATCTCGCCCACCGAACCGGCCGATGGTTGGTCGGCTCCGAGACGCCTCACCCGGGCCGCAGGAGCGGCACTGAGCGGACGTGGCGCGGGGTCCCCTCCACGATCGCGTGGCTGCGTACCCCAATGGGGATTTGTCGACGCCATGCGGCGATCGTCTCGTCGAGCCGCGACGGTCGAGCGGCCGGCCGGGCTCACCACGGATCGTGTCCTCCGAAGACGCCGGACGTTGAGGCGGAGGCGACGGCCGCTCGTTCTGGGCCGCGTCGTCAGCGGGATCGTCCGGTGTGGACGGGTGTGGAGACCGGGAACCGGCGGCCACTTTGTCACGGAGATTAATACCAACGGTCGTTGAAAACGACCTTTGGTTCTGTTCTCGAATTTTCGCCAAGCCTCTGGCTTGACATCGAAAATTCGAGATGGGTCAACGGCCCGATGCGTCAGCATCTTGGGCCGTTGGTATAAGATCTTCTTCTTGTTTCGATTGTCGAGCCTCGGCCAGGCGGATTCCAGCCCGCTATTTGCGGATGGCCTGGCTGCGATGCGGATGACGTGCGTGCCTTTCACCCGCTCTTCGATGAGCGGGACGCTACGGTGAGCGGCCCATCGGATCACCGTCTGGACGGTGCGGCGGCACGTGGCGCGCGCCGCGATGGTTCCGAGGGCGAGTCCGCAAGTCGCGCGCTCGCGGATCTCCCGGACGATGATGCCGATGAGGCTCGGTTCCGCCGGGTGGAAGTCCATGCTTGACCGTGGCGGGCCAGGGCAGACGATGGCCGGTTTCCTCACGGCGACAGGTCTTCGCCTGGCCCTGCGCGCGTTCAGCGAGCGTCAGGCGCGGACGTGGTCCATGCGACGTTTGGGTGAGGCCGTCCCCGGCGCGGGCTCCCGGCCCAGGCTTGGCCGGCCCAAGTTTGCCCGGGGCGGCGACCTGGCGCGACGGTTCGAGCCTGGCGAGCTTGTCACACGCGAAGGCGCCGAGCGGCGTGACGCAGCCCTCGGCCTCTCCTGCCCTGGTCTTGGCGCGGTGCAAGGCGACCGATGCCGCTCTGCTGAGCCGATGGGAAGGGGTCGCGTCAGTCTCCCTGGCCGTTGCGGTGCTTTGCCTCCTGGAAAGCGCCGTAGAGCTGCTCCAGGTGGGACGAAATGTAGTCGCCGAAGTCCCCGGCATCCTTCGATGTCAAGGACAGGCTGAAGGTCTTGCCGGAGCGACGGCAGGTCGCTTCGACGGCTTTGTCCGGGGGCGCCCAATAGGACGTCTGCGGCTGGATCGCCCGACGGACCGGCGCCCTGCGCCCGGCCTTGATCGCCGCCAGGAGATGGCTGAACCGCTCCGGTCCCTCCTTCGCCAGGAACGCGTCCGACCGGACCGCCTCACGCGCGATCTCGGCCTTTGCCGGGGCGGCCACCAGCTTCTTCAGCTCCTCCCAGCGGTCGCGTCCGATGCTCTTGGCCGCGCCGACGGCATCGATCACCTCGGGCGGAACCGTCTCGGCCACCGACAGCATCCGGGACAGGAGCGTGTCGTCGATCGCAAGGGCCGCCTTGATCGTCGCCTTGGTCTGCCCCATGTCGAGCAGCTTCTTGGCGAACAGCGCCTTCTCGATGAAGGAGAGATTGGCGCGGGCGGCGTTCTCCTGCCCCTGGGCGACGATATGGGCGATGTCCTCGATCGACTTGACGATCGCGCGAACCTCGCGCCCGAGTTCGCGGGCCACGCGCACGCGGCGGTGGCCGTAGACGATCATGAACCGCCCCTCACGGCTCGGGTGAGGACGGACGAGGATCGGTGTCGACTGGCCGTGCTCGGCAATGGCGTCGCGCAGCCGCAGATAATCCTCGTCGTTCTGATCGATGCGGTCGGACACGAAGGAATCGTCGATCAGGGCCGTGTCGAGGCTGAGGACCACCTCGCCATCCGACATGCGCTTGGTGTTCTCGGCCATCTCCTCGATCGAGCGCGTCATCGATCGCGCCGCGCCACGCCTGGCGACGTCGGTGCTGGGCTCGCCGACCGAGGCCCCGAGCACGTTGGCCAGGAGGTTCTTGCGCATCGCGTCACGTCCCTATCCGGTTGGTGGGTCGGGTGAATTCGGCGTTCTGCACGGCTGTCAAACCCGCCTCCCCCACGCCTGGTGGATCAAGCTGGCGATTTCCTCGTTGACCGCGTTCACCGCTTCGAGGGCCCTGTCATAGGTCGAGCGGATCATCTGGCCGCGATCGACTTCGTAGAGCGACTGGTTGGTGATCCCGGCATCCGAGATTGCCGTGGATTTCAGCATCTGGTGCGTCAGCATGTTCTTGGGAAACAGCACGTGCATGAAGCCGACCATCTGGGCCTGCGGCCCGTCGGTCGGCTCGTAGCGGGTGACGAGGTAGCGGAACCATTTCAGGTTCACGGTCGCCCCGGCATCCGCGATCGATTTCAGGATGCCGCCGAGCATCAGAAGGAACTGGCTCATCGACATCACGTCGAGCATCTGCGGATGAATGGTGACGAGGACCGAGGTCGAGGCCGTGAGCGCCGTCAGGGTGAGGTAGCCGAGTTGCGGCGGACAGTCGATGACGACCACGTCGTAGCGGTTATCGACGTCCTTCAGCGCATTCGAGATCCGCGTGAAGAAGGTCCGGCCCTCGGCATTCCGGTTCGAGGCCGCCAGGGGGGTGTCGTACTCGTATTCTTGAAGGTCCAGGCTGGCCGGCACGATGTCGAGACCCGGGAAGTTGGTCGGCCGAATGATCTCCGACAGCGGGCGCTTGTTGTCGTCGTAGCGCAGGGCCTCGTAGATCGACGGCGTCTTGTCGAGTTCCGGCTGGATGCCGTGCAGGGCCGAGAGCGACGCCTGCGGATCGAGATCGATGGCGAGCACCCGGTGGCCGGTCAGGGCGAGGAACTGGGCCAGGTGGGCGGCGGTCGTCGTCTTCCCACTGCCGCCCTTGAAGTTCACCGCCGAGATGATCTGCATCGTCTCGCCGGCGCGCCGATGCGGCACATACTGCTTGAGGTCGGATCGCCCGTGGCGATCGAGGTACTTCCTCAGCTCCAGCATCTGCTCGGCGGTGTAGGAGCGCCGGCCGGACGGCGAGGTCGCCGGGATCGGGCCCTTTCCTTCGAGGTGCAGCTTCTTGATGTTCGAGGGCGTGACACCGAGAAAATACGCGACTTCCGCCAGCGAGAACGGGCGCAAGCCTTTGGTGGCGTTCGGCGGATAATGCTCCATGCGGAGCATGCTCAACTTATCAGAGATGAGGCCGCCCTGCCGGAGGATGGTTTCATGGAAGTTGGTCACCTCCATTCCCTCTGCTGGCACCACCATATCCATCCGCGCTGATTCCCGAGTAACGCTTTTTCCGGGCTATGCCGGTTCCAAGCGTTATTATGGGTGATTCTCAACCGGCGACAATGTTTTTTCGGTTGATCGCTCGTTCATGCGCGGCTCGCGCGACACGCCGACCCGTGCCTGCGCCAAGCGCTTGACGGAGAAGCAGTTTTCGTCGTTCTGCACGGCTGTCAAACGATCCCGCCATTCTTGCTCCGACGGCGCGCAGTGTCGTGATCCGCTCGCGACGGCGCCGCTGCGATTACGGCGTCGTCCGGGACAATCGCGGATGATTCGGGCTCGTTGTCCGGGCGGATGAGCCGGGTTACCCCTTCGGAGGGGCTCGGCGGACCGTTCGGCGTCACACTGCTGGGCATCGCGGACGCTACGGGCGCTCGACGGATGAACTGTCCGCTTGTTGGTCGATGCCCCGCGCGCAAGGACGAAGGGGATGGCGGGGCCTTGTCGGCATCGGGCACTGGCGCGTGCCGTAGGTCGGCGCCTTACCCGGCACGCGATGGGCTTGCGATTGTTCCGCCGGTCCCATCGCACCGCTCGCCATGAAGCACGGCCACCGCTGTGCGGACGAGCCGGCTTCACCGGCACGCCGGCGCGGGAGATTCCGACATCCGCGCCATGGCCGAGCGGGCCGTTGGTACGACGATGGCCGAGACAGGGGGCGCGGAGGTCATCGACGTCCGGCTGCCGGCCGTGTCGACGAAACCCGGATCGACGCCATCGGGCGGGACTTGCGGAGCCCCGAAGCATCACGCTCATGGGCCGCCGGCATGCGGTGGGCGGGCATCGCACCGGCGCCGGATTTGATCGCAGCCGGGGGAGGGGACTCGCGTCAACCGGGATGAGGGGGCGTGATCAGTGGGTTCGGCACGCCCCGCCAGATACACCGGAAGCGCCTCTCGATAGGTCTCGCTCGACGGGCTGGCGCGATCCGGCGGCCGGATCCATCGCGGTGGCGGTGTGCGCGTCGAGCAGGGTGGCGACGGTCAGGGTGGGCGTGACGCGCCGGATCTTGCGCTCAGTGGGGAGCAACCGCTGGAGTTCGCGGCCGACCCTTCTGGCCAGGGCGAGACGCTCGGACACTTTAGACACCGATGGATGGCGAGGTCCAATCCCTCGACCGCAGAAGAAAACCCGGTCCCGGGTTGCCCATCGGGGAGGCCGGCCAAGGAGGCCGGCCAAGCCGGAGAGAGACGCCCGCCGCTCTCAGAGCATGAGCGGGTCGGCGCCCCAGGAGGCGACGAAGGTGTGGTCGCGCACGGCGACGACGCCCGGGATCGTCTCGGCCGCGGTCACCAGCGCCCGGGACTCCGCCTCGTTCGTCACCGTGCCCCAGAGATGGACGACGCCGTCGAGCACCGTGACGCTGCCTGCGCCCTTGTCGGTCCAGGGCTGGCGGGCAAGCTCGGCCAGGAGCATGTCGCGGATCCGCCGGTCACTGAGACGCCCGTCCCCGGCCATGACGGGGGAGGCCGGGGTCAGGGTCGCGAGCGCCCGCACGAGGTCGCCGCGGGTCACGATGCCGATGAGCCGCTCGCTCCCGTCGGGCCCCTGCTCGACGATCGGCACGCGGCGGATGTGCCGGCGCTCCATCAGCTCGACGATCTCGGCGAGCGGCGCGTCGGGTCCCGCCGTGACGACCGCGCGCGCCATCACGTCCCGCGCGAGTTGGCCATGGGCGCTCCGATAGGCATTTGCCAGCGTCTCGATCGACGCGAAGGCATCGAGCCAGCGGTTGCGGCGCCGTTCGGTTCCGAGTTCCTCCCGGTGAAGCAGGTCGGCCTCGCTCACGATGCCGACGAGGCGCCCGTCCTCCGTCACCGGAACGGCGCCGAAGCGCTTCTCGACCAGCAACCGGGCAATCGCCCCAAGGCTGGTCTCCGGGGTCACCGTGACGACGTCGCGGTGCATGATGTCGCGTGCCAGCATGACATCCCTCCATTGAGCTACAGGAGGATCGTGGCTCCGGCGCCGGCCTCCGGCATTGATCCCGCGCAAGGCAGGGACCGCCTCACCTGGCTCCGGCCCGTGCTTGATCCAGCGCAGGGCCCTACGGCGGCGTTCTGCGCCTGTGGACCGGAGTCGGACGGAGCGGCGGACGATTGTGGAAAGCTCTTTGCCGGAGTTTTTGGCGGAGTCTTTCGCCGCGTTCTCGGCGCGATCGTCGGCGGCCGGGCGGCGCGTGCGGGATGGACGGCGATCTGGCGCGGCGGGTTCAAGGCCCTGCCGCTTCTCGGCCTCCGTGCCGGATCGCCACCCAGTTCCTCGATCATGCGGAGGCCGCCGCCCTGGCCTGGAGCGTGGCGGTCCTTGCCGTCTTGGTGGTCCAGATGGCGACGAGCCTTCTCCGGGGTGAGGTCGGACTCGACCTCGTCGTGCTCCTGTCGATGGTCGGGACGCTCGCCCTGTCGCAGCCGCTCGCCGGTGCGGTGATCGCGCAGATGGTTGCCGGCGGCCAGTCGCTCGAGGGTTTTGCGGCCAAGCGGGCAGACCGGGCGATGGCGGCCCTGGTCGCGCGCCAGCCACGTATCGCGCTTCTGGTGGGGCAGGGCGACGGGGAAGCGGGCGGGGGCGCGAAGTCCCGCTCGCGGTCCCGGCACCGGGCACGGATCACGCACCCGCATTACCCAAGGTCATATGACGGCCAGGTCCTGGACCCGCTCGACGTCGGCCCGGGGCCGCGGGCCGCGCTGGACCGGCCATGCTACAGCGGCAAGGCCCTCCGCCTTGGCGGAGCGAGCCCCGGCGGCCCGAAAGGCCAGGCGGGGTGGTGTCGTGTCCGCACGATGCAGCCGATTCGCAACGCGGTTCGGGTCCACCATGGCAGATAAGGGTTAGCCGTTCGCCAATGGTTGCGTCCGGTTCCAGTGCCATGCCGGTGTCGAGGTTGTCGCCTCCCCGGATGGCGGCCGTTATGGTTGCCTGGAGACCTGACGGGTGGCCTGCCGATGACCCTTCGCTCCTGCTACGAGATGGCCGTGCGCGACCTGCGCGACGGCGTGGCCGAGATGCGGCGCGACGGCCTGCCCGCCGAGACGATCGCGCGGGCGGTGCATGCCGAGCGGCGGCGCCTGGCCGTCCACTTCAAGGCTTTGACGCCGGAGCCGTACCGGACCCGCATCGTCGAGCGCACGATCCAGGTCTATGGCGACGCCCAGGGTCCGTCGATCGCGTTCCTGCGGGCGAGGGGGAAGTCATGGGAGGCGATCATCGAGAGCGCGACGCGCCCGGGCCCCCCGGTCGGCCTGACCCGGGATGAAGCAGAGTTGTCCGGGGAAGGCGAGGTGCGGGAAATCCCGTTCTCCACGGGCGACGGCTGATATGGCTTCGCTGACCGTGCCCGGGTCCCAGCGGCGCGAGGTCTTGCCGCCACGCGCGATCACCTTGAACGGCGTCTCGGTCTGCGTCACAGCCCATCCCGCAACGCAGCGCTGGACGGCGACGGGATTGCGCGCCGCGACAAGGTCGCCGAGATGATCGTGGATCGGCATGCCGTTCCGGCACGGGAGGACGCGGCGCAGACGGGCGAGCGTCGTGTGGCCGAGCCGCCCTGTCGTGTGCCGGGTTGGGATGTGATTGGGCGCTGCTCTCAGCAGATTTCGCCGAAGCGGTCACCGGTTCGGCGATAAAAATCTGCGACAAAACAAGAACCTAAGCAGGCGAAGCGTCGGCCGACCACCGCACGTCTGCTTAGTCCGGGATCACCGCTGTCGCCTCGATCTCGACCAGCGCCGGCGGCTCGACCAGCCGCACGACCTGTACCAGGGCCATGGCGGGGAAGTGCGTGCCGAACACCGCCCGATAGACCCCGCCGAGGTCACGGCGCGCCTCCAGGTAGGCATCCATGTCGGTGACGTACCAGGTCAGGCGCACGAGGTGGTGCGGCTCGGCACCGGCCTCGGCCAGGATCGCCCGGATGTTGAGGAGCGCCTGACGCACCTGGGCGACGAGCCCGTCCGGGAAAACCTCCCGCTCGTCCCAGCCGACCACGCCGCCGGTGACGACGAGGCGGCCGCTCGCCGCCATGCCGTTGGCGTAGCCCCGGGGCGCCGGCCAGCCGGCGGGTTGCAGGCGGGCGGCGGGCCGGCTCGCGGTCAGGATGCTCATGGGATGTCTCCGAGGTGCGAATGGGCGTCGCGGTAGCGGATCGCCGCCGCCCGCAGGTCGTCGGGCAGGGGCACCGCGTGGCGCTCCGCGAGGGAGGTGGTGACGATGACGAGGCGGGCGGCGAAGACCGGTTCCGCCCCGCGGAAGGCCGACAGGGCGAGGGCGAGGGAGGCCCCGCCGACGCGGGTGACGCGCACGACCACGTCGAGCCGGTCGCCCCAGAAGCCCGGCCGGGCGAAATCCGCCTCCGCATGGGCGTAGCCGAGGCCGATGCCGCGCGCCTAGTGGAAGCCGCGATAGTCGAGGCCGAGGCTCTCGGCGAACCAGTCCTCCACCACGTCGTTCATCAGGTCGAACCAGCGCGGGAAGTAGACGATCCCGGCCGGGTCGCAGTGCGAGAAGCGCACCCTGACGGGGGCGGAGAAGAGGCCCTCCAGGGCCGCCCGGTCCGGCGGCGTCGAGCGGGACGTCCCGGCGCTCATGCGGAGGCCGCCAGCCGAACCGGCATCGCAGCCTCGGCGGCGCGGCGGCGCAGCGCGAACCGCTGGATCTTGCCCGAGGCGGTCTTCGGCAGGGCCGCGACGAACTCGATCGCCCGCGGATACTTGTAGGGGGCGATCTCGGCCTTGACGAAATCCTGGAGCGCCTTGGCGAAGGCGGCGTCGGCCGTCACGCCGGGCTGCGTGACCACGTAGGCCTTGACGATGGTGCCCCGTTCCGGGTCCGGTGCCCCGACGACCCCGCATTCGAGGATGGCCGGATGACGCAGGAGCGCCGCCTCCACCTCCGGCCCCGCGATGTTGTAGCCGGAGGCGACGATCATGTCGTCGGAGCGGGCCTGGTACCAGAAATACCCGTCCTCATCCATGAGGTAGCTGTCGCCCGGATAGTTCCAGCCGTCGACGACGTAAGCGCCCTGGCGCGGATCGGCGAGGTAGCGGCAGCCGGTCGGCCCGCGCACGGCGAGGCGCCCGACCGTGCCGGGGGGCACCTCGCGCCCCTGCGCATCGACCACCCTGGCCTCGTAGCCCGTCACCGGCCGGCCGGTCGCGCCGGGGCGGACCTCCTCCTCCGGCGAGGCGATGTAGATGTGCAGCATCTCGGTCCCGCCGATCCCGTCGAGCAGGGTGAGGCCGGTGGCGGCCTTCCACGCCTCGAAGGTGGCGCGGTTCAACGCTTCGCCGGCCGAGATGCAGCGGCGCAGCGACGACAGGTCGTAACTCGCGAACTTGGCCAGCATCGCCCGGTAGGCGGTGGGCGCGGTGAAGCAGATCGTCGCCCGCTCGCGCCCGATCGCCTGGGCGAGGTCGTCCGGGCCGGCCTTCTCCAGCACCACCGCCGAGCCGCCGACCCGCATCGGGAACAGGATGATGGCAAGGCCGAAGGTGAAGGCGAAGGGCGCCGAGCCGATGAAGCGGTCGTCGGGGCCGGCCCGCACGACATGGCGCGCATAGGTGTCGCAGATCGCCAGCATGTCGCGGTGGACGTGCATCGCCCCCTTCGGCTCGCCGGTCGTGCCCGAGGTGAAGGCGATCAGGCAGACGTCGTCGGCGGCGGTGTCGGCGGCCGTGAAGGCCGGGCTCTCGGCCTCCATCAGCGCCTCGAGGGAGTCGGGCCCGCCGCCCCAATAGATCACGCGGTCGAGGCCGGGCGCGTGGGCGCGGGCGCCCTCCATCTCGGCCGCGAGGCGGCGGTCGCAGAGCGCGAGGCGGATCTGCGCCTTGTTGAGCGGATAGGCGATCTCGCGGGCCCGCAGCAGCGGCATCGTGGCGACCACGATGCCGCCGGCCTTCAGCACCGCCAGATAGGTCGCGACCATCATCGGGGTGTTGCCCGAGCGGAGCAGAACCCGGTTGCCCGGGCACAGGCCGAGGCGGTTCACCAGGACGTTGGCGATGCGGTTCACCCGCTCGAACAGCTGCCGGTAGGTCAGCGATTCGTGCTCGCCGATCAGGCAGAGGGCGTGGCCCCGGCCTTCCGCAATCCAGCGGTCGAGGAACGGCGTCACGCAGTTCAGGCGGCGGGGAGTGCGCAGATCCGGAAGCGCGAAGATCAGCTCGGGCCAGGTCTCGCGCGGCGGAAGGTTGTCGCGGGCGAAGGTGTCGACGGGGGTCTGGGTCTCGAACGGCTCATCCACGGTGAGGCCCTCGCATTCGATGCGGGCGGGCTTCGTTGCCCGCCATTGCTTCATGCTTAAAGCATCTTGCGATCCGCGACAAGATGCTTTAAGCATGAAGCAACACGGGCGCGGACGCCCCCGCCGCTCGACCGGGAGGGTTGTGATGGGTGACATCAGCAAGACGGGTGCCGCGGGTCGCGCGGCTCTGCGGATCGCCATCGTGGGGGCGGGGCCGGCCGGCCTGTACCTAGCGATCCTGACGAAGAAGCGCTTCCCGGAGACCCAGATCACCGTCTACGAGCGCAACCGGCCCGACGACACCTTCGGTTTCGGGGTCGTCTTCTCGGACGCGACCCTCGATATCTTCGAGCGCTACGATCCCGAGAGCTATGCCCGGATCACGGAAGAATTCGCCTACTGGGACGACATCGCCATCCACGTGAAGGGCGAGGTCCACCGGATCGGCGGCAACGGCTTCTGCGGCTGCGCCCGTTCCACCCTGCTCACCATCCTCCAGGACCGCGCCCGGGGGCTCGGCGTCGAGATGGTGTTCCAGACCGAAGCGGATCCGGAAGAGTTCGACGATCACGACCTCGTCGTCGTCGCCGACGGCATCAACAGCGCCTACCGGCAGCGCCATGCCGAACATTTCGGCACGACGGTTGACCTGCGGCCGAACCGCTTCGCCTGGATGGGCTCGACCAAGCCGCTGGACGCCTTCACCTTCCTGTTCCGGGAGACGGAGTGGGGGCCGTTCATCGCCCATGCCTACCAGTACGAGCGCGGCCGCTCGACCTGGGTGTTCGAGACCGATCCCGACACCTTCGCGCGGGCCGGCCTCGGCCTTTGCAGCGAGGCGGAGTCGGCGGCGCGCATGAAGGCGATCTTCGCCGATGTCCTCGGCGAGCACGAGATCCTGACCAACCGCTCGATCTGGCGGCAATTTCCGATGATCCGCAACGCCCGCTGGGTGCGCGGCAACAGGGTGCTGCTGGGGGACGCCAAGGCGACCGCGCATTTCTCGATCGGCTCGGGCACCAAGCTCGCCATGGAGGACGCGATCGCCCTCTACGAGGCGCTGGTGGCCGAGGCGGAGGTCCCGTCGGCGCTGACCCGGTTCGAGCGCGGGCGGCGCGAGGAGGTGGAGAAGATCCAGCACGCCGCCGACGTGTCGCTGGTCTGGTTCGAGCACGTGGCGCGCTATCTCGACTTCGAGCCGGTGCAGTTCGCCTTCGGGGCGATGACCCGCGCCAAGGCGATCACCTACGACAACCTGCGCCTGCGCGCGCCCGACTTCGTCGACCGGATGGACCGCGTCTTCGCCGAGGGCGTGCGGGCGGCCGGCTTCGACGTGTCGCTCGACACGCCCGCAGCCCCGATGTTCCAGCCCTTCCGCTTGCGCGAGATGGTGCTGCCGAACCGCGTGGCGATGGCGCCGATGTGCCTGTATTCGGCACAAGAGGGCGTGCCCGGCGATTTCCACCTCGTCCATTACGGCGCCCGGGCGATCGGCGGCCCTGGTCTCATGTTCACCGAGATGACTTGTGTCTCGCGCGACGCCCGCATCACGCCCGGCTGCACCGGGCTGTGGAACGACGCCCAGGAGGCGGCCTGGACCCGCATCGTCGATTTCGTCCACGCCAATGCGGCGACCAAGTTCTGCCTCCAGCTCGGCCATGCCGGGCGAAAGGGGGCGACCAAGCTGATGTGGGAGGGCATGGACCGGCCGTTGCCTGAGGGCGGCTGGGAGGTGATGTCGGCCTCCCCGCTGCCGTACTTCCCCGACAGCACCGTGCCGCGGGAGATGACCCGGACCGACATGGAGGCCGTCGTCGCCGACTTCGTCGCCGCCACCGAGCGGGCGGAGCGGGCGGGCTTCGACATGCTGGAACTGCACTGCGCCCACGGCTACCTGCTGGCGAGCTTCCTCTCGCCGCTGACCAACCACCGCACCGACGCCTATGGCGGGACGGTCCAGAACCGCCTGCGCTTCCCGCTCGACGTCTTCTCGGCGATGCGGGCGGCCTGGCCCGCCCACAAGCCGATGTCGGTGCGCGTCTCGGCCACCGACTGGGCCGAGGGCGGCCTGACGCCGGAGGAGTCGGTGGCGATCGCCAGCGCGTTCCGCGACGCCGGCGTCGATCTCGTCGACGTCTCGACCGGCCAGACCGTCCGGGCCTCGCGCCCGCTCTACGGCCGGATGTTCCAGACGCCGTTCGCCGAGCGGATCCGCAACGAGGCCGGCACCGCCACGATGTGCGTCGGCAACATCACGACGCCGGACCAGATCAACACCATCCTGGCGGCGGGCCGGGCCGACATCGTGGCGCTCGGCCGGCCGCACCTGGCCGATCCCGGCTTCACCTTGCGGGCCGCGGCCTGGTACGGTGCAGGCGACATCCACTGTCCGCCGCAATACGCCCCGGGCAAGGACCAGATCTTCCGCAACGCCGTGCGCGACCGGGCCGACCTGGAGGATCTCAAGATGCGCGGCCGGCCGAAGACCCGCGCCGAATTGCGTCTGCCCGCGGTGCCGGAGGCGTCGTGACCGGGAGCCCACCGGCCGGCATTTGCGTTGCCGGCCGGAATCGGGCTTATGACGCCCGGAGCGACGAGGCCGGGATCTTGCGGTTGGACGAGCGGGCGGAGGGCGATGCGGTCGTGGAGGGGCGGGACACCCGCACCTCCGTGCGGGCGTGGCTGCGCCTCCTCGCCTGCACCACCCTGATCGAGAACGAGATCCGGTCCCGGCTGCGGGAGCAGTTCGACTTCACGCTGCCGCGCTTCGACCTCCTGGCCCAGCTCGACAAGGCCGAGGACGGGCTCGTCCTCGGCGAGGCGTCGAAGCTGCTGATGGTCTCGGCCGGCAACGTCACGGCCGTCGTCGACAAGCTCCTGGCGAGTGGGTACATCACCCGCCAGCCCTCGCCGACCGACCGCCGCGCGCAGATCATCCGCCTGACCCATGCGGGCCGGGCGGCCTTCCGCACCATGGCGGAGGCGCATAACGGCTGGGTCGAGGAGCTGTTCGCCGGCCTCTCCGATGCCGAGATCGCCGGACTGACCGACCATCTCGCCCGGCTCAAGCGCTCGGCGCAGAGCCACATCGAGCCCCGCGAGCCGTCCCGGCGGCGGGGGCGGGATTGAGCGTTCTGCGAGGCATCCACCACTCGTGACCACCCACCATCCGTGTCCGGACCGCGCAGCGGAGAACTGGACATGGACGGTGGGTGGGGCGTCTTCGGGGGCGCTCGGATCAGCCTAGCACCCGTTCCGCACCTCACGGCACCGGCCGGGTCCGGCCCTCGCCGTCGAGCGCCACGGAGACGAACAGCGCCTCCACCACCCGCCGCGTCTCGCCGCCGCCCGGCGGCGCCGCATGTCCGTCGAGCTTGAGCCGCATCGAGCTGCGGCCGACCGCTTCGACCTGGCCGTAGATCGAGAACTCCTCGCCGACCCTGAGGGCGGTGACGAAGCGCAGGTTCTCCACCGCGACGGTGGCGCAGGGACCTTGCGCCCGGCGCATCCCCAGCAATCCGGCAGCCTTGTCCAGCTCGGCCATGATCCAGCCGCCGAAGACGCCGCCATTCAGGTTCGCCTCGGAGGGCAGGGTCAGGGTCCGCACAAGCGGCACTGCGTCGTCGGGTGCTGCATCCATCGGTCCGTCCTCCGGTCCAGGCTCGTCCGGGTCGCCGTGACCCCGCGACAGGACCCTACGCGGACCAGCCCCTCGGGACAAGCTTCAAGCTTGAAGTTTCTCTTGACGCGAGGGCGAAACCGGCGCCCTATGGCCATGCGCTTCAAGCTTGAACTAATGGCTGGCGCCCAGATCCTGGGGAGGAACCATGTCCGACATCCGCCTGTATCTCTTCCAGACCGGCACCCTCGGCTGCCGCCACCAGGACATCTACCTGAACGAGGGGATGGGCCAGCCGTTCGAGATCCCGGTGCCGTGGTATCTGATCACCCATCCCCGCGGTCACGTCGTGATCGATGGCGGCTTCCCGGCGATCTGCGCCACCGACCCGAAGGGGCATTGGGGCCCGGTTGCCGAGGTGTTCGTGCCCCGGGTCCGCCCGGGCGAGGATTGCGCCGCCCAGATGCGCGCGGCGGGCTTCGACCCGGCCGAGGTGCGGACCGTGCTGCTGTCGCATCTCCACCTCGACCATACCGGTGCGATCGGCGCCTTCCCGAATGCCCGTCACGTCGTCCAGCGGACCGCCCTCGACTACGCCCTGTCGCCGGACTGGTTCTGCGCCGGCGCCTTCGTGCGGGCCGATTTCGACCGGCCCGGGCTGGACTGGCTCCTGCTCGACGACGCCTGGGGCGACTTCTACGATCTCTATGGCGACGGATCGATCACCTGCATCCGCTCCCCCGGCCACACGGTCGGGCACCAGTCCTTCCTGGTCCGCACCGCCCGCGGCACGACCCTGCTGGCGGTCGATGCCGCCGACACGATGGACCACTGGCACGATCGCGCTCTGCCTGGCGCCGTGACCTCGGTCACCGAGACGGTGCGGTCCGTCGCCAAGCTCCGGGCCGTCGCCGAGCGGAGCCAGGCCCGGGTGATTCCGGGCCACGATCCTGCTCTGTGGTCCACCCTGGCCCAGGCGCCCAATTTCTACTGATGCAGCCCAGCGGAGACGCGCCATGAAGCTGTTGCGATATGGAGAGCCCGGGGCGGAGCGCCCTGGCCTCCTCGATGCCGAGGGCCGCATCCGCGACCTCGGCGCCCATCTCGGCGACATTGCCGGTCCGGCTTTGTCGGACGAGAGCCTTGCGCGCCTGCGCGCCCTCGATCCGGCGGCGTTGCCGCTGGTGGCCGGCACGCCGCGGATCGGCGCCTGCGTCGGGCAGATCGGCAAGGTCATCTGCGTCGGCCTCAACTACGCCGACCACGCCGCCGAGACCGGCAAGGCGCCGCCGGCGGAGCCGGTGCTGTTCATAAAGGCGACGAGCGCGGTCTGCGGCCCGAACGACGCCGTCGAGATCCCGCGCGGCTCCGAGAAGACCGACTGGGAGGTCGAACTCGGCGTCGTCATCGGGACGAAGGCCAAGTACGTCTCGCGGGACGAGGCGTTGAGCGTCGTCGCCGGCTATTGCGTCGTCAACGATGTCTCCGAGCGCGCCTTCCAGTCCGAGCGCGGCGGGCAATGGACCAAGGGCAAGAGCGCCGACACTTTCGGCCCCCTGGGTCCCTGGCTGGTGACCCGCGACGAGGTGCCGGACCCGCAGGCCCTCGGCCTCTGGCTCGACGTCGACGGGGTCCGCCGCCAGACCGGCAGCACCGCCCGGATGATCTTCGGCGTCGCCGACATCGTCAGCTACATCAGCGGGTTCATGACGCTGCACCCGGGCGACGTCATCGCCACCGGCACGCCCCCCGGGGTCGGGCTCGGCCAGAAGCCCCCGGTCTTCCTGCGGCCCGGCCAGGTGATGCGGCTCGGCATCGACGGGCTCGGCGAGCAGCGCCAGGCCGTGATCCAGGGAGCGTGAGATGGACGCCTTCTCGGATCTTCAGGGCAAGGCCGCCATCGTCACCGGCGGCAGCCGCGGCCAGGGCGCGGCCCAGGCCCGCCTGCTGGCCCGGTCCGGCGTCGCCGTCACGATCTGCGACGTGCTGGCCGGTGAGGGCGAAGCCTACGCCGCCGAATTGCGCGACGACGGGCTGGACGTGCGCTTCCAGTCCGCCGACGTGACCGCGCCCGAGGGCTGGGACGCGCTGGTGGCCGCCGCCCTCGGCTGGCGCGGGCGCCTCGACATCCTCGTCAACAATGCCGGCATCATCAACCGCACCGGCGTGGCGGCGACGGATCTCGCCGCCTGGAACCGGGTGCTGGCCGTCAACCTCACCGGCGCCTTCCTGGGCATTCGCGCCGTCGCCCCGGCGATGCGCGCGGCGGGCGGGGGCAGCATCGTCAACATCGCGTCGAACTCGGCCTTCTCGGGCCATGCCGATCCGGCCTATACGGCGAGCAAGTGGGGCCTGCGCGGGCTCACCAAGACGGCGGCGATGGAGCTGGTCGGCGACCGGATCCGGGTCAACGCGGTCTGCCCCGGCCTCGTCGTTACCGGGCTCAACGCGGGCTCGCCCCACCTCGCCCCGATGATCGGCATGACGCCGATGGGCCGCCCGGGCGAGCCGGACGAGGTCGCGCGGCTGGTGCGCTTCCTGGCCAGCGACGAGGCGAGCTTCATCACCGGCGAGGATTTCGTGATCGACGGCGGCTTCACCGCCGGCGCCGCCTATCGCCGGGTCGCGGTCGAGACCGGCCTCCTCTGACAGCCGGCCGGACGAACCATGGCCTCATCCCACCCCGCGACCTCAGGACGAGGTCGAGGGCGGGACGAAAAAACGCAAGTCCGCTCTGCCTCTCCACGTCACATCGTCAAACCTGCTCAGGAGAACAGCCATGACCGACGCCCTGAAGCCCGTCGTGACCCGCGCCGGCCAGGAGGATACCCGCACCGGCCAATCCGGCGGCGCGGTGCGTATCTCCGGCGTCAGCCCGCAGCACACCCCCGCCACGAAGATCTGGTACGGCAAGGTCTCGAACGAGCCGGGCTACCGCTCGCTGCCGCATCACCACGGCGAGGCCGAGACCGGCGGCTACGTGCTGAAGGGCAGGGGACGGATCTATTTCGGCGCCGGCTACGCCGAGTTCGTCGACATGACCGAGGGTGATTTCGTGTTCGTGCCGCCGTTCATGCCCCATGTCGAGGCCAACATGAGCACGACCGAGGAGCTGGTCTGGTTGACGTGCCGGACGCCCGAGAACATCGTGGTCAACCTCGACGACGTGCATGACGCGACGCTCGCCGACTACGTGCGCCCGGGAGCCTGACGATGACCGCGTCCTTCGCCCCCCGCCACGCCGTCGTCACCGGTGGCGCCCGCGGCATCGGCCGCGCCATCGCCGCGCGGCTGAGCCGCGACGGGATGACCGTGACGATCCTCGGCCGAAACGCCGAGGCCCTCGCCCAGGCGGTCGCCGAGGGCGCGGCCCACCACGCCGTCCCGCTCGACGTGACCGACGAGGCGGCGGTGGCCCGGGCCTTCGCGGAGATCGCCGCGCGGGCGCCGGTCGACATCCTGGTGGCGAATGCGGGGGCGGCGGAATCCGCTCCTTTCGGCCGCAGCGACGCGGCCCTGTTCCGGCGCATGCTCGACGTGAACCTGTTCGGCGCGGTCCATGCCGCGCACGCGGTCTTGCCGGGCATGACCGAACGGGGCTTTGGCCGCATCGTCGCCATCGCGTCGACCGCCGGGCAGAAGGGCTATCCTTATGTCTCGGCCTATTGCGCCGCCAAGCACGCGGTGGTCGGCCTCGTCCGGTCGCTGGCCCAGGAGACGGCGCGCCACGGCATCACCGTCAACGCGGTCTGCCCGGGCTTCACCGACACCGATATCGTCGGCGACAGCCTGGAGCGGATCATGGCGACGACCGGCCGGGACCGCGAGGCGGCTTTGGCCTCCCTGGTCCGGCACAACCCTCAGGGCCGGCTGGTGCGTCCCGACGAGGTCGCGGATGCCGTGGCCTGGCTGTGCGGGACAGGTGCAGCGGCTGTGACGGGGCAGGTCGTGACCGTGGCCGGCGGAGAGTTGTGACGCCAACCGAGACCCTGAGGGGGGCGGCAACGGCCATTCGGGGTCTCGCCTTGCCCGCGGTGAGCACCACCACTACCGGCCCGGGTCGCGGGTTCGCGGCCTTGATCGGTGCGAGCGGTGCGCATCCGCAGGCGATGTCGCATCTCACCGAACCAGATAGTCCTTGCGCAGCATGCAGTGCACGCCCTTGTGCTGGTTGACCGTCTGCGTCACCCGCAGGTCGGCGGCGATGCTGCACAGCGCATAAGCCTCGTCGCGGGTGATGCCCACCCGGGCGACCACGAGGTCGATCATGTCCCGCAAGGCCCGCTCGACGCAGCGGTCGAGGTCGGGATCGAGCCCCATCGTGACGACGTGGCTCGGCGTCTCGGCCTGGGGAGACGTCAGCCGCAGGTCCTTCCGCAGCACGAACTCGAACGTGCCGGAGAGCGCCGTCTCGATCGCCGTGACGTTGACCTCGCCGTCGCCCTGCGCGCCGTGGCCGTCGCCGCAGGAGAACAGGGCGCCCTCGACGAAGACCGGCAGATAGAGTGTGCTGCCGGCCGTCAGCTCCTTGTTGTCGAGGTTGCCGCCGAACGCCCGCGGGATGATCGAGGTGCAGCGTCCCCATTCCGGCGGCGGCGCCACCGCCATCACGCCGAAGAACGGCGAGAGCGGGATGTCGAGGCCCCAGGGCATCCGGCCGGTCAGGCGCGCCCGGTCGAGGGGGATGGTCATCTGGTGGAAGACGGGGAAATCGTCCGGCAGGGTGCCGGCGAGCGGCCGGTGGCGGTTGAAGCCCCAATCCTGGCGGAGAGAGACGTCGAGGATCCGCACCTCCAGCACGTCGCCGGGCCTTGCGCCCTCGATCGCCACCGGCCCGGTCAGGATGTGGCCTTGCGGGATGCCGGTCTCGGCGGCGTGGATCGCCAGCAGCTCCGGGGGGACGTGAAAGCCCGCCGGCGGCAGGGCGTCGGGCCCGCCAGAGACCGTCTCGATCGTGACCCGCTCGCCGCTGCGGATCGTCAGGACCGGCGGGGTGCCGGCATCGAGATAGCCCCAGCGGCAGGTCTCGGGCGAGGCGGACAGGCGATGCGTCATGCGGCGTGATCCGGGAGCGGCAGGGGAGGGCGGCCCTGGCAGCATCGCCCGCGACCGGGGCCGCGTCGAGGGCCACGGCGCTCTCGTCGTGCCGAAGGGAGCGTGGATCCGCGTCCTCCGGCCCCGCGTCTCATACCAACGGTCGTTGGAAACGACCTTTGGTGCCGTTCGCGAATTTTCGCCAAGCCTCTGGCTTGGCATCGAAAATTTGAGATGGTTCATCGGCCCGATGCGTCAGCATCTTGGGCCGATGGTATCAATGGTGCCCGGCCATGTGCCGGCCGATCGTGCCGATCTCGGCCTCGGCCGCCGCCGTCTCGTAGACGAGGCGGCCCTCCGACATCACCAGGATGCGATCCGACAATTCCAGGATCTCGTCGAGATCCTCGCTGATCAGCAGCACCGCGGTGCCGCCGTTGCGCGCCGCCACGATGAGCGAGCGGATGTCGGACACGGCCGCGAAGTCGAGGCCGAAGCAGGGATTGACCACGATCAGGAGATCGACCGGATCGGTCAGCTCGCGGGCGAGCACGGCGCGCTGCACGTTGCCGCCCGAGAGCGTGGCGATCGGCGCCTCGGCGGAGGCGGTCTTCACCCCGAAGCGGGCGATGAGGTCGTTGGCGCGCCGCCGGAGCGCAGCCTTGTCGAGCCAGATCGCCGTGCGCCCGTCGGCGCCGTCGCCGCGCCGGTCGAAGGCGCGAAAGCCGATATTCTCGGCCACCGACATCTGGGGCGCGCAGGCATTGCGCAGGGGCTCCTCGGGGATGAACCGGACCCGGCGGCTCCGGCTCTCGGCCCGGCTCCCCCCATAGGGCAGGCCCGCCACCGCGACGCGGCCGCCGGTGGCGCGGATCTGGCCGCCGAGCACGTCGGCCAGCTCCTTCTGGCCGTTGCCGGAGACGCCCGCGATCCCGACGATCTCCCGGGCCCGGACGCTCAAGGAGTCGATCGCGATCCGGCGCAGGCCCGACGGGTCGGTGGCGGTGACGCCGTCGAGATGCAGCACGATGCGGTCGGGATCCGGCGCGCCGGACCGGGCCGCGACCGTGCGGACCCGGCGCTCGCCCATCATCATCGCCGCCATGTCGTCGCGCGAGACCGTCCCGACCGCGCCGCCGCCGGCGAGCTTGCCGCGGCGCAGCACGCTGAAGGAGCGGGCGAAGGTCTCGACCTCGCGGAACTTGTGGCTGATCATCAGCACGGTCAGCGCCCCGGCATCGGTCATGCCGCGGAGCAGGCCCAGCACCTCCTCGGCCTCGGCCGGGGTGAGCACCGAGGTCGGCTCGTCGAGGATCAGGAAGCGCGCCTTGAGGTAGAGCTGCTTGACGATTTCGAGCTTCTGCTTCTCGCCCGCCGAGAGCGTGGCCACCGGCCGGTCGAGATCGAGGCGGAACGGCATCCCGGCCATGAAGGCGGCGAGCGCCGCCCGCTCCCTGGACCAGTCGATGAGGCGCGGCACGTCGGCCCGGGCGATCACCAGGTTCTCGGCCCCGGTGAGCGAAGGCACCAGCGTGAAATGCTGGTAGACCATGCCGAGTCCCTGGGCCTGCGCCGCCTTCGGACCGGCGATCTCGCCCTCGCGGCCGTCGACCAGCAGGCTGCCGCTCGTCGGGGCGTAGAAGCCCATGACGCATTTCACCAGGGTCGACTTGCCGGCCCCGTTCTCGCCCAGCAGGGCATGGAAGCCGCCGGCCTCGATCTTGATCGAGACGTCGTCGAGGGCCGCGAAGGCGCCGAAGCGCTTCGTCATGCCGATGGTTTCGATCGACAGCGCGGCGCCCATCAGCCGATCGTCTCCGAGATCGCGCGCAGAATCGCCGCCGAGGAGGCGACCGCGCCGAACACCCCGCCCTGCATCGTCACCATCTTCAGCGCCGCCTCGTGATTGCCGGGATCGGTCGCGGCGGTCGCGTCCGAGACGATGACACATTCGAAGCCGCGGTCGTTGGCCTCGCGCATCGTGGTGTGGACGCAGACATCCGTGGTGATCCCGGTGAGGATCAGGTTGCGGATGCCGCGCTGGATCAGGATCAGCTCCAGGTCCGTGGCGCAGAACGAGCCCTTGCCGGGCTTGTCGATCACCGGCTCGCCGGGGCGCGGCGCCAGTTCCGGGATGATCTCCCAGCCGGGCTCGCCCCGCACCAGCACCCGGCCGCAGGGGCCCGGATCGCCGATGCCGGCGCCGATCCGGCGCGAGCGCCAGCGCTTGTTCGCCGGCAGGTCGGCAAGGTCAGGCCGGTGCCCCTCGCGGGTGTGGATGACGAGGTAGCCCTTCGCCCGCGCCGCATCCAGCAGCCGGCCGATCGGCCCGATCGGGGCGCGGGTGAGGCTCAGGTCGTACCCCATGGCGTCGACGTAGCCGCCCTCGCCGCAGAAATCGGTCTGCATGTCGATGATGACGAGGGCGGTGGTGTGCGGCGAGAGGCTGCCGTCGAAGGGCCAGGGATAGGGCTCGGCGGCGACGAAGAGCCCAGTGGGAGCCGCATCGGTGGTGACCGTGGCCATGCTCATGCGCCCTCCGCGCTGCTGGTGTCGGGACGGTTTTGTAGTAACATCACGGGCGTCACGATCCGCTTCGAATGGGATCCGGCCAAGGCCGCATCGAATCTGCGAAAGCACGGCGTGAGCTTCGAGGAAGCGGCCCGCGTGTTCAGCGACCCGTTCGCCCTCACCCAAGCCGATCGCGTCGAGGGCGGGGAGTTGCGCTGGCTCACGATCGGCCGGGTTGGATCGGCCGTGCTGCTGGCCGTGGCGCATGCCGACCGCGAGGAGGACGACAATGGCGGGACGATCGAGATCATCCGTATCATCTCGGCACGGTTTGCCGGGCGGGTCGAGCGACGGCGATATGCGAACGAAGCCCACGAGCGTCACGATTGATGCAGCCGACCTGCCGCCGCTCACGGCGGAGCAGACGGCCCGGCTCGAAGCCATGGCGGCGCGGCCTGACGACGAGATCGACTACAGCGAGATCCCTCCGCTCTCGGATGCGTTCTGGGCCCATGCGGTGCGAGGCCGATATGATCGGCCGACCAAGACCTCGACGACGGTGCGGATCGATTCCGACGTACTGGCCTGGCTGCGTGCACAAGGTCGCGGCTACCAGACCCGCATCAATGCGATCCTGCGCCGCGAGATGCTGGCGGCGCTCAAGCGGGAGGAGTGACGCCCCGCTCACTCCGCCGCCTCCTTCGCACCCGGCGTCGCCCCGGGCCGGTAGGTCCGCGTCGGCGCCGGGATCCCGCAGGAGGTGCCGTCGGTGATCCTCACCTCCGCCTCCCAGGGCAGCCGGTAGCGGCCGGCGGCGAGGTCGTGCATGTAGGTGTAGGGGCAGTCGCCGGCGCCGCCCGTCACGGCCGAATACCCGCGGTGGCCGAGCTGGTAGATGTTGTTCTCGACGCCCCAGTGCCGGCGGGCCTCGCGGACCAGATCGGGCCGGACCTCGGCGGTGATGATCTCGTCGGGCCGCCCGGAGGTGCCGTGGGCGATGATCGTGCCGTCGAAGTTGACGATCATGCCCTCGCCCATCGAGTCGAAGGTGCCGTCCGATCCGCACATGCAGACATTGGCGGTCACCATCAGGTTGCAGAAGGCGTTGGACTGGTTGGTGAAGCGCCAGGCGTCGCGGATCGGCGCGGTGTAGCCGGCGGTGCGGAGCATGATCTCGGCGCCCTTGTAGGCGCATTCCCGCGCCATCTCGGGGAACATGCCGTCGTGGCAGATGATGAGGGCGAGCTTGGCGCCCTTCGGCCCGTCGATCACCGGGATGCCGAGATCACCCGGCTCCCACGGCTCGACCGGCACCCAGGGGTGCATCTTGCGATAGTAAAGCCGCAACTCGCCCGTCTCGTCGATGATGAGGCCGACATTGTAGGGATTGCCCTCGGGGTTGAACTCCATGATGGAGAAGCAGCCCCAGATCCGGTTGTCGCGGCAGGCTTGTTTGAAGGCCGCGACCTCCGGCCCTTCGAGGCTGCACAGGATCGCCGGATTGGTGTCCATCGACAGGCCGTGCAGGGCGTATTCGGGGAAGACCACGAGGTCCATCCCGGCGAGGTTCGCCCGCGCCTTCCCCACCATCGCGACGATGCGGGCGGTCTGGGCCGCCAGGTCCTGCTGCGTGACGACGACCGGCAATTGCAGCTGCACGAGGCCGATGACGACGCCGTCCGGCGCCTTGTTCAATCCGCCGAGGCCGTTCATGCGCGACTCCTTTTTCCCTTCGCGCTCCCGCATCGCCTGGGCGATTCAGGAGCGTTCGGCGCATCGGCGCCGGCGCCCGTTCGGGCTTGCCCGGCGGTCTCGAACGGCTTCGTTCGAGACCGCCGGGGACGTGCATTCAACGCGACAGGCCGAGTTCGCCCGGAGCCCCTGCCAGCGCCCGGTCGGGCGAGGAGGTGGCGACGAGGAGCCCGAGGGTGAGGACGTAGGGCGCGGCGTAGAACAGGTAGTAGCCCGAGGAGACGCCGACCGATTGCAGGGCGGGGCCGAGTGCGCCGGCACCGCCGAACAGGAGCGCCGCGCCGAAGCAGGCCAGCGGATTCCAGCGGGCGAAGATCACCAGCGCCACCGCCATCAGCCCCTGGCCCGACGAGATGCCCTCGTTCCACGAGCCCGGATAGTACAGCGACAGGTAGGCGCCGCCGATGCCCGCGAGCACGCCCCCGGCCATGGTGGCGAGCACCCGCACCCGCGTGACGTCGTAGCCCATGGCCCGGGCCGCCTCGGCGCTGTCGCCGGCGACGCGGATCATCAGGCCCGCCTTGGTGTGGCGGAACGCCCACCACAGGGCGACGCTCAAGGCCGCACCGGCGAGGAACAGCACGTTGACCCGCAACGCCGCCTGGACCTGCGGCAGATCCGACCAGAAGCCGAATGGAATCGCCGGCAGCGGCGGCGCCGAGGGCTGGATGAAGGGCTTGCCGAAGAAGAAGGCGACGCCGACCCCGAACAGCATCAGGGCGATGCCGACCGCCACGTCGTTGACCCGCGGCAGCGAGCAGATCACCCCGTGCAGGAGGCCGAAGCCCGCGCCGGCAAGACCCGCCGCCGCGACGCCGGCCCAGGGTGAGCCGGTCACCACGGCCGTGGCGTAGGCCGCCATCGCGCCGAAGACCAGCGTGCCTTCGAGGCCGAGATTGATGCGCCCGGCCCGCTCCGTGATCGTCTCGCCGAGGCTGACGAACAGGAACGGGGTCGAGACGCGGATGGCGCCGCCGATCACCGCGAGCGGCACCGTCCAGAGGCCGAGATCCTGGCTCATGGTATTGGGCTCATGCGGTTCGTGCCTTCGCGGATGCCCAGAGATGTGGGCTGAAGATCTTGAAGCGCCCGTAGGCGGTCTCGCCGACGAGGAGGCAGAGGAACAGAAGCCCCTCAAGCACCAGGATGGTGGCGTCGGGCAGCTGCATCCGGCGCTGGATCAGCCCGCTTGACGCCTCCAGGCCGCCGAGCGCCAGGGCCACCGGCGGAATCGCCAGCGGGTTGTGGCGGGCCAGGAACGCGATGAGGATGCCGGTGAAGCCGTAGCCGGAGGCGAGCGTCGCGTTGGCGGTGCCCTGCACGGCGGCGACCTCGAAGAACCCGGCGAGCGCCGCGCAGGCGCCGCCGAGCGCCGTGAAGCCGACCACGAGGTGGCGGACCGGCAGGCCCTGGATCTGCGCCGCCCGCACGTTGCCGCCGGCGATCCGGGCGGCGAAGCCGAGGGTCGTGCGCTCCATCAGCAGCCAGGCGAGCAGGCAGGCCAGGATGCCGGCGCCGAGGCCCCAATGCACGCCGAGGCCCGGCATCGGCCCCAGCATGTTGGCCTCGCCGACCGGCAGGGTCGAGGGCTTGTTGAGGCTCGTCGGATCGCGCAAAGGCCCCTCGATCAGATGGTTGGCGAGCGCGATGGCGATGTAGGACATCAACAGGCTGGCGATCGTCGCGTCGACGCCGCGATAGGCTTTGAGCGCGCCGACCGCGCCGATCCACGCCGCGCCCGCCAGCATCCCGGCGAGCGCCATCGCGGCGACGACCAGGGGGGCGGGCAAGCCCGAGAGCGGCGGCGCGGCCACCGCCGCCGCGAGGCCGCCGAGCACGATCGCCCCCTCGCCGCCGATCACCACCAGCCCGAGCCGGGCCGGCAGCGCGACGCAGAGCGCCGCGAACAGCAGCGGCGCGGCGCGTTGCAGGCTGTTCTGCCACGCGAAGGCCGAGCCGAAGCCGCCGCGCCAGACGAGGTCGACCAGGGCTGCCGGCGACTTGCCGAGGGCGAGGAGGAACAGGCTGAACAGGGCGAGGCCCGCCAGGACGGCACCGAGCGGGATCGCCACCGCCTCGGCGCGACAGGCGAGCCAAGCCAGCACCCGGATCGTGGGCGAGCGCTGCGTCGCGGCGACCGTCATGCCCGACGGGGCGGCATCGGCGACCATGCGGGACCTCCGGAATCAGGAACGGTGGAGCGGCATCAGCGGGCCGGGCGGCGGGTGATGTCCGCTTGATCTCGTCTGACATCAAGACTGCGCGGGGCCTCCTCCCGTGTGGGCGAGAGCAGTCGCGCTTCCTTTCTGAGAGCCGACATTTTTGTAAAGTCTCGTTCCTTCCCCTCCCCACAAGGGGGAGGGGAGGCGCGCGGTTCTCAAACGGTGAGAACGATCAGAGTGAGATGTGTAAGTGCGATAGCCGATCCGGGAGAGAGGAGTCGCACCTCGCTTTTACTCGCACGAATCAAGCGGGACTCCTATCACACCGCTCCCTTCACCCCGGCGACCAGATAGTTCGTGCCCTCGAGTTCGATCGCCTTTTCGGGCAGGCCCTTGCCGGCGGGGAGAACCTCCTTGCCGGTATTGTCCTTGAGCGGGCCCTTGATGATCTCGTAGCCGCCCTTGAGCATCTCGGCCTTGACGGCATCGGCGTTGCGCCGGGCGCCGTCGCTCACCGCCGGTCCATAGGCGCTCATCTTGACGAAGCCGTCGGCGAGGCCGCCGCGGAGGAAGTTCGGCGGGGTCCGGCCGGCCTGCACGTCGGCGATGAAGCCCTTGTAGATCGGCAGCCAGTTCCATTCGGCTCCGGTGAGGTATTTTTGGGGGGCAAGGGGCGACTGGTCGACATGGTAGCCGCACACGAAGGCGCCGCGGCGGGCCGCGGTCTCGACCGTGACCTTCGGGCTGTCGACGTGGCAGGTGATCACGTCGGCGCCGCCATCGATCAGGGCGTTGGTCGCCTCGGCCTCCTTGACCGCCAGCGACCATTCGCCGGTGAAGATCACCTGGCAGGTGATGCTCGGATCGACGCTCTGGGCGCCGAGCAGGAAGGCGTTGACGTTGTTGAGGACCTGCGGGATCGGCTTGGCCGCCACGAAGCCGATCTTCTTCGACTTGCTGGTATGGCCGGCCACGATCCCGTTCAGGTATTGCCCCTGCGCGATGTAACCAAAATAGGAGCCCGCGTTCTTCGGGTCCTTGTCGCTCCACAGGCCGCCGCAATGCCGGAATTGCACCTTCGGGTACTTCTTCGCTTCGGCGACCACGAAGGGGTTGTAATAGCCGAACGAGGTCGGAAAGAGCAGGCCGGCCCCGTCGAGATTGATCATGCTCTCCATGGTCTTCTCGACGGCGTTGGTCTCGGGGACGCGCTCCTCCTCGATCACCTCGATGCCGGGCAGGCCCTTGAGCGCCTTGGCGGCGACAGCATGGGCCTGGTTGTAGCCGTAATCGTCCTTCGGGCCGACATAGATGAAGCCGACCGTCAGGGAGCCGGCGGCCCGCGCCCGTCCGGGCAGGCCGGCAAGGCCGAGCGCCGCCGCGCCGCCGAGAAGATGCCGCCGGGTAAGATCAGTCTTCGTCACCGCTTCGCGCTCCGCCGGAGAGTCATCCGTGCTGCACGAAGAGTAGAATGCCGTGTTGCCGCGGCGAAGCATGGAATTTCGGCATCGCTCCCGCCCGGGCGCCCTCGGGAGGGCGGGGAATCCGGGGGGCCTCGCCCAACTTCGCAGCCGTGTATGCACAATTCCGCGCCAGCGCCGGTGATGCCGATGCGGGTGACCGATGTATGCAGGGGCTCGGCGATGCGGGCGGCAATCGCCGGTCGGAGCGGCGGCGGGACATGGCGTTTCGCGGATCCGCCGTGTATGCACGAGAGCCGTTGCGTGCCGTCCCGGTCCGGTGCTGGCCTGACCGGATCCTGTTCATAGGCCGGGCCCGTCTCACCGATGCGCCTCGACGGGCGAGGGTCCGCGCCGCATCCTGCCGGGTGATCCGGGAGCGGAGGGCCGTTCCATCTCGACGAGTCCGATCGCGTCCGTGTCCGTCTCGAAGACCCGCGCCGAACTCCTCTCGGAGCGGATCGCCGACGAGATCCTGGCGGGCGCCCTGCCGCCGGGGCTGCATCTCGACGAGCAGGTGCTCGCCCGGCGCTTCGGTGTGTCGCGCACGCCGGTGCGCGACGCGCTGCGCCTGCTCAGCGGGACCGGGCTGATCGACATCCGCCCACGGCTCGGGGCCACCGTCCGGACGGTGACGGC
>NZ_LABX01000064.1 GCF_001043915.1 Methylobacterium aquaticum | reverse complement strand
CAAGCCGACAACGACCCTGAGCGAGGCGGAGCGCGCCCGCATCGCCGCGGCGATCACTGCTGCCGAGCGCGGCACGGCTGGCGAGATCGTCGTGATGGTGGCGGCCCGCTCCGGCGCCTATCGCAGCCTGCCGCCGGCTTTGGCGCTGGCGGGCGCCCTCCTGGTGCCTTGGCCGCTGATCCTCCTCACCGGGCTCTCCGCCGGCCGGATCTTCCTGGTCCAGCTCGTCGTCGCCCTGGCGCTGCTGCTGAGCCTCGCGGCGGCCCCCTCCCTCGCCCGGCTGCCCCGGGCCCTGCCCCGCATCCTTCGCCGCGCCCGCGCCCGGGCCGCCGCCCAGCACGAGTTCCGCGCCCGCGGCCTCGCCCGCACACGCGGCCGCACCGGCGTGCTGATCTACGTCGCCCTGGCCGAGCGCTACGCCGACGTGGTGACCGATCGCGGGGTCGGCACCGCGCCTGACGCCTGGCGGCCGGTCCTCGACGACCTCGTGGCGGCGCTGCGCCGCGACGCCCTGGCGGAGGGTCTGGTGCGGGCGGTGGCGAGCGCCGGGGCGATCCTGGCCGAGGCCGCCCCGCCCCAGCCCGGCGACGCCGACGAGCTGCCGAACCGGGTGATCGTGACCGAGTAGGCGCGGCCGCCGATGACCTGCGAGGTCATCGACGGGCGCCCGTTCCCCCGTCCATTCTCCTCCTGTCCCCACCTGGAGGAAGGACGCTCCGATGACCGACCCCGCCGCCCTCGCCGCCCGCTACCTCGCGACCTGGAACGAGACCGACCCGGCCCGCCGCCGCGCCCTCCTCGCCGAAACCTTCATCGAGGGCGCACGCTACCGCGACCCGCTGATGGCCGGCGAGGGCCATGACGGGCTCGACGCCCTGATCGGCGCCGTGCAGGCCCGCTTTCCCGGCCTGCGCTTCCGCCTCGCCGGCCGGCCCGACGGCTATGGCGACCGCCTGCGCTTCTCCTGGTTGCTCGCACCCGAGGGCGGCGAGGGCGTGGTCGAGGGCACCGACTTCGCCACCCTGGAGAACGGCCGCCTCGCCGAGGTGACCGGCTTCCTCGACCGGGTGCCAGCCTGACGGGCGGGAGCGCCCCGTGATCCCGCGCGCCGCAGGCCCGCCGGGCGACATCCTGCGGGCCTGGCGCCGGCGCCGGCACCTGAGCCAGCTCGCCCTGGCGCTGGAGGCGGAGATCTCCCAGCGCCACCTGAGCTGTCTCGAAAGCGGCCGCGCCCGGCCGAGCCGGGCGATGCTGCTCCACCTCGCCGAGCGCTTGGGGATCCCCCTGCGCGAGCGCAACGCCCTGCTGCTCGCCGCCGGCTACGCCCCGGTCTTCGCCGAGCGCGCCCTCGACGATCCAGCCCTCGCCCTGGCCCGCCGGGCGGTGGCGCGGATCCTCGACGGCCACGCCCCCTACCCGGCCCTCGCGGTCGACCGCCACTGGACCCTGCTCGCCGCCAATGCCGCCGTCGCCCCGCTCCTCGACGGAATCGAGGCCGCCCTCCTCGCCCCGCCGGTGAACGTGCTGCGCCTGAGCCTGCATCCCGGCGGCCTGGCGCCGCGCATCCTCAACCTGGGCGAATGGCGCGCCCATCTCCTCGACCGCCTGCGCCAGCAGGTCACGGCGAGCGGCGACCCCGTCCTCGCCCGGCTCCTGGACGAACTCGCCGCCTACCCCGCGCCCGCCGGCTCGGATGGTTCGGGCGACGGCGCCGGGGTGGCGGTCCCCCTCGTCCTCGCCGTCCCGGCGGGCCGCCTGTCGTTCCTGTCCACCACCACGGTGTTCGGCACGCCCGTCGACATCACCCTGGCGGAACTCGCCGTCGAGGCGTTCTTCCCCGCCGATCCCGAGACCGCCGCCCTGCTCCACCGCCTCGCCCCGCGGCGCCGTCTGGCGGAGACGGAACCAGGAGAGACCGACCCATGAGAGACGCAGCCATGACGCTCCCCGCCTACGCCGTCGCCCATCTGCGCCAGGTCGCCCTCGGCCCCGCGATCGCCACCTATCTCGCGCGTATCGACGCCACCCTGGCGCCGTTCGGCGGCCGTTTCCTCATCCACGGCGCCCGCCCCGAGCCGCTCGAAGGCGATGTGTCCGGTGACCTCGTCGTCATCGCCTTCCCGGACCGCGCCCGGGCCCGCGCCTGGTACGAGTCTCCCGCCTATCAGGCGATCCTTTCCTTGCGCACGGCCCATTCCGACGGCGTCGTCGTCCTGATCGACGGCGTCCCCGCCGACCACCGCGCCACCGACATCCTCGCCGGCTAACGGCACCGGCAGGAAGGGGCTTGCGCCGGAGCGAGCGCAGCGCTGATACCCCGCTCGCCCTCTCGCGGCGTCGGAGCGTAGCGCAGCCCGGTTAGCGCACTAGTCTGGGGGACATGATTGCAGTCCCGCCAAGTGCTTGCTCCATAAGCCAATTTCTCCATTAATTATCAGTTCCGTGGTGATTTCGTGGTACTAGCTGTCACGGCTCGCCCTAGCGCCTAATCCACACCTCCCTCGCGCTAAAGACTGCCGAGGATGCAGGCCATGTGAAAGTGCATGCCGGCCACACTGCCATGGACATTCTTTCACGATCGACGGATTGAAGCTGCGTCAACGGCGCAATTGTAGCATCGATCGTGCAAGTATCATTGGGTAAGAAGCCGGATTTTAGATCGGCATACACGCCGTTGTCTCCTGCTTGCTGTTATAAATAGAGACACAGATCTTCCGTTTTCCATATTTTGGGGCGAATCTTCGGTAGATTTCTGAAAATAACATACATTTTTCTTGCTTTTGGCCATGCTCTGCGCAATGTCAGAAATGCGTTATCATAGCATATAATGCTATTTGAGATGATTTGGCAAAAATTTACAATAGGCTGTGCTGCAATTTCGCAGCCGATCTACCTTAAAATCCAAGCTAGATGTGAAATAAATATGAACATCATTTTATGCAATATATAGAGACCAATCCGGATATTGGCATCTAAGCCTTAAGCACGAAATCGTATCCATATCACCTCTGGAAGAGCAGGCCGAGCAGCTTACTTTTAAGGCGAGACAATCGGCTGAGTTTGATTAAGATGCTTCGGTTGGCTTCGAGCTTTGATCATGAGACGACTTTCCTCCAGGGTGGCGCGCGGGTTGACATCCGATCAGCCGAGAGAGGGCCTTCGATCAAGGATGAGTCGTATTGGCAAGAGATTTTTAGTACAAGTGTACGGCAAGGAGGGGGCGGAGCAGATAACATCGCGGCGCGTGACACTCCTATCGTTCATCGCTCCTATAATGGGCGCGGCTGCAGATTTTGGTGCGGTGTTTGGGAATGCAACGGAATGGCTGCTGGCTACGAGTTCTGCGTTTTTTATAATCCTGATACTTCCCGCGCTGTTCAAATGGAAGCATTGCGAGCGGTGCGCTCTTCCCTGTGTCGTAGCATTCGTTTTTGCACTTGTGTTTGGCTTTTTCTATGTTGGCCAGCAGATATCCGATCAATTCGTTCCCGACGAGTCTCATAGAGGCGTGCTCAAGAACATCAATGCGATTAAAAATCTGCAGGAAGATATGGTGTCGAACCTCTCCGCCAAGATACAATCTGTCGAGAAGCGTATCTTAAACCTTCCGGAAGAAATGATGCCGGTCCTCAATCGTCACGCACAGCAGTTAGAAGTTCAACGTCTAATAAAAGAACAAATACAAAAATCTGAAAGATTATCGAATATATTTAGCGAAGCAGCCTGGTCGAGATCGGCTCCAGATATTTCTCGCATTCTTGAGAGCAGCCCATCCATAGATCGGCATGATAATGAAACGTATACTTACGAGTATGATGCTAAGGGCATGCAGATGGCGTTGCGAACCGATAGAATGGGCCGCATAGAAGAAGTGGTCGCCACATTAAATGCTCTGCCCGTACCATCGAAAGAAGGAGAGCAAAACATAATTACAAAACTAGAAAGTTCTGACATCGCCGTAGAAGAGTCGTCTCCTTCGATCGAAGTGGAAATCAAACTTCCTAATTTCGCCTACCTCGTCAGTTGGTTTAATCGAATTCCTCAGCATAAAGACATGAAAGGCTTCTTAGGAGCCTTTGAAACAGCCAATGCGGCGGGCCCAAAAATATGGGGTAAGGCCACTATCGGCGATGTTCTGGGAGATGGTGCTGACGCAGATTTTAGAAAAGGCTCGTGCAAGCTTTATATAAATGTCGCAAACGGCACGTGCGCGACAGGTTTTGGGGTTCTTTGCGAAAAGAGTGAACCTGAACCTGGATACTATAGCGGTTCATTCGTGCTTGAAGAAAACAGTTGTTCCGAGCCGCCGAAATTTGGCCAAGCAAATAAAGACGCGGAGGACTATTTCAAATCTAATGGACCGAAAAACCCTAAAGATACTAATATATTTTTCGCTGGCATGTCTACATCTTCTTCAGAAAAATTCTGGATGTCGAAAGTTGGACGCGAGTGGCAGGCAAATTTGTATAATAAATTTTACAAAAATATATTAATTAGTAGAATTACTCTTACTGAGCCAAAAATTTTTCAAAATTCGAATATAAAAAAGCAATAGCGAAACATGAAATAACCATTATTCGTGTCTACATGAGCATATTAATATCGATTTAGATTGTATTATGATATCTTGTGCATAGACGCACGCTTTCGCACCAGCGGCGCACCATCCCACACGCTGTGGCAATTCGTAAAATCGCGCCATTAATTATACAACTTGAGGGCATCGATACACTAACCGGCATCTCGTCGTTTCGCCGGCGGGGTCTTCTCTTTCCGCTCAAGGTCCTGAAGCTCGGCCTTGGCCGCCTCCGCCCGCTCCGCCGCCGCCTGCATCGCGGCCATCACGTCCTCGTCGGACACGTGGGCGTACTTGGTCGTGGTGGCGATGTTCTCGTGCCGAAGAAGCCGCTGGACGGTTTTCAGGTTGCCGCCCGCCCGCAGCACCCGGGTCGCGGCCGTGTGCCGGTTGTCGTGGAACCGGAAGTTCTCGATCTGGGCCGCAGGCAGGATCCGGCGGAACGCCGTTTTCAGCCCCTCCCGAGTGATCGGGCGCCGCTCGCCCGTCACGTTCTGCCGCCAGAGCCAAGCTCGCGCCGCCATCGATTTGCGTAGGAAGGCTGAACTAAGGAGGGAACATGATTGCGCCGTCGTATTTTTACTCGTCGCTGCAAGCTTGCACTAAGTGACCCGGAGAAATTTTGCGGTAAACACGCGGTGGTGGGACGTAATCAACACCTCGAATCGGGCTCTTGATCTGATCGTCGGCTACCGTGCGTGGTGCTAGGCGCCGGGCCGGATCGGGAACCGGCACTGCTGCCAGGAGCCGCTTCGTGTAGGGGTGCTGAGGGTTGCCGAATACCGCGGCGCGTGGTCCGATCTCCACGATCTCGCCTAGATACATCACCGCCACGCGATGACTCACTCGCTCGACGACCGCCATGTCGTGGGAGATGAAGAGATAGGCGAGCCCCAACTCCTGCTGCAAGTCGAGCAGGAGATTCACGACCTGCGCCTTGACCGAGACGTCTAGCGCGGAGACGGATTCGTCGGCGACGATCACCCTCGGGCGGACGCCGAGGGCGCGAGCGATGCAGATCCGCTGACGTTGGCCACCTGAGAATTCATGCGGATAGCGCCCGGCCATTTCGGGTGCGAGCCCGACTCGGACCAGCAGGTCGCCGGCACGCCGGTGCGCATCATCGGGGGAGGCGAGCTTGTTGACGATCATCGGTTCCGCGATAGCGGCTCCGATCTTCATCCGTGGATCGAGACTCGCGAACGGGTCTTGGAAGATCATCTGCATCTTCTGGCGACGCGCCCGCATCGCGCGGCGTGGGAGCTGCGTCAGCTCCTCTCCGTCGAGCAGCACGGAGCCGGATGTCGGGTTAGTCAGCCGGAGGATCGACCGACCCGTCGTCGACTTGCCGCAACCGGATTCGCCAACGAGGGACAGCGTCTCTCCGGGCCGGAGGTCGAACGACACGTTCTCGACCGCATGAACACGCCCGGTGACACGCGACAACAGACCGCCGCGGACGTCGAACCGCGTGGTAAGAGCCTTGACCTCAAGGATCGGACGCTCCGCAGCCACCGTCTCGGGAAAGGGCGCCGGATCCGTTGCCGGACCCGTGTCCCGGTCGACGCTTCGAAAGCGAGCCGGCCCTTGGGTGCCGGTCATGGAGCCAAGACGAGGAACCGCCGACAGCAACGAACGCGTGTATGGATGTTTGGGACAGGCAAAGATGGCTTCGGTCGGGCCCTCCTCTACGGCGTGGCCCGTCTTCATCACGACCATGCGGTCCGCGATCTCCGCGACCACACCCATGTCGTGCGTGATGAACAGCACAGACATGTGCTCGTCCCGCTGCAGCTCCTTGATCAACTCGAGGATCTGAGCTTGGATGGTGACGTCGAGCGCCGTCGTTGGCTCGTCCGCGATCAGGAGTTTCGGCTGACAGGCGAGCGCCATCGCGATCATCACCCGCTGCCGCATCCCTCCCGAAAAGCGGTGCGGGTAGTCGTGGAAGCGCGATGCGGCGGAGGGGATCCGCACCTTGTCTAGCAGGCGGACTACCTCCGCTTCGGCCGCTCGGCGCGCCAGACCTCGATGCAGGATTAGAGCCTCGGCGATCTGGAACCCGATGCTCAACACCGGATTGAGGCTGGTCATCGGCTCTTGAAAGATCATCGCGACATCGCCGCCGCGGATCTGCCTCATCTGCCGTTCGGGACGCGCGAGCAACGACTCGCCATCGAGCAGGATCTCGCCTCCAATACGACTAGATCTCTTCGGCGCGAGCCGCATCACGGACAGCGCCGTAACGGACTTCCCCGAACCTGACTCGCCGACCACGGCGAGCGTCTCCTGTCGACCGATAGTGAAGGAGACATCCTTCACCACGCGGGTCCATCCGCTGTTCGACCTAAAATCGACGGTGAGGTTTTTCACCGCGAGGACGGGCATATCGCTCATCGGGACCTCACCGGACGACGCGCCGCGGATCGAGAGCGTCTCGCAACCCGTCGCCGACAAGGTTCACTGCGAGCACCGTCACTGACAAAAAGAGCCCGGGAAAGAAGACGATGTAGGGCTTGACCTGCCACAGCGCCCGCCCGTCAGCCATGATGTTACCCCAGGACGGAATGATTGGGGGCGTGCCCGCGCCGATGAAGGACAGGATGGCCTCAGTAATCATCGCGGAGGCGCAGATGTATGTTGCTTGCACGGTCAGAGGGGCGAGAGCGTTCGGCAAAATATGCTTCCAGACAATGCGCAAGGTGCCGGAACCTCCGGCCACGGCCGCGTCGATGTAGGGCTGCTCGCGCAGGCTGAGTACGACGCTGCGGACCAGCCGCGACACCCGCGGGATCTCAGCGATCGTGATCGCGACAACGACGTTCACGACCGAACCACGCGTCAGTGCCATCAGCGCGACAGCCAAAAGAATCGGTGGGATCGACATCACTCCGTCCATGATCCGCATGACGCAGGAATCGGTCCAGCGAACGAACCCCGAGACGAGACCGATCGCCAGGCCGATGGCCGAGGCGAAGATTGCCGCGGCGAACCCAACGAGGAGCGATATCTGCGCGCCATAGACCACTCGCGAGTAAACGTCCCGCCCCAGCATGTCGGTGCCGAACCAGTGCTGAGCCGATGGTGGGCGTGTCCGCTGGGCTGGTGCGAGCGCCGTCGGATCGATGGTTCCAAGCCATGGGGCCAGGACTGCCATAGCCAAGACGAGAAGCAGGAGTGCGGCTCCCAACGCAGCTGTCGGATGTCGTCGCAGCACGTGCCGGACAGATTGGGCTTGAGACTCCCCGGCGGGCGGTGGATCGAGCGTCCTCATTGACGCCATGGAGCTGGATGCGGGCCCGGCACTCAATAGCGGATCCTCGGATCGACCAGCACGTAGACGAGATCTACGGCGAGGTTCACGAGGACGTAGGTGAGACTGAACACGAGAACCACGCCTTGAATGACCGGATAGTCACGGCGGAGGATGGCATCAACGGTCAGCCTGCCGAGACCCGGGATGACGAAGACGCTCTCGGTCACGACGGCTCCGCCGATGAGCAGGGCGATGCCAAGACCGATCACGGTCACGATCGGCACGGCGGCATTCTTAAGCGCATGCACGAAGAGGATCTTTCTTTCATTCTGTCCTTTCGCTCGGGCCGTCGTGATATAATCCTGGGTTAGAACCTCCAGCATCGTGGCCCTCGTCACCCGCGCGATCAGCGCGATGTAGATCAAGCCCAGCGACAAAGCGGGCAGTAACAAATGCCTGAGCCATGGCCAGAGACCGTCTGCCACCGGCGCATAGCCTTGGACTGGAAGGATCTCTAATTCCAATGCGAAAACATAAGCGAGCAGATACCCGATCACGAAAATCGGCACCGAGAAGCCGAGCACTGCCAAGGCCATCACTGTCCGATCAACCCACGAGCCGGCAGTCCAGGCGGCGAGCACCCCCATCGGAACCGCGACGGCGATAGCGAGGAGCAACGTCACCGCCATCAACGACAAAGTCGGCTCGACGCGCTGGGCGATCAGTCGCGTCACAGGCAGTGAGGTGAAGATCGACGTTCCCAAGTCGCCGCGCAGGATATTCCATGTCCATTCCCCGAAGCGGAACAGGAACGGCCGATCCAGTCCAAGACTTTGGCGGATGCGCTCAATATCCGCCGGCGTTGCCTGATCGCCAGCGATTAAGGCGGCGGGATCGCCGGGCGCGATGTAGAGCAGCGAGAACACGAACAGCGCGACGACCGCCATTACGGGGATCGTCGCCAACGTCCGGCGGAGGATGAAGGGCAGCATGGCTATCGCTTCCGGGCGGGTTCGTACCAGCGAAGATTGCGCGAACAAAGCTGGCTCAGGCTGGCCTCTCGGGGATCTTGGCAGGCGTGAAGGCGGGCTCGTGAGCCGCGAACCATTCCGCGACATCCCCGCAGTGGCAGAATCGGACGTTCGGGAAGCGGCGGACGTGGGCGATGAAGTCTCGCAGGAGCTGAAGGCGTGAAGGCCGTCCGATGACTTGCGGGTGCATGACGAGGTTGAACGTCCCACCCCAAGCGTAGATTGCGTCGAACTCGTCCGTCCAAATCTTGAGGATGTGATCGTTCGGGAAGATCGCACGCGGATTTTTGATGCTGAACAGGGCGTAGGGCGCGTCGTCGAGACTCCAGGCCCAAGGCAGTTCGACGACGCCTGGCGATCCGTTGCGCAGCGTCATGCGATAGGGCTGGACATCGTCAAGCATCGAGCTGTCGTAGAGGAATTCCCTCGCCTTCAGCAGTTCGGCCACATGTCGGCTCACTTCACCTGCAGGCGAGCGATAGCCTCTGGGCCTGACACCAACGGTAGCCTGGAGCGCCTCGAGCCCCTTGTCGAGCGCCTCGATCTCCCGCGCGGGTTCGGACGGGTCGATCCATTCGTGCAGATAGCCGTGGTGCCCGATCTCGTGGCCGGCCCGCAGAATCGCCTCAACCTTGTCGGTATGGAACTCGGCCACCCAGCCCGGGACGAAGAAGGTGCCAGGAAGGCCTTCCTCTTCAAGCAGCGACAGGATTCGGGGTACGCCGATCTTCGCGCCGTAGGTACCCTGGGACAGGACTCCGGGCCGGTCCCAGTTAGCCGGATCACGGCTGGTCCACAACGTCTCGGCATCGAAATCGAAAGTGAGCATTACGACGCAGCGTGCGCCATCCATCCAGGGCATGGTCGTCTCCTCAGACAGAACGGGCTCGGATATGTCCGGTGATCCAGTTCGCGATACCGGCAAGGCGGTCGTCGGTGTGCGGCTGGCCGATCACCTGCACGCCGACCGGCAAGCCGCGGATGGCCAGGAGCGGCATCGTGATCGCCGGCGAGCCAAGTACCGAGGTTGCGGCGTTGAAGGCCGGAGAGCCCGTCGTGTGGCTGACGCCAGAATCGATCCCGTCGTTGTCCTTGCGCGGCGCCGGACCGGTCGAGGACAGACTGATCAGTGCTTCGCCAAGCCCCGCGATCGCCGCAAAGGCGCGCCGCGCGGTCTCCCGCTTGGCCAGTACAAGGCGATAATCGTCGATTGTCATCGCGCGCGACAGCGCGAGGCGCGACATCATGCTGTCGCTGAGACCGCCACCGAATTGCGCCACGAGGTTTTCAAGCGTCCAGCGCAGCTCATAGGCGCAGACGTCGCGGCAGATCTCGAGGCTCTCCGCAATCGCGTCCTCGAACGCCGCGAGCAACGGGTTCTCCTCGGGGAGCACGACGTCGACGCCCGCGCCGCGGAGGTCGTCGAGGATCGCCTCGAAACCTTTTAAGGTCGCCCCATCCGTCTGGGGCCATCCCTGCGCCTTCATGACGATGAGGCGCGTCGGCTTGACCGGTGCGTGGAGGTCCATGGCACCGAACAGCCCGGGGTGGCCGGGATCGCCACCCGAGCGCTTTGCGATCTCGATCGCCACCCGCCACATGTCGGCGAGGCTGCCGGCATGGACGCCAAGATGGCTTTGGCTGAAGGAGAGGCGCTCACCCCGGTGCAACGCGCCGTAGGTTGGCTTGATGGCGTAGTTCGCACAAAAGCCGGCGGGCCGGATGACTGAGCCGACGACCTGCGTGCCAATGGTGGCCGGCACCATGGCGGCTCCCACGGCGGCAGCGGACCCGCTGGATGACCCGCCAGGCGTGTGCTCGGCGTTGAACGGGTTGGTCGTCGGACCCGGATGCGACATGCCGAGCTCGGTCGTGACCGTCTTGCCGAGCACCACGGCGCCGGCCGCCCGCAGAGCCTGAATGCAGGCGCTGTCCTGCTTGGGAAAGTTCTGCTCGAAGAGGGGCGAGCCCATCTTCGTCGGCATGTCGGCGGTCATCAGGAGATCCTTGATGCCGATCGGCATGCCGTCGATCCCCGAGAGCGGCCGCCCGGCGCGATAGCGCTCGCCCGCAGCGTCCGCGGCCGCTCGAGCGCCCTCGGGATTGAGCGTCACGAAGGCCCGCACGACCGGCTCCCGCTGCGCGATCGTCTCGAGACACCGCTCGAGATAGGCGCGCGGCGTGTCCTCTCCGGAGAGAAAGCGCGGGACCGCATCGTGGAAGGTCAGCGCGCGATATCCGGACGGATCATAGGGCTGCTGCATGACAGAGGGATCCGGCTAAGAAGCAAACTTCTTGCGTATTGCATTGCGATGCGTTCGCATCTCACTTAGCCTAGGTGGCGGCGTGGTGCCGCGTCAACCTGCGGCGCTGCCCAAACAAACGTCAGACAGGAGAGCGTTCCTTGAGCAAGTTCCGAGAGACGTCCGGCGAGGACGAAGACCGTCTGTTTGTGCGATCGGTTGGCAAGGCTTTTCGGCTGCTGGAAGCCTTTGCGGACACGCCGGGTCCGATGACGCTGAGCCAGCTCGCTGCCGCGATCGAGGTCGACAAGAGCGGCGCCCAGCGGCTCGCCCACACGCTCGGCCGCCTGGGTTATCTGGAGAAAGCCAAGGGCGGCTTCCGCCCTGGCAGACGCCTGCTGGAGAGATCCTTCGACTATTTGCGCGGACAACCGATCGTGTCCCGCGCCGTCCCGATCCTGGCGGAACTCCGCCGAGACGTCGGCGAGCGCGTCGACCTCAGCCTCTTCGATGACACAGCGATGATCTATCTCGTCCGGCTCCAGAGCAAGCGCGAGAGCTTCTACGCGCATCTGAACGGGCGGCGCGTGCCGACCTATTGCACGGCAGGCGGGCAGGCCGTCCTCGCCCAGCTCGCTCCTGAAGCCGCACTGGACGTCGTCGAGCGGTCGGAGCGCGTGCCGACGACCCCGAGAACGATCACGTCGGTGGAGGAAACGATGCGGCTCGTCGCGCAAGCGCGGGAGGCGGGTTTCGCCATTGCGCTCGAGCAGGTCTGGCTTGGCGAGATCGCGTGTGGTGCTGCGATCCTCGACGAAAGGAAGCGTCCTGTCGCTGCCATCCACGTCGTCGGCTCGATTGCCGAATGGACGTCCGACGACTTCGTGCGCCGCATCGCTCCCCTCGCACGTGATGCGGCCCGTGCGATCAGTTTCTAAGCACCGTGCTCAAACAACGGATTTGACAGACTTGAACTCACGTCGATACGCTGGCGGTGCAATTCGGATGTATTGTATTGCAATACCTCGCTCCCACCTTGAGGGATGTCCATGCCCGAACAGCGTGACGGGTTTGCCGACAAAGTGGCCTTGGTCACCGGGGCGGCGTCCGGCCTCGGGCGAGCCGCGGCGATCGCGCTCGATCGCGCTGGCACGCGCGTGGTCCTGTTTGACCGCGACGCTGAAGGTCTGAATGAAACGGCAGCCTTTTGCGCGAACGCGACGGTGGTCGCCGGCAACGTCACGCGGGAGGCCGATCTGGTCGGAGCTGTCGATATCGCCGGCCGCATCGGACCTCTCACACTGCTCGCGACAGCAGCCGGGACGGTCGGGCCGCTGACATCCCTCGAAGACTACGATGCCGGGGATTGGGACGATCTCTTCGCCGTGAACGTGAAAGGGACCTGGCTCTCCCTGAAGGCTGCGATCCCTGCCTTGCGCCGGAGCGGGGGCGGAGCGATCGTCACCTTCTCGTCGGCTGCCGGCCTCGTCGGATCGCCGGCGATGCCCGCCTACGCGGCGACGAAGGCCGCGATCGTCAGCCTTACACGATCTCTCGCGCGCATCCATGCGCCCGAGGGCATTCGCGTGAACTGCGTCTGCCCTGGATCAATCGAGACGCCGATGCTCGAGGCGACCTTCGCGGCCGCCACGAGCGACGAAGCGCGCCGGCTTCGCGAAGCGGAGTTCCTCGCCCGTCATCCGCTCGGGCGTTTCGGCACCGTACGCGAGGTGACGGAAGCCGTGCTCTTCCTCCTGAGCGAGCGCGCCTCGTTCGTCACCGGCACCGCCTTGCCCATCGACGGAGGACGCCTTGCCTGAGATCACCCGCCTCGCCGGCCTCGTGGCCATCGTGACCGGCGCCGCCGACGGCATCGGCGCCGCGACCGCACGCCGTCTGATCGACGAAGGCGCTCGGGTCGTCCTCGCCGATCGCAATCCGGCCGTCGACGCGACTGCCGTTGCGATCGGCGGCACCTCCCTCCAGGTCGACGTGACCGAGCCTGGCGCCGGCGGGCGTCTCGCCGAAGCGGCGCTCTCGGCCTACGGACGTCTCGACATCCTCGTCAACAACGCAGGGATCGGCGGCTCGCGGCGGCTCGCCGAGTCGGACGATGCGCTCATCGACCGCTTCGTCGATATCAATCTCAAAGCCGTGCTCCGTGTCACGCGCGACGTGCTCCCGCACCTTTCTCGGCCTGGCGGACGGATCGTCAACATCTCGTCGACCTTCGGCCTGGCCGGCTGGCCGGGAACGACGGCTTACGCGGTCGCCAAAGCCGGCGTCGCTCACTTCACGCGGCAACTCGCGAGCGAGGTCGGTCCTGATGGCATCCTCGTCAACGCGATCGCACCCGGCGTCATCGAAACCTCGATGACTGCAGGCCATCTCAAGAACCCGTATTACCGCCGCGCCATCGTGGATCCCGGGCCCCTTCGCCGGGCGGGACGTCCCGAGGAGGTCGCCGCCGCAATCGCCTTTCTGGCCTCGGCCGACGCCTCCTTCGTCACGGGCCAGGTGATCGCGGTCGACGGCGGCTGGCTCGCGGCCCGGCATCCGCCGCCGGACGGCGGCAACTGGCCTTGAGGGAGGGACGATCCTTGAATCCATTATCCAACGCGAACCGGCTCAAGCTCGGGATCTTCGGCACCAACGGCAAGGGCGGGGCACAGACCCTCGTGCCTGAGGCCTACCAGCCGACCTGGGCCGCCTCGGTCGAGACCGCCCGCCTGGCGGACGACGCCGGCTTCGAGGCCATCCTCGCCTATGCGCGATGGAAGGGCTACATCGCAGGGCAGCCCACGCATGCGAGCGGTGTGACGCTCGATCCGTTCACCTGGTGCGCCGGCATCGCACAAGCGACCCGGCGCATCGCCGTCATCCCGACTGTGCACGCCTCGGCGATGCATCCGGTCGTGGTCGCCAAACAAAGCGCCACCATCGACATCATCTCGGGCGGCCGCATGGCGCTGAACGTCGTCGGCGGCTGGAACGTGCAGGAGCTCGTGATGTTCGGCTCGCCCATGGCCGAACACGACGCTCGCTACGACCACCTTGAGGAATGGCTCCGGATCGTTCAGCGGCTGTGGCGCGACGAGGAGGAATTCGATCACGAGGGCCGCTTCTTCAAGATCGAGCGTGGCTCGTCGATGCCGAAACCCCTTCAGCGCCCGAGCCCGCCGATCGTCAATGCCGGCGGGTCCGACCGCGGCCAATCCTTCGCCTGCGAGCACAGCGACGTCTGCTTCCTGATCCTGCGCTCTGAAGACCCGGAGAAGATCGCGTCCCAAATCGCGAGCTACAAGACGATGGCGCGGGAGCGCTACGGGCGGGAAGTGCAGGTTTGGACCTATGCTTACTGCGTCCAGCGCGAAACCGCCGAGGCGGCGGAGCGCTACCTTGACTATTATGCGGTCGAGCACGCGGACGGTCCGAGCCTCGATGCGTGGAGCGCCGGAATCGGCGCACAGACCAAGATCCTCTCCTCGCCCGAGGCGGTGCGTGCCTTCCGAAAGCGCTTCGCGGCGGGCGCCGGGGGATCGGCGCTCGTCGGGACGGCGGAGGACATCGCGGCGCGGCTGGCGGTCCTGTCGGAGGCCGGGCTCGATGGCGTGCTGCTGATCTGGGTCGATTTCGTCGACGGGCTGCGGCGCTTCACCGCCGATGTCCTGCCTCTCCTCGAAAAGCGCGGGCTGCGCAGCCCGGTCGCCTGACGATCAGAATGGGGATCATGTCATGCTCACGTCTCGCCGTAAGCTCGTCACTGCGCTGGCCGCGGCCACGATCGCGGGAACCTGGACCGGCCCGGCCCGGGCCCAGCGAGCGGACCGACCGCTCCGCCTCGTTCTGAATGTCGGGCTGCAGACGCTGGATCCGGTCGCCGGTCCGTCCTTCGTCACGCGCAACTTCGCGTACATGGTCTTCGATACCCTGATCGCCATGGACAGCAAGGGCCAGTACCGGCCGCAGATGCTGGAAGGCTGGACGACCAGCGACGACGGCCTTACTTACACATTCACGCTTCGCTCCGGCCTCAAGTTCTCCGATGGCGCGCCGGTGACCGCCGAGGACTGCATCGCCTCGATCAGGCGCTGGGGTGGCCGTGACGGCCTCGGCCGTCGTCTGATCGCTGCCACGAAGGAGATGCGCGCCATCGACGACAAGACCTTCGTGCTGGAGCTCGCCAGGCCTTTCGGTCTCGTCATCGACGCGCTCGGCAAGCCGAGCGTTCAGGTACCCTTCATCATGCCGGCACGGATCGCGAGCGCCACCCCGCCTACGACCCCCGTCAAAGAGATCGTCGGCTCGGGTCCCTTCGTCTTCGTCAAGGAAGAGTGGATGCCGGGAGAAAAGGCGACCTTCCGGCGCAACCCCAACTACGTGCCGCGCGCCGAGCCGGCGGACGGGCTCGCCGGCGGCAAGGTCGTCAAGGTGGAGCGCGCCGAACTCATCACCATGCCGGACCTGGCGACACGCGCCGCCGCCCTGCAGGCGAATGAGGTCGACTACCTCGAATACGTCCCGCTCGATTTCATCGAACGATTTGGCAAGAACCGCAACATCACGCTCGCGAAGGCGGGAGGGCCGGCCCAGATGGTCGCAGCCCTCACCGTGAATCACACGCAGGCTCCCTTCGACAACGTCAGGATCCGCCAGGCCGCCGCCGCCGCGATGATCCGGTCGGAGATCCTCGACGGGCTCGGCCTCCAGCCGGGCGCGGGTGACCCCGGTTGCGCCAACCTGTTCGTCTGCGGGACCTACTACGCGACGACGTCCGGTGCTGCGCAAGTCGGGACGGGGATCGAGAAGGCGCGGGATCTCCTCAAGCAAGCGGGCTACAAGAACGAAAAGGTCGTCTTCCTGCTCCCGGGCGACTCCGCGCTGCTCAATCCGATCGGCACCGTCATGGCCGACCAGCTGAAGCGCGCCGGCTTCAACCTCGACATCCAGACTCAGGACTGGTCGTCGATCGCCTCCCGCTGGATCACGAAGAAGCCGCAGAACGAAGGCGGCTGGGCGCTGGTGCCCGTGGTCTATCCCGGCTTCGACATGGTCAATCCGCTCGGCAATCCCGGGACCGCGTACAACTGCACGGGCGGCGCGCCCTACACGTATTGCGGCGAGGCGCTCGGCCGTGCTCTGTCAGCCTTTGAGGCAGAGCGCGATCCTGAAAAGCGTAAAGCGATCGCAGCCACGATGCAGCAGGCCGCTCTCGACGATGGGACGTACCTGATCGCCGGCCAGTTCCAGAGCCCGGCCGCCTGGCGCAGTGAACTTAAGGGTGTGATCGATTTTGGCCTGCCGATCATGTGGAATATTGAACGATAGGTCGGTACTCAGGTCGGCGGCTGGGATCGGGCAGCCCGGTGTGGTGCTGTCCGCCACCTCCTGACAATCCTCGCTATCGGGCCGATCACGGCCAGCGCCGTCTCGGCGGCAGTGCTCTCGGTCCAGCGCTTTTCGCTCCGGCCGGCCGATTGCGGCCTGTCTCGGTCTTGCACCGCCGCCGCACCGCAGCGGCGGCAACGAGCGGCGCGGGCGCATCAGCAGTCGCATCGCAGCTGCCGGCCGCACATGGACTTGCCACACATCGACTTGAGCATGGATTTGAGCCGCGCCGCCCGGCGGTGATCACAGGCGCCAGCAGGCGTCACGACTGGCCGGCGGATGCCGAGGCGGCGGCTCTCCGGGAGACCCTCCTGCCCTCGAAGCGGCGCAGGAGACCGCTCCGACGCCCCTCGTGTCGGCAGCGACGCGGACGGTCACATCCGCTCACCCGACCGCGACGGCACCGACGCAGCCCCCTGACCGACCGACCGCTCGTCCCGAGCAGGACCACCGCCGTCTCGCGTTTGGACGCGGCCATGAACTTGTGTCGCGCCTCAGCGATCGACCACCTCCCGGGCCCGCAACGAGCGTATCAGGGGTGCCCGCAACGCCGATGGAGGATCAACTCGGGCATCACGTTTTCGGAGACACGCGAGCGAACGCCTCAAGAACAGCCCTTGCGCCGTCGATGGTCTCCCGCGAGAGTTCGGAGAGCTGATCCGACTCGGAGACGGCCGAGACCTCCCGAAGCGCCGAGTTGACGGCCGTGCCGGCCTCGGTGTTGACGAAGCTGCCGTCCTCCTCCCGCCGCACCATCGCACGCGCGCTGAGCGTTCGGACCGCGTCCTCGACGCTCGCCGAGTCGAGAAGCGCGGCACGGGCCAGGGCAGGGATTTCGAGACGCCCGTTCGCGTCGAGATGATAGATGATGCGGCTCTCGTTCACCGTGAGCCCGGCAGATGCCGCCTCCTGCCTGAAGGCGGCAGATCGCGCCAGATAGGCTCGCCGGAGCAGCGTCAGGAACGTGTAGGGTCTCGCCTCCGCGTTGAGCGGAGCGATCTCGCTGTCCAGCTCGGGATTGTCGAGCGGAACGCCATACCGGCCCTGAGCGAAGATCAGAGGCGTGCCCGTGAACCGCTCGAAATGCTCGACACGCCCGATCATGATCGTGTGGTCGCCGCCAGGGAACTCGGTCTCTCGCCGGCACTGCAGACGCGCGATGCAACCCGGGAGCAGCGGCGCGCCGTGCCGGCCGACCTCGTGCTCCAGATCGGCGAACTTGTCGCCGCCCGATTTCGCGAACCTACTCGATAGCTCGGCCTGATGCGACGCCAGCACGTTCACGGCGAAGCCCGGGGCCTTGCGGAAAGCAGGCAAGGACGTGGAGGTGTTGGCGGGAGACCACAGTACGAGCGGTGGGTCGAGCGACACGGAAGCGAAGGAATTCACCGTGACGCCGACCGGATGAGCCTCGCCTTGGGCAGTAATGACGGCAACGCCTGTCCCGTAATGTCCCAGAGTGCGTCTGAATGCCCGCGGATCGTTTTGCGGATCGCCCCACTCCAGCAGAACTTCGTTGCTGTTCACCGGCACCCTCCTTTTACAACCTGGAATCGCGCGCCATCACTACCAGCAATAAGACCGGCGCTCTGGCGCGACCCAGACGCCGGCATCCTCCAGCAGGGCTAGCACCGGTCCGACGCGTGCCATCTCCTCCGGCGCCCAGAGCGGCAGCCTGAACAGGATCCCGTTCAGTCCCCATTGCTCGCGCGCAGACAGGATCTGCTGAGCGACCTCGTTCGGCGTTCCGGCGAATGCCGGGAAGCGGCCAGGCGACGTGCTGTCCTTTCGCAGGAGCGCCATCTGTGCTGCCCATCGATCTCCGGCGTCGCCGCCGATATCGCTCATCAGCTCCTGCATGAGATCTGCGGCTTCGTCCGGCCGATCCCGCACCAGTACGTCGGCGACAACCAAGATCTCCGGCGTATCGCGCTCGACGGCGCCGGCATGGCGCGCGAGCGACGCGCGCACCTCGGGCAGGGCGGCCAATGTCGGAGGCGATGCGAACAGGTAGTCGCAGTGCTCGGCCGTGAATCGGCGGCCGCGCTCCGAAGCGGCCGCGCAAACGAGCGCCGGTTTCTCCGGAGGAAACGGACCCCGCATCTTTCCGCTCGCGCGCAGGTGCTTCCCGGAGAAGTCGACGATCCCCTTGTCGCGCCAGACGCTGGTAATGATGTGCAACGCTTCGTCAGCCGCCTCATATTGTGTCGGACCATCGAGCATCTGCTCGATGCCAAAGAGGCGCGCCTCGTAGTCGCGGTAGCCGTTGACGACGTTCCAGCCCCAGCGCCCGCCGCTCAGCCAATCGAAATGCGAACCGAAACGGGCGATTTGAACGGGTGCGAAGAACGGAACGTGGAGGGTTGAGATCACTCCGAGATGCGTCGTCGCCTGGATCAGGGGAGCAGCGAGGACGAGGGCATGAAGCGACGGATCCTGGAAGCCGAAGCTGCTTCCCTCGTCGGAACTCGGGGCATAACCGTCACCAAGGAGCACGAGGTCGAGGCCAACCTCCTCACAGACCCGCGCGAGGGCTAAGTGATTGTCGAGGTCGAGAACGTTCGGGTTGCGCTGCGCCATCTTCCGCGAGGGCAACATGGTCGCAGCCTTGGGCCAGAACAGGCCGAAGCGCATCGATCCGTCTCGAATGCGCGGCTTCCTCACGGACATCGGTAGCGATCCTCCGGCTGTTCGCACATTCCGTTGAGAGCAAGGCTTCGAGCCACGCGAGGAACGGCTGATGTCTCGCTATGGACTGTCGCAAAATATTACGCTCGTCAATGAAAAACCACACACCCATGACAATAAATTCATGGAATATAAGACAAACTTATAGCTGAATACAGAATTTTTCATTCGACACGACGCTTGTGCATCGGCAACGATCACTCTCGATCGAAATCGCTGGCGCGGGTTGTCCATGAGCGCGAATGGTTCGGAGCCTTGGCAATGGCCAGAGCAACAATGGCGAGCACTCGTCGAGCGCTGCCGCGCCGGACGCGCGCTGAAGCCGAAGACCTGGAGGGGCGGCGCCCGCTGCGCGGTTGCCCTGTCGTTCGACTCCGATCACGAGACCAGTGAGCTGCGCGAGGGCGGCCGCTCGATCGGGCGTCTGGCCTGGGGCCAGTTCGGTAACCGGGTCGGCATCCCGCGGATCCTGTCGCTTCTCGAGCGGCACGACGTCCGGGCGAGCTTCTACGTGCCGGCCGTCGTCGCGCTCCTCCATCCCGAAGAGCAGCGTCAGATCGTCGGAGCGGGGCACGAGATCGGCATCCACGGTTGGATCCACGAGCTGAACTCGATCCTTCCCGAAGCGGACGAGCGCGACCTCATGCGGCGCTCCCTCGACACGATCGAGCAGATCACCGGAGCCCGGCCCTACGGCCTGCGCTGCCCTTCCGCCGATTTCAGCGAGAACACGTTGGCTCTCATGAGTGAGCTCGGACTCGAATACGATTCGTCGCTCAGTGCAGACGAGGATTGCTACGAACTCGTCCTGAACGGGACGCCGACCGGGATCGTCGAAGTGCCGTTCGAGTGGGTTCGCGACGACGCCGTCTACTTTATGATGAACCGGGCGCAAGGATTACGCCCCTATACTCCGCCCACCGACGTTCTCGACATCTTCCGCCGTGAGCTCGACGCGGCTCATGCCGAAGGCGGCTTGTTCGAGCTGACGATGCACCCGCACATCATCGCGTATCGCTCCCGCATCTGGATCGTGGACGAGCTGATCCGGCACGCGAAATCGCTCGGCGACGTGTGGTTCGCGACCCACGGGGAGATCGCCCGCTTCGCCCGCGACAACGCCGCAGGCTGACCGCGCTTTCGCATCCACACTCTGGAGCCCGCCATGAACAGTGATTACGAGGAACAGGACGTCAGGCGCCTGACGCCGTGCCTGGACCGCCGCAGGCTGTTGCGCGGCATGCTGGCGGCCGGGGCTGCCGGACCGTCCTTTCTCGCTTTCGCGCAAGCGCTCGCTGCGGCTCCCGCCGACACCGCCGGGCAGCTCACGATCCTGATCCAGGGCGGCCCGGTGGGCGACGCCCTGCGGGCGGTTGCGAACCCGATGTTCGCCAAGGCCTACCCGAAGGTGTCGATCGATCTGAACACCTCGACCAATTCGGCCGCCTTCCCGAGAATGATCGCTCAGCGCAAGAACCCGGTGATCGGCGGGGGCATGTTCAATGACCTCTTCGCTGCGCGCGGCATGATCTCGAAGATCTGGGCGCCCCTTGATCCGCAATTCGTGACCAACGCGGTTCATGTTCCGAAGGCCGTGCGCATTCCCGACAGCCAGGGCGTGACGGTGCAGCAGACGCCCTTCGGCATCATGTACAATCCCGACCGGGTCGAGGCGCCGACCTCCTGGACCGACCTCTGGAACCCGAAATACCGGGGCCGGGTGTCGATGTACGACAGCTACTTCGACGCCTATGCGATGGCTTCCGTCGCGAGCGGCGGCAAACCCTCGGTCGAGGACGGGATCAGGGCCTGGGCGCCGCACCGCGAGAACATCGGCGTCTGGTCCGCCGGACCGACCTCAGAGCAGGACATGGTCCATCGCGGCGAGGTCTGGCTCGCGCCGCATTGGGGCGGTTGGGTCGAGCAAGCTCGCTTCCAAGGAAAGAACGTCCGCTTCGCCCTGCCGAAGGAAGGGGCAACCCTGTGGTCGAACCAGATCCAGTCGGTGGAGGGCTTCTCGCCGCTCGTTACGGAACTGGTGCAGCGCTACCTCAACACGTGGCTCTCGCCTGAATGCCAGGAGGCGTGGCTGACGCAGGCGGCGATCTCGCCGGCCATCGGCACGTTGCACATCCCGGCCGAGCTGAGGGACAACCCGGCCATCGTGAGGCCCGAGGATGTCGGCTCCAAGCTGATCCGGCTCGATGCGACCTACATCGCCACTAACTTCGCGCAGATCCAGCAGCTCATCCAGCGGACTCTGAAAGTCTGATGCTGCAGAGCCTCAACACCGCCGCGACCCATCCGCAGGACGATCCGGTCGCCGTCGGCATTGCCGGCCTCTCGAAGCGCTTCGGCCACGTGGTCGCCGTGCAGAACGTGTCGATCGATATCGAGCGCGGCTCGTTCGTCAGCCTTCTCGGCCCGAGCGGATGCGGCAAGACCACCGTGCTGCGCGCGATCGCCGGTCTCGAGCGACCGGATGAAGGCAGTATCCGGATCGGCGATGAGGTCGTGAACGACCTGCCGGTCTGGCAGCGCAACATCGGCATGGTCTTCCAGAACTACGCGCTCTTCCCGCACATGAGCGTCGCCGACAATGTCGGGTTCGGGCTGCGCGTGCGCGGCGCACCGGCCTCGGAGCGCAGGATGGCCGTCGCCGAGGCTCTGGAGATGGTGCGGCTCGGCGCCGTCGCGGAACGTCTCCCCAAGCAGCTCTCCGGCGGCCAGCGCCAACGCGTTGCGATCGCCCGCGCCCTCGTGACCCGTCCGCGGCTCCTGCTCCTCGACGAACCGCTCGGCGCGCTCGATCGCAAGCTCCGCGAGCAGATGCAGCTCGAGCTGAAGCTCCTGCAGCGTCGCGTCGGCATCACTACCGTCATGGTCACGCACGACCAAGAGGAGGCGCTGACGCTCTCCGACCGCATCATCGTCATGAATGCCGGGAAGGTCGTTCAGGCGGGGCCGCCCGACGAGGTCTATCGCGATCCCCGCAACGCCTTCATCGCGGATTTCATCGGCACCTCGAACTTCTTCAGCGGCGAAGTTGTGGACCGGACGGCAGAAACGGCATCGGTCAGGCTCGTGAACGGGGCGATGATTGCAGTCCCGATCGTCGCGGGACAGGCCGAGGTCGATACCTCGCTCTCCTTCTTCATCCGGCCCGAGAACGTGTTCCTGTCGAGCGGCAAGGCGTCCTCCGACGAAGGGTCCCTGCGCGGCTGCGTGCTGCACGTCGCCTATTCGGGCGCGGTGTCCCATTGCTACGTCGACATCGGCCTGCCGCAACCGGTCGACGTGCTGCTGACGAACGCCAATCGCAGCACGCCCGTCCAGGCGCCCGAAGCGGGCGACGAGGTGGTCCTCTCCTGGACGCGCTCCAGCGTGACGGCACTGACCCCATGAGCGCCGTCGCAGCCCAGCACGCCTCGCCGCGGAGCGCCTGGCGCTCCCGCCTCAACCTCGGGCTCCTCCTGCTCCCCGCGAGCCTCGTGGGCCTCGCGATGGTTTGCGCCACCGTCACGATGGCCTGGATCTCGACCCAGAGCGAGGGTTCGCAGCCGACACTCGAACATTACGTCCGCTTCTTCGAGGATGGCTACCTGATCCAGGCCGGGATCAGGACCTTTCATCTCTCGCTCATGGTGAGCGTGATCTGCGTGCTGTGCGGCTATCCGGTGGCCTGGTACCTCGTCTACAGCCGCTCCTCCTACAGATACGTCGCCTTCATCATCGTGCTATCGCCGCTGCTGGTCAGCATCGTGGTGCGTGCGCTCGGATGGACGATCCTGCTCGGCAACGAGGGAGTGATTAACCAGGCCCTTCAAGCCCTCGGCCTGACGAAAGGCCCCGTTGCGCTGATGCGCAGCTACTGGTCGGTCGTGGCCGGCATGGTGCACATCTTCCTGCCCTTCATGGTGCTGTCGATCGCCTCGACGCTCGGGGCCATCGATCCGAGCCTGCGCGAGGCCGCGGCCCTCCTCGGGGCAACGCCCGCGACCTCCTTCCGTCTCGTCACGCTGCCTCTATCCCTGCAGGGCATCGCGGCGGGATCGGTGATCGTCTTCTGCCTGTCGACGGGTGTCTTCCTGACGCCGCTCTGGCTGTCGCGCGGGCACGTCTCTGTCCTCGCGACGGTGCTCAAGGAACAGGTCGTCGATGCGAGCGACTGGCCGGCCGGCGCGACCACGGCGGTTCTCCTCACTGTTTCCACCCTCGGCCTCGTCGCGCTCTACAACGGCCTCATCCGCCGCTTCGGGGAGCACTGAGCATGGCGGCGGCGCCCCATGCCCGAGACTTAACGGGCTTCCTGCTGCGGGCCTTCGTCGGCCTCGTGATGCTGTTCCTCATCACGCCGATCCTCGTCGTGATTCCGTCCGCTTTCAGCGATGACGTCTCCGTCAGCTTCCCGCCGATCGGGTTCAGTCTGAAATGGTTCGCGAGCGCGGCGACGACACCCGGCTTCCTGCACGGCTTCGGGATCAGCGCGATGGTTGCCGCCGTCGCCACGACGATCTCGATCGTGATCGGCTCGCTCGCCGCCTACGCGCTCGTCCGATACCGCTTCCCGGGCCGGGGACTGGTGGAGCTGCTCCTCCTGACGCCGCTGATCGTGCCCTCCATCGTGCTCGCGATCGCGCTCAACATGATCCTCGGCGCGATGGGCCTCATCGGCGACATCTCTGGCCTCTTCGTCGCGCACGTCATCCTGACGCTCCCCTATGCGGTGCGTGTCCTCGCGGGCAGCATCCGGGGCATCGACGTCGCATTGGAAGAGGCTTCCCTCGTTCTCGGCGCACGGCCATCGCAGGTGGGGCGGCTCGTGATTCTGCCCATGATGGCGCCCGGTCTGCTGGCCGCCTCGGTATTCGGCTTCATCATGTCGTTCGACGAGTTCACCGTCTCGTTCTTCGTCGCGGGACCCGGCGTCAACACGCTGCCGATCGCGCTGTTCAACTACGTCGAGATCAACATCGACCCGACCGTGTCGGCCGTCTCGACCGTGCTGATCATCCTGTCGGTGATCGCCGTCGCGGTGATCGAGCGAACCGTCGGCCTCGCCCGCATGCTCGGTTGAGGGGCCAAGTCACTTCTTCCCGAGGAAACGATGTCTGCACACGCCATTCCCGACCTCGTCTTGCCCTGTCTCGATCAAGTCCGGAAGCCGAAGAGCTGGGACGGGACGATGCGGTTCGGCATCTTTTGGCCGGGCACGCGCACGCTCCTGCCGTCGGCGCAGATCTCGGCGCTGAATCCTGATCCGCTACGGCTCGAGAACCACCTCGCGCTCGCGCAAGCCTGCGAGGCCGTCCAGCTCGACTTCACGTTGCTGGGCGACGGCTACGCGCCGAGCTCGGAGGAAGGCACCCGCATCGGCTTCCAGGATCCGGGCCTGCACGCGCTGATGCTCGCCGCGCCCCTGCTCATGGCGACGCGGCATCTGGGCGTCATCTCCACCCTGCACACCACCTTCTTCCACCCGACGCACATCGCCCGTTTCGCGGCGAATCTCGACTGGCTCGGCGGCGGACGCTGGGGCTGGAACATCGTCAACGGCTACCGGGACTACGAGGCGAGCCTTTTCGGCTTCGAGGACCTCCCCGACAGCTCGACCATGTATGCCGCGGCCGAGGAGACCATCGCGATCATGGACTCCCTCTGGGACGGCTCGCGGCGCACCGAGCATGCCGGCGCGCATTACCGGGCGCACGGCAGGATGAAGGGGCCCTACCCGTCCGAGCGCCCGGTCTATGTCTGCGCCGCCGCCTCTGAAGCCGGCCGCCGCTTCACCGCCGGGCATTGCGACTACATGTTCGCCTCTCCCCGCTCCCTTGCGGACGTGGTGTCGATCAAGGCTGACCTTGCCCGCTATGCGGCTGAGGCCGGGCGGGATCGGGCGCCCGAGGCGCTGGTGGTCGCCGACCTCCTGATCCGCGACGAGCCGGGAGAGGCAAAAGCGCTTTACGGAGAGCTGATGGCCAGCCTCGACAACGAGGCCGGCCGCAAGTGGACCGGGCAGATCGGCAAGCTGCGCCACGAAAAGACTGCGCCGCTCGAGTTTCCCGTCTTCGCTGGCACTCCCGCTGAGGTGGCCGAGGAGATCATCGCGGCTAACAAGCAGTTCGGGCTGAACGGGCTCCTTTTCCGCCTGCCGGTCTGGTCATCCGCCGAGCTGCTCCGGGCTGCGCCGATCTTCCCTATCCTCGAACGAGCAGGTGTCTGGCGTCGTCCCGCCTCGCGCCGGCATTCCTGGTAGGATGGAGCGCGACAGATGAGCCAGCTGATCGAGGACCTCTGCCGTGCCGTCGACGCCGGCGCGATGATGCGCCACCTCGCCGTGTTCGCGGAGCGCGAGAAGCTTTCCGGATCGTCCGAGGAGCGGGAAAGCTTTCATTATCTCGCCAAGGTGCTGACGGAACTCGGCTGGCGCACTGAGCTGATCGGGCACGACGCCTATATCAGCCTGCCGGGCAAGGCGCGGCTGTTCGTCGGCGGCACCCGGCTCGACTGCATCACCCAGTCCTTCTCGCAGCCTTCGGGTCCGGCAGGCCTCCGCGCGCCCGTCGTTTATGCCGGGAGCGGCGGCTCCCGCGACCTGACCGGGCTCGACGTCGCGGGCCGGATCGTGCTGCTGGACGGCATCGCCAACCCGGCCGCGAGCCTGCGGGCGTCCCAGGCAGGCGCGCTCGGGCAGATCCACGTCTCCCCGCTCGAACACCTCTACGAGATGTGCATCTCGCCCGTCTGGGGTAGCCCGACCGAGGCGCAGCGCGATCTCCTGCCGAGGACAGTCGTCGTCACGATTCGGCACGAAGACGGGGACGCATTGAAACGGCGGATCATCGCCGGCGAGATGCTCGAGGCCGAGATCTTCGCGGAGGTCGAGACCGGCTGGCGCGAGACGCCGATCCTGCAGGCCGATCTCGACGCGCCGAACGCGCCGGACGACACGTTCGTTTTGTTCTCTGGCCACCATGACACTTGGTACCGCGGCGTCATGGACAACGGCAGCGCCAACGCCACGATGCTGGAGGTGGCACGCCTCTTCGCACCACGTCGCGACGCGCTCGTGCGAGGGCTGCGTCTCTGCTTCTGGTCCGGTCATTCGCATGGCCGCTACTCGGGCTCGGCTTGGTACGCCGACGAGCGTTTTGGCGAGCTGGAAGCGCGCTGCGTCGCCCACGTCAACGTCGATTCAGTCGGTGCCAAGGGCAATACGGTGCTGACCGACGCGCTCTCCTCGCACGAGCTGTTCCGCGTCGCTGCCGAAGCCGTGGAGCGGCAAGGCGGGCAGACGCTCATCGGTCATCGCATGAGCCGCGCCGGCGATCAGTCGTTTTGGGGCATTGGCATTCCGTCCCTGTTCATGGCGATGGGCGAGCAGCCGGCCAGCAAAGGCCCGAGCGTCATGGGCCCGGCGATCGGGGGCGCGGCCACGCGCAACGGAGCCGGCTTCGGCTGGTGGTGGCACACGCCCGACGACACGCTGGACAAGATCGACCCGGACCTCCTCGTGCGCGATGCCCGCATCTACGTCCACGCGATCGGTCGCCTGCTCACCGACCCGCTCCTTCCGCTCGACGTCGCCCGGCAGGTCACGGCGCTCGAGAAGGCGCTCGTCGGGCTGGAGAGCGATCTCGCGGGACGGCTCGACCTGTCGGCCCTCCTGTCGGCACTGCGCGGTCTCGCTGAGGTCGCCCGCCGCATTCAGGTTGCCGGCTCGCCAGAGACGAGCTGCTCCAACGCAGCCCTCATCGATGCCTGCCGTGCCCTCGTGCCACTCGACTACACGAGGGGCGACCGCTTCGAGCCCGACCCCGCGCTGAAACAGGACCCCTACCCCGTGCTCGACCCGATCCGGGCACTCGCGGCGACGGAGCCGGGCACCGATGCGTCGCGCTTTGCGCGTGTCGCCGCTCGTCGGGCCCTCAACCGCATCGCGGCGGCACTCGAGACGGCGCGCATCGCCCTCGCAGACCCCAGCTGACCCGCCCCGTCGGAGGATCGGACATGGACATCAGGTTTGACGGGCGAGTCGCCCTTATCAGTGGCGCGGCCCAGGGCATCGGCAAGGCGATGGCGGCCGCGTTCCACGGGGCGGGCGCACGCGTCCATCTCGTCGACCGGGACACGCGGGTCGTCGAGATCGGTGACGAGTTGGGCCTTCCGGCCCATGCCGTGGACCTGTCGGACCGCGAGGCGGCCCACGGCCTCGTTCGGTCGATCGTCGCCGCAGAGGGTCGGCTCGATGTCTTGGCGCTCGCGGCGGGCGGTGTCGCGGGACTCGCCGGCACGCCCCTGGAGGCCATCTCCGACGAGGGCTGGGACCGGCTCATGGCCGCCAACGTCAAGAGCGCGCTCTGGCTGGCCCAGGCGGCGGCTCCTGCGATGACGCAGGCCGGCTGGGGACGGATCGTGGTCGTCTCGTCCGGGGCCGGCCTGCGCGCCAGCCTCACGGGCCTGCACGGCTACACGGCCGCCAAGCACGCGGTGAATGGTCTCGTGAAGCAGCTTTCTGTCGGCCTCGCCGCCGCCGGCGTTACGGTGAATGCGGTCGCCCCGGGCTTCATTCTGTCCAACCCGGATTCGCAGCGTCAATGGGACGGCTGGAGCGCTGAGAAGAAGGCGCAGGTCCTTGCCGGATTGAATACCGGCCGTCTCGGCACCGCTGAGGACATCGCGCATGCGGTGGTCTTCCTCGCGAGCGTACAGGCGTCCTGGATCACCGGACAGGTCATCTCGGTCGACGGAGGCCGTTCGTGAGCGGGCGCGTCTGCATCTGGGGCGCGGGCGCGATCGGCGGTACGATCGGGGCGCATCTCGCGCGTGCCGGGACGGACGTCGTCCTGGTCGACCTCGTGCGGGAGCACGTCGATGCCATGACGCGTCACGGCCTCTCGATCGAAGGGCCACTGGGCGGCTTCACCGTTCCGGTCGCGGCGGCGACGCCGGACAGCCTTGAGGGAGCGTTCGACGCCATTCTCCTGGCGGTCAAGTCGCAGCACACCGAGAGCGCCGCAACCGCCCTCCTGCCGCATCTCGCACCCGACGGCTACGTGGTGTCCTGCCAGAACGGACTGAACGAGCCGGCCATTGCCGCGATCGTCGGACGGGATCGGACCATCGGCGCTTTCGTCAACTTCGCCGGCGATTATCTCGGGCCCGGCCACATCAGCTACGGACTGCGCGGCACGGTGGCGATCGGCGAACTCGACGGCATGCGGACGCGGCGGATCGAGGCCCTGCGCGAGCTGCTCCTGCCGTTCGAGCCGCACACGCTGGTGAGCGACGACATCTTCGGGTTTCTCTGGGGCAAGATGGCCTATGCGGCCGTGCTGAGCGCCTCCGCGCTGACGAACGACACGATCGCCGACTTCATCGCCGATCCGATCCGCCGCCCGCTGGTCGTCGCGCTCGTGCAGGAGCTGCTGCGAATTGCGGTCGCGGAAGGCGCCCGACCCCGCGGCTTCGACACCTTCGAGCCCGCCGCGTTCCTGGCGGACGACCCAACGGCCATGAATGCGAGCCTCGACGCGCTCGCAGCCTTCAACCGCGATACGGGAAAGACGCATAGCGGCATCTGGCGCGACCTCGCGGTCCGCAAGCGCCCGACGGAGGTCGGCGCGCAGCTCGTCCCGATCCGGGCGGCGGCGCAGCGCCAGGGCCTGCCGATGACGCTGCTCGAGGCCTTGGCTGCGCTGATCGGGGCCGTCGAGCGCGGCGAGCGCTCGCAGGGCCCGGACCTCGCTGACGAACTCTCGGCCTTGGCACCAGTCGCCGACGGAGTTCGCCGATGAAAGAGGCAGGAGACACACCCCTCACGGACCCGTCCCGCGACGCCGCCATCGCGAAGGCCCGCTGTTCCTTCGACGACGGAACCTTTCTCGATCGGCTCGCGACCCTCGTCGCCGTGCCGACCGAGAGCCATCCCCCCGAGCACCGGGACGATCTCGTGCGCTATTGCGCCGAGGTGCTGGGACCGATGGTCGAGCGGGAGGGCTTCTCCGTCGCGCTCCTGGACAATCCGGATCCCGAGCACGGGCCGGTGATGCTCGCGACCCGCATCGAGGACCCGTCCCTCCCGACCGTGCTGGTCTACGGCCACGGTGACGTCGTCCGCGCCATGCCGGAGCGTTGGCGGGCCGGGCTCGATCCGTGGACGGTCACCGTCGAGGGCGACCGCATTTACGGTCGGGGCGTCGTCGACAACAAGGGCCAGCACCTCCTCGCGATTGAGGCGCTGTGCGCTGTCATCGCGGTGCGCGGGCGGCTCGGCTTCAACGTGAAGATCTTCGTCGAGACGGGCGAGGAAGCGGGATCGCCCGGACTTCGGGGCATCCTCCAACGGCATCACGAGGCTTGTGCGGCCGACGTCTTCATCGCGCTCGATGGCCTGCGCCAGTCGGCCACCATCCCGGAGGTAACGCTCGGCACCCGCGGCGGCGTCGCCATGGATCTCGTCGTCGACCTGCGCGAAGGCGGCCACCATTCCGGTCATTGGGGCGGTCTGCTGATGGATCCCGCGGTGGTGCTGTCGCACGCCATCGCCAGCATCATCTCCCGCGACGGACGCATCATGGTCCCGGGCTGGACGCCGACCGACATCCCCGAGGACGTGCGACGGGCCTGTGCTGCGATCGCCGTGGACGAGGTGGCCGGCGCACCGCAGCCCGACCCTGGCTGGGGCGAGCCGGGCCTCTCCCGCGCCGAGCGGATCTTCATGTGGACGAGCGCCGTCGTGCTGGCGAGCGTCTCCGGGCAACCCGATGCGCCCGTGAACGCCGTCTCCGGCACAGCCCGCGCCCGAATCCAGGTGCGCCACACGGTCGATGTCGCGGCGGATGGACTTGTCGACGCGCTGCGGTCGCATCTCGACGCGCAGGGCTTCCCCCAAGTGCGGGTTGTTGCCGTGCAGGAGCGCGACGCCTTCCCAGCCTCGCGAACTCCGCTCAACGATCCCTGGGTCGACCGGGTCGTGCGATCCTTCGCGCGGACATCGGGTCGCCCGCCGAACCTCGTGCCCAATATCGGCGCCTCCGGCCCATCGGAACTCTTTCGGCAAGAACTCGGCACGTCCGTCCTCTGGCTGCCGTTCTCCTATGGCGGCTGCAGCCAGCACGGACCGGACGAGCACGGGCTCGGCTCGCTGTTCCGCGAGGGCCTTGGCCTCATGGCCGGCCTGTGGTGGGATCTCGGCGTGGAATTCTCGCCGCGGCCCCCCGCCTGACGCCCGCGCGGCATGGCGGGAATGCGTGCGGCTCGGCACCGAAATTGCTGCGTGCTTGCCCCGACCGACACGCCTGATGCAGGATCGTGGCAGAGAGGGAGATCGGGCCGTGGAACTCCGCCAGCTTCGCTCGTTCCGCAAGATCGCCGAATTGGGCAGTTTCTCGCGGGCCGCCAACGTGTTGTGCCTTACCCAGCCCGCCCTCGGTCTTCAGATCAAAAACCTTGAGGAAGAGCTGGGCGTCGCCTTGCTCACCCGCCACTCGCGCGGAGTCGCCCTCACCCCGCAGGGCTCCCTCCTTCTGAAGCATGCCGAGTCGATCCTGACCGGGGTCGACACAGCCGTTCGTGCCGTTCGCGAAACACAGGCCGAAAGCCCGAAGGCCGTGCGGATCGGGATGGCACCGAGCCTCGCCGCCATGCTCTCCGTGTCCCTGTCGCAGAGGGTCGCGGAAAGCCAGAGCGGCTTGCGCCTGGACCTCACGGAGGCGCCCTCGAAATACCTTAGCGACTGGGTGGCGGACGGCGAGATTGATCTCGCGATCGCATGCGAAGGGCCAGTCGGGCCGAAGATCGATCGCGAGGTCGTCCTCGAGGAGGCCCTCTATCTCGTTCAGCCGGCCGTTCCGAACGAGCCGGCGATCGGTCGCCCGATCGACTTCGCGGACCTCGCAGACATGCCGCTCTTCGTCGCCGACCCGCTCCTCACCCGCCGCCTGGTGGACAAGCTTCAGTCAGAGGCGGCCGTCGCCGGGATTCGGTTGCACATCCGCGGCGTCCTGCCTTCGATGAACATCGTCAAGAACCTGGTGGAGGATGGGGAGGGCGCGACCGTGCTGCCTTACGCCGTGGTCAAGCGTGAGTGTGATCAGAATCGCCTTCGGATCCGGAAGATCGTCGGCCCGACCCTGACGCGCAACGCCTACATGCTGTCGCACCGGGAACGGCCGCAATCGACAAGGATCCGTGAGTTGATCCGCGATGTGATCTCCGACCAGATACGAGGCACGCCGGAGCATGGTACGATCGGTAAGGCGGCCTGAGCGGCGATTGGCCTGCCGACCTTCCGTTCTCGTAGAATCGTAAGCCTCGGCTTTGGGTGTGTTCTCGGCACCGGCGTGGACCCCTATCATGGGGTCGACCGGCTAACCCCGGCCTGATGCGTCAGCATCTTAGCTCGACTTTGGCCAATCGGCCAGTGCCTGTTGGTGGCCTCCTCCGGCGAGGCTGGACGCGCCGAGTGAGTTTTGTACTCTCACCTCGTCGATGCGACATGGCGAAAGTCCCCATCGGACCCGCCGAGCAATCGCTCACCGGGGAACTCCCTCCTTACAGTAACAAGTCGGTTTTGCCCTTGGACGTTATGGGAAGCAGGACGCGAACGGATCCTGACTCGTGGGTGCAGGCTCTACATAGGTAACGGGGCGTCGATTGGTCAAAGTCGAGCTTAGGCCATTGATATTTATGTAGCGTCATTCCGGCGGGCATGGTGCGTCACCCACGAGGCTTCCCGCTTCTCGACGAAGGAGGCAAGACCTTCTCCCGCTTCCTCGGAGCATCGCTTCGCCGCGTGGCCAATGATCAGCGCGTCGAACTGCTCTGCGGTCAGCGGCTTCCGCTCGCCGTCGCACGTGATGGACTTGGTCTCGCGGATCGCCTCGGGGCCGTTCTCGAGCACGTGACCGACGACGCGCTCACCGGTTTCCAGAAGCTGGCCCGGCGGTACCACCTCGTGAACGAGGCCGATGCGCCGTGCCTCTTTGGCATCGAAGCGCTCGCCGGTAACGGCGTAGCGGCGAACCTGCCGCACACCGATCGCATCGCTCAATTGTGGAATGATGATCGCCGCCGTGAGGCCCCAGCGTACTTCTGCGATCGAGAAGACCGCGTTCTCGGCCGCCACGACCACGTCGCAGGCTGCCACGATGCCTGTGCCACCGCCGAAGCAGGCTCCTTGCACGAGAGCGATCGTCGGCACGGACACCGCGCCCAGGCGCCGGATCGCCTCCGCCGTCATGCGCGAGGCGCGAACGTTCGCCGCCATGTCCTGCTCCCGCACTTGGCGGATCCATTGAAGATCGGCACCGGCTTGGAAGTGGCGGCCCCGGCCGGAGAGCACCACGGCGCGCAACCCTGCTGCCGTCGAGAGCGCGTTGAGCGTGGCGAGGATGCCGTCGATGAGTGCGCCGTCATAGGCATTGTTGACGTGAGGCCGATTGAACTCCACCCGCGCGACCCCGCGCGCGTCGATCTGCCAGAGCACCGGCGAAGTCCCTTCCATGGCGACCATCCCTCTTCACAGTGGTTTCGATTGATCGCTTCAGGCGACCGCTGCGTGGTCGTTGTCTCATTTCGCAAACTGGTCCGGATCAAGCGCCGCACAGGCTGGCGATGCGCTCTTTCAAGTCAATTTTCCAGCAACATCTAACAGCCGTGACGGCGTTCATCTGCGGATGGCGTCGCCTGGCGGGCGCGACATCGCCCCCGGTCGTCTCGGGTTGGTCGCGCCGAGCGCTCACCGAAACAGCCGCCCAAGCGGCCCCGGCTCGCCGCACCTGGCCTCCCGCACGTGGCGCCCGGGCGGCAGACCGAACATGCGGCCATACTCACGGGTGAATTGCGGCACGCTCTCGTAGCCGACCGCGAAGGCTGCGCGACTCGCCGGCATGTGATCCTCCGTCATCAGCCGGCGCGCTTCGATCAGACGGAGCTGCTTCTGGAACTGCAGCGGTGACAGCGAGGTCGCGACGCGGAAGTGGTGATAAAACGAGGATAGGCTCATTCCCGAAACCTCTGCCAGGCACTCGACCCGCAGGGGACGCGCAAAATCCGTACGCAGCATTGCAATCGCGCGCGCGACGCGTCCGAGTGGAGTGGTGGACCAGCCCAGTTGCTGGATCGTGGTGCCGTGCCGGCCTGTGAGGAGCCAGTAATGCATCTCGCGCACGAGCTGCGCCCCGAGCACGGGCACGGCGGCGGGACGATCGAGGAGGAGCATCAGCCGCAGCGCGGTGTCGGCGACCTCCATCTCGGTTCGGTCGATGCGCGCCGGCACCGGCGCGGCAACGCCAACCGCTCCCATCTGCGCTGCCAGCTCTGCCACCAAGCCGACATCGAGTTCCAAAACCACGGCCAGGTAAGGTGCAGACTCGCTCGCCCGCGTGATCTGGCTCGTCATCGGCATGTCCGCGGTAATCAGGAGCGAGTCACCCGCCGAGAACATGAAGTCTTGCGCGCCCATCGTCACGTGCTTCGCCCCTTGCACCACGAGGCACACGAGTGGCCGCGACACTGCGTAGGCGAGGCCGCTTGGCGCGGTGGCACGCACCGTCGTCAGGCCGGGGACCGGCGTCCGTCCGATGCCGCTCTCGTCGGCGTGGACTTTTGCGTGGCGTCGAACGGCGTCTAGGAGTGCTGTCATAAGGTGACTCCAGCAGTATCCCTTCCAAATCGCACAAACCTTCGGAGAAATAGGCAAAAATCTCCGAGCTTTCGGCAACACTGGACGGCGCGATTCCCTATAACTCTGGCGTCACTCTTTGGAGCCAAATCATGACGAAGATTGCACTCGTGACCGGCGGCAGCCGCGGCCTCGGCCGCAACACGGCGATCAGCATCGCCCGACGTGGCTACGACGTCGTCCTGACTTATCGCAGCCGCGCCGAGGACGCTGCTGCTGTCGTTGCGCAGATCAAGGCTCTGGGCCGCAAGGCGATCGCGCTTCCGCTCGACACCGGCCATGTCGCCGCGTTCGCGCCGTTCGCCGAGCACCTGCGTGCGGCTCTGCGCGAGAACTGGAGCCGCGAAACCTTCGACCACCTCGTCAACAACGCCGGTCACGGCGAGTACGCCCTGATCTCGGATATGTCGGAGGCGCAGTTCGATGATCTCGTCAACGTGCACCTCAAGGGCGTGTTCTTCCTCACGCAGGCGCTCCTGCCGTTCATCGCCGATGGCGGACGCATCGTGAACCTCTCCTCCGGCCTGACCCGCGTCGCCTTCCCGGGCTACGCCGCCTACGCAGCGGTCAAAGGCGCCGTCGAGGTGCTGTCGGTGTACATGGCCAAGGAATTCGGTGGGCGGGGCATCGCCGTGAATACGGTTGCGCCCGGCGCCATCGAGACGGATTTCGGTGGCGGCGCGGTGCGCGATAATCCCGAGATCAACAGGCTCTTTGCCGACATGACCGCACTCGGTCGAGCGGGCGTGCCGGACGATATCGGGCCGATGATCGCCGGCTTGCTGTCCGAGGACAACCGTTGGGTGAATGCTCAGCGCATCGAAGTATCCGGCGGCCAGGGCATCTGACCCGGCGCGCTGGCCGATCAGATCGCGTTCGGGCGGCGCGGCTCGCTGCCCGACGGCGTCTATCGCTTCGTTCGGGCTGAGTGCACGTCTCTTGGCCCGACAGCCGAGTACAGACGCTACACCGCACATCGGAATCGTTGCCTTTCATTTCTCTCTGCCCCGATAATCTCAGAGCGGCCGCTTCAGCG
>NZ_LABX01000063.1 GCF_001043915.1 Methylobacterium aquaticum | reverse complement strand
GGCGCGGGGGGGGGCGGGGGGCGGGGGGGTGGGGGGCCCCCACCCCCCCCGGGCGGCGGGCGGGGAGGGAACTGGTGCGCCCCCCCGGGCCCGCCGCTCCGGCCGGCCCACCGGGGCCCGCCGACGGCATACGCCTTCCCGCTTTCCCTATAATCCCTCGCGGCCGGCTTGTCTCCCCGGCCGGCTTCTCTCCCCCGTAGGATGTCTCTTCCCTCTAGAACCTCTCTCCCCGGCATGACTTGCCGCGTCGCGTGCGCCCTCCTCCAAGCGGCATTTTCCTTCCAGCGCCCGGTGGTGCGGCGGCGCAACGATGCTAAACAGGGCAGCGAGGCGCCGCATCCGTGCGGGAGCGAGGGCAAGTGAGCCCCGGCGGTGCCAGAATTTGGGGAAACGAGGGATGAAGAAGGTATACCCCGACGCCACCGCCGCCCTGGCGGGCGTCCTGCGGGACGGCATGACGATCATGGCCGGCGGCTTCGGCCTCTGCGGCATTCCCGACGTCCTCATCGACGCGGTGCGCGAGAGCGGCGCCAAGGACCTCACGGTCATCTCGAACAATGCCGGCATCGACGGCGTCGGCCTCGGCGTGCTGCTCGAGACGCGCCAGATCAAGAAGATGATCTCGTCCTATGTCGGCGAGAACAAGACCTTCGCCAAGCAGTACCTGGCCGGCGAACTGGAGATCGAGTTCAACCCGCAGGGCACCCTGGCCGAGCGCATCCGCGCCGGCGGCGCCGGCGTCCCGGCCTTCTTCACCAAGACCGGCGTCGGCACCCTGATCGCCGAGGGCAAGGAGACCCGGGAGTTCGACGGCGAGACCTACGTGATGGAGCGCGGGCTGTTCGCCGACGTCTCGCTGGTCCATGCCTGGAAGGGCGATACCGAGGGCAACCTCGTCTACCGGAAGACCGCCCGCAACTTCAACCCGATGATGGCGTCGGCCTCGCGCATGACCATCGCGCAGGTCGAGCATCTGGTGCAGCCGGGCGAGATCGACCCCGACCACATCATCACGCCCGGCGTGTTCGTGAAGCGGATGATCCACGTCCCGAACGCAGAGAAGCGCATCGAGCAGCGCACCACCCGCAAGCGCAGTGAAGCCGCGCCCGCCCCCGCCCCGACGGGCGGCGGCGCCATCTAACGAGCGAGAGAGGAGACCACCATGGCCTGGACGCGCGACCAGATGGCGGCCCGCGCCGCCCGCGAGCTCGAGGACGGCTTCTACGTCAATCTCGGCATCGGCATCCCGACGCTGGTGTCGAACTACATCCCCGACGGCATGTCGGTGCAGCTCCAGTCCGAGAACGGGATGCTGGGCATGGGCCCGTTCCCCTACGAGGGCGAGGAGGATCCCGACCTCATCAATGCCGGCAAGCAGACCATCACCGAATTGCCGACCACGAGCTACTTCTCGTCGGCGGATTCCTTCGGGATGATCCGTGGCGGCCATATCGACCTGTCGATCCTCGGGGCCATGCAGGTGGCCCAGAACGGCGATCTGGCCAACTGGATGATCCCCGGCAAGATGGTGAAGGGGATGGGCGGCGCGATGGACCTCGTCGCCGGGGTCAAGAAGGTCGTCGTGGTGATGGAGCACGTCGCCAAGGCCAAGGACGGCGCGGAATCCCCGAAGCTGCTCGAAGCCTGCGACCTGCCGCTCACCGGCACCCGCGTGGTCGACATGGTGATCACCGATCTCGGCGTCTTCACCATCGACAAGAAGGGTGACGGCGGCATGAGCCTGGTCGAACTCGCCGACGGCGTCACCGAGGACGAGGTGCGGGCCAAGACCCAAGGCCAGTACCGGGTGGCGCTGAAGAACAGCTGACGCAACTCCGGCGGGTGCCTCCCTGGGAGGCGTCCGCCGCGGCAGGCCGGCCTCGCCGATGTATCGCATCAGGACGCCCGGCTGTTCCAAGTCGAACCAGGCCCAGCGCTGGGCCTTGCCCGACCGGGTGTTCTTCGCCTGCGGCGCCTGCCACATCCTGGCTTACGCTTTCCTGGAGCGGCACGGACAGCCGGGGCAGGAGGCGTTGTGGATCAGGCCCATCCCTGGCCACACCGGCAACCACATCGTGGTGGCGACCGACGCCTGGGTCTTCGACTACCACGGCTATACTGACCGCGCCCGCTACGTCGCGCATACGTGGCGGCGTGCTCGCCTGGCGTGGCCCGGCTGGGATGCGATGCTGGTCTCCTTGCCGCGCGACGTCCTCGTGTCGGAGCAGAAGTCCAAGGCTTCGCCGGGCTCCGGCTGCGGGAGCCCGGCCAGTTCCTCCATGACGCCCTGCCGCGGGCGTGCCGCTTCCTCGACCGTTTTCCGGCTCCAGACGCGGCTCAGTGCTGCCCCGGATACGCCGCGTCGAGCACGAACGGATACGGTCCGTCGAACGCCTCGACATAGACCATGTGGGTCACGATTCCGGTCTCCGGCGTGTAGCGGTGGAGCAGGTAGGCCGGCGGCTCGAAGACCAGGGCGCCGTCGTGCTCCGGGTCCAGGTCGAAGGCGACCTGATGGGTGACGCTCGGGGCGATCTGGGCGATCGTGCCGGCATAGCGGGTCACGATCGGCCGGTGGTGGTGGCCGCACAGGATCCGCTCGATGCAGGTCTGAGCCCCGATCAGCCGCCGGAACGGCGCCTCGCCGTCGAGGAGCCGGATGTTGTCCATGTGGACGAGGCCGCACTCGAAGGGCGGATGGTGCATGAACACCAGGGTCGGGCGGCCGTCGCCCTCGGCCAAGGCCCGTTCGAGGAAGCCGAGGCGCTCGGTGCAGAGCGCGCCGTGGCTCGCGCCCGGGACCAGCGTGTCGAGGGCGATCAGGCGGACCGGGTGATCCTCGACCGTGTACTGGACGAAACCGTCCGTCGCGCCGGGAAGATACGAGGCCGGCAGGACCTCGCGCAGGGTCTCGCGCCGGTCATGGTTGCCGGGGATGACATGGACCGGCATCGGCAGGCGGGCCAGGAGGCCGCGCATTTCCTCGTACTCTTCCGCGAGACCGCAATCGGTCAGGTCGCCGGAGATCAGCACCAGGTCGGGCCGGGGATCGAGGGCGAGGAGATGGGCCACCGCGCGGGCGACCATCCGGTTGGTCTCGGAGACCCGGTAGGCCGGCAGCCCGCGGGGGCGCACGTGCAGGTCGGTGATCTGGGCGATGAGCATGGGGTTCGTCCGGCAATCGGAGGCGAGGGGTCCCATTCCGGGCCGCAGCGGTGGCAGGCGGCCCGGCACAGGACGATGCGCTGTCAGCGCTCTGGCGTCATCCCATCGGCCCAAGATGCTGACGCATCGGGCCGATGAACCATCTCAAATTTTCGATACTCAGCCAAAGGCTGAGCGAAAATTGGAGAACGGAATCAAAGGTCGTTTTCTTTCGACCGTTGGTATCACTCCGCGCCCGGCAGACGCAGGGCGGTGTCCTCGACGTAAGGACGCATCAGGGCATCGGCGGCCTTCTGGGCCGCGGCCAGCGCCTCCTTCGGCTGGCGCTTGCCCGAGAGCACCGCCTGCAACTCGTCCTCGATCGCCTTGCGCACCGGCACGGTGCGGTAGGTGGCGAACCACGGCTTGGCGTTGGCGAGTTGATCGACGGCGATCTTGGCGTCGGGGTTCTTCTCCAGGAAAGCCTTCATCTCGGGCAGGTCGTAGGCCGCCTTGTTGGGGGCGAAGTAGCCCGTGGCGCGGCTCCACCAGCCCGACTTCTCGGGCGAGGTCAGCCACTGGATCAGGGTCCAGCCGGCGGCGCGCTTCTCGGGCGAGAGGCCGGTCGGCTGCACCAGCGAGGCGCCGCCGATCGGCACCGCCTGGCGCACGTTCATCGGCACGAACGCGACCCGGAACGGGAACTTGGCGGTGTCGCGGATGAAGGTGAGGGAGCCCGTCGAGATGATCATCATCGACGCCTGGCCGGCCAGGAAGGCGCCGGTCACCGCCGGGCCCTTCTGCTCGCCGGCCGGGTGCACCTTGGCCTTGTGCACCAGGTCCGACCAGAAGGTGAGGGCGCCGAGCATGGTCGGGGTGTCGTAATAGACCTCGCCGCCATACTCCTCGTTGTAGTAGCGCCCGCCATTCGACATGGTCAGGGCTTCGAGGATCCAGCCGCCGTAATCGTAGTTCGAGGGCATCATCAGGCCCCAGCGGGTGGTGCGGTCGCCCTCGCGCTTGGTCAGCTTGCGGGCGGCATCGGACAGCTCGGCCCAGGTCCGCGGCGGCTTGTCCGGGTCGAGGCCGGCTTCCTTGAAGTGGTCGGCGTTGATGTAGAGCAGCGGGGTCGAATTGTGGAACGGCACGCCGTAGACCTTGCGGTCGATGACGGCGTTGGGGAGGAGCGCCGGGAAGAACTGGCCCATGAACGCCTCCGGCGTCTTGCCGTCCTTGGCGATCAGGTCGTCCATCGGGGCGATCTCGCGCTCGATCGACAGGTCGGTGAGGAAGTTCGCCGACATGATGACCGCCGCCGGCGGCTTGCCGGCCTTGATCGCCGCGCGGGTCTTCAGCAGCGTGTCGTCGTAGGAGCCGGTGAAAACCGGAATCGCCTTGATGTCCGGGTGGGAGTCGTTGAACTCCTTGATCAGGCCGGACATGTTGCGGGCGAGCGCCCCGTCGACCGGGACGGGGAAGAACAGCTCGATATCGGTCGCGTGCGCGGCGCGCGGCGCGGCGAGGCCGGCCACCGCGACAAGCGCGAGGGCGGCGCCCTTCCACCAGGAAATCATCTGTAGTCGTCCTCTTACTTGATGCCGGAGGCGAGAAAGCTGTTCACGAACCGGCGCTGGAAGATCAGGAAGGCGGCGAGCAGCGGCAGGCTGACCAGGAAGGTGCCGGCCGCGATCAACCCCCAGGCCTGCATGCCCTCGGCGCTGAGCGTGAAGCTCGCGAGACCCAGGGTGAGGGGCCGCTTGTCGGGGGAGTTGATGACCATCAGCGGCCACAGGAACTCGTTCCAGTGGCTGGTGACCGAGACGATCGAGAAGGCGACGAGGGCCGGCTTGGTCAGCGGCAAGTAGATGAGGCGGATGCGCGCCCACCAGCCGGCGCCGTCGATCATCGCGGCATCTTCCAGCTCGCGCGGCACGTCGCGAAAACTCTGGCGCATCAGGAAGGTGCCGAAGGCGGTGGCGCAATAGGGCGCCATCACGCCCGGCAGGGTGTCGTAGAGCCCCAGAGCCGCGATCGTCTTCAGGTTCGGCACCAGCAGCACCACCGGCACCAGCATCAGCTGGACCAGGAACAGGGCGAAGAGCAGGCCGCGGCCGGGGAATTCGAGCCGCGCGAAGACGTAACCGGCAAGCGACGCCGTGACGAGCTGCACCACCAGGATGCCGGCGCAGATGACGAGGGAGTTGAGGAAGTAGAGCGGGAAGTCGGCCGAGACCCAGGCTTCGGCGAAATTGGCCAGCGTCGGCGTCAGCGCGGGCAGGAGCGAGGCGTCGGGGCTCGACCCTGCCGGCCGGAACGCCGCCACCAGCATCCACCAGAACGGCACCGCCCAGAGGAGGGCGAGGCCGGCGACCACCCAGCGCGCGATGCGGGGCGTGACCTCGCGGGTGACGGGCCCGGCTTGCGGATGCGCGCTCATCGGGACGCCTCCGGACCCTGGCTGCGGCTGAGCGACAGGGCGGTCAGCGCGGCCAGCAGGCCCAGCGTCACCACCGTGGCGGCGGCGGCGCGGCCGGCATCGTAGCGCTCGGCGGCCTGCTCGTAGATGTAGAACAACAGGAGCTTCGTCGCGTCCGAGGGCCCGCCCTTGGTCAGCACGAAGACATGGTCGACCTGCGTCACCGCGTTGAGGAGCGCGATCACCCCGACGAAGGCGAAGGTCGGGCGCAAGCCCGGCAGGGTGACGTAGCGCAGGCGCTGCCACGGGCCGGCGCCGTCGAGGAGCGCGGCTTCCTTGGCCTCGTCGGGGATCGCCTGCAAGCCCGCCAGGATGAAGAGCATGTAGTAGCCGGCATTCTTCCACACGGTGAGCACCGTGATCGCGCCGAGCGCGAGGTCGGGATCGCCGAGCCAGTTGGCGCCCGCGAATCCGAGCCGGGCGAGGTGGTGGTCGATGAGGCCGATCCCGGGCAGGAACAGGAACAGGAACAGCGCGGCGGCGGCGACCAGCGGGATCATCACCGGCAGGAAGAACACGGCCCGCATCAACGCCCGCACCCGGCCCGCACCGTTCAGCGCCAGGGCGAAGGCGAGCGCCAGGATCAGGCTCGGCACCACCGTGCCGACCGCGTAGAGCGCGTTGTTGAGGAGCGCGCGCTGGAAGGTCGGATCGGCGAACAGCGCGGCGAAGTTGGCCAGTCCCACGAAGCGGGTGCCCCGGCGCGTCACCTCGTGGGTGGCGTCCCACACCACCTCGACGACCGGCCAGTAGGTGAAGAGGGCGAGGAAGACGAGGGAGGGGCCGAGCAGGGCGAGCGGCAGCAGGAGGCCAGCCCAGGGCCGGCGCGCCGTCTCGGGCGCGGCGGCAGGAGCCTGTCGGGCCGCCGGGATCATGTCGAGGGCGTGGGTCACGGGTATCCGCCGGGGTGTCGGGACCGGGGCGTCATCGGGCGGTTTCGTGACAGGGGGATGAAATCAACGGGGTTGACGGCCGCGCTCCCGGCATGGCCGACCCGATTTTGCCGGTCGTCATCCCGATCCCCTGCCTATTCGCTCGCCACCAGGTCAGTCCTGCACGGCAGACCAGCCTAGCTCGACAGCGAACCGTGACGGCCTGGCCTAAGCCGGACCATGACGGATCTTGCCGAATCGCCCTATACTCCACGGCGAATACGGAACGATGATGACAGTGCCGGGCGTACCGGCGGGCCGCCGCAGCGGGATGCTCAGCCCGAGAGCCTGGTGCCGAACGATGTTCGCCCCCGCGGGTCCGTCCGGGGCCGCGACATGAAGCCCGGAAGCACATGGAGCCTGGAAGCACATGGAGCCCGTGAAAATCTGCGGGATCCACTCAAACACTGTCCGAGAGCCTGTTTGGCCTGATCGACGGCATCGATCGCACCACACCCTCATCGTGACGTGTCAGTCGATCGAAAATCGACTGACCTCGAAGAAGGGCTCCCGTTCGCACAGAGACGTCTGGCGGCATCCTTCGAATCTGCTCCGCAGCACCTCAGGATGAGGTCGCGGGTCATGCCAACGGTCGCTGAAAACGACCGTTGGTCCGGTTCTCGAATTTTTGCCAAGTCGCTGGCTTGCTATCAAAAATTTGAGATGGCTCATCGGCCCGGCGCGTCAGCATCTTGGGTCGATCATATCAGATCGACAAAAATCTCGTGGTGCAAAAGCGCTTCACGATCGCATCACAATCGCGAAGCTTCTCCAGCTCTTTGATTTTGCCGCATTGTCTACGACGAACCGGCATCCAGTTCGTCGGAAAATGCTCTAACCCCGCCAGTCGCACAATCTCCGACCCATCCCGGAGCGAATCATGACGGACCACGGATACCACGCGTTGCTGGAGGAGGTGCTGGCCCCCTCGGTGGCGTCTCGATCCGCCGGATGTCGGGCGGATTCGGGTTGTTTCGCGCCAGCCTGATGTTCGGGCCCGCCGTGCGCGGCAAACGCGACCTGAAGGCTGCGCCCGACGAGACCGCCTCCTTCGGCCGAGGGCAGCGCGCCGTTCTCCTATCCCACGAAGGGAGGCCGGGTGACCGTCGACGCCAGCGACGGGCGGGCGCCGGTCCGGCTCAGCAACGATCCGAAGGAAGCGGTGGCCTGGGCGCGCCGGGTTTGCGCGGCCGCGGCGGCGGACCAAAGAGTGAGACCGAGAGCCACGGATCCAGGACCACGGCCGGCGCGGTCTCGCGCGCTCAGAGCCTTGCCGCCCGAACGGCTGCGGCAAGGCTCTGAGCGCGCCGCTTCAGAATTCCGGCTCGTTCAGCACCCGGGTGCCGATCCGGCTCTGGAGGTCGAGCGGTGCGCCAGTCTGCTGGCCGAGGGCATCGACCTCGATCACCGGGATGCCGGCGTTGCGCATCTGCTCGCGCAGACGCTCCGACAGCATGCGGAAGGCGCCGCCCGTGTCGCGCGGCGGAACGTGCAGCACCACCGCCGCCGGGCGCGGCATCATCGCCAGGACATCGTCCGCCGCCTCCAGGGAGGCGGTGACGCTGGCATAGCCCAGCTCCGCCAGCTCGGCGGAGAGGGCCCGGTCGATGGCGCGGTGGCCATCGTCGACGACGAGAACTTTTTGCAGCGCACCCATATCGAAGCGTTAACCGATCGCGTGCCTCTCGTGAAGGCACCGGGGCAGTAACGCTGTGAGCCGACGAAGGTTCACCCCTGACCCAGGGCCAGGGCGGCGGAAGCCCCCGGGCGGGATCCGGTGGTGAGCCGTCAAATGATTGGCTCGGCTGGTGTTTTCACGTCATGACGCGGGGGCTGGCAAGAGGTCGGCGCGCGACGGCATCTCGGCGACGGCGGTGGCGACGCCGGCGAAAAGCGAGGCCCGGAAGCGCGAAACCATCCAGCCGCCGGGATTTTCCTCCATGGTGATGCCGCGGCGCAACATCCGGGCCGTGCAGGCCGGGCCGCGGAAGCTCAGCCGCCCGTCCGGGTCGCGGCGGACCTGGACCAGGCCGCTCCGCTCGGCGGCGAAAGCGGCCCGCTCCGGGGCCGGTGCGGCCCGCTCAGGGGCCGCCAGGACGAGGCCGACATCCTGGGCGTCGCGCCGGCCGCAGAGCAGGGCGATCTCGTCGAAGGCCACGACGTCGACCACGCCGGAGCGGCCCGGCAGGCGCCCGCTGAGGCGGCAGGGCGCCCGGTGCACATAGGCGAGGGTGCGCAGGCGGCTCGGCACGGTGGTGCGGGAGAAGCCCGCCTCCATCCAGGCCGGCGCGACGAGGTGGGTCGGGACCCGCTGGTCGAGGGCGGCCGAGAGGGCGCCGACGTCGAAGACCGGGTGGCATTCGAGGGTGGCACCGGCGAGCAGCGCGGCGGTGAGTCCGGTGGCGAGGCCCTTCAGGTCGTTGGGCGGCAGAAGGCTCAGGATCCGCTCCCCCGGCTCGACCCGGAGGGGCACCAGGCAGCCGGCGGCCGCAGCCGTCAGCGCCTCGGCCTCGCGCCGCATCGGCAGAGGGGCGCCCGCGGGCTCGGCCGGCGGGCCGGCGGCGCGGTCCGGCGCCGGCACGGGCCCCGGGAGCGCGAAGGTGACGAGGCCGGCCGCCGGCCCGGTGCCGAGCGCGGCGGCGTCGCCCCGGTGGTCGAGGACGACCTGATCGAGGCTGAGCACCCCGTCCGGCACGTGCGGCCCGAAGGCGGCGACGAACCGTAAGGGGAAGTAGCGCATCGCGACCCGGCACAGCCGCTCCGCCGGCCGCTCGGCCCCGAGCACGCCCTGGGTCAGGATGGCGAGGACCTGCGCCGCCTCGACGGCCTGGAGCAGGCGGTCCTCGTCCCAGGTGACCGGCAGCAGGCAGGGCACGTGGCCGGCCTGCTCGATCGCCAGAAAGGCGAGATGCGCCTCGGCCATGCCGGCCATGCACAGGCCGACGGGGCTCCGTGGCGGCAGCCGCAGCTGCTGCAAGCCCTCGGCGAGGCGCGCGACGATCTCGCGGGCGGCGGCGTAGGTCCAGGCGATGGCGGGCCGGCCGCACCAGGCGGGCTTGCTCGCCTGATCGACGAGGGCGATGCGGGTCGGATGCCGGTCCGCGATGGCGGCCAGGAGCGCGGACAGCCCCATCGGCGCGGCCGCGGGCGTCCCGGCACCGGCCGGACGGGCCGGGTCGGGCAGGGACGACGCCTCGTCTCGTCTCATCGTCGCCTGGGCCGCCACCGCCGTCACCTCGTCCGCTTGCCGCGCCCGCCATCCTGCCCGCGCATGGTTAATGCCGTTTTAAGCGTGCCGGCCCCCTCGCGGTCCGCGATGGGATCGGCTAAGGGGCGCTTCGGTCGGCGGCCGGGGCCTTGCCTTCGCCTCAATCAGGGGGAAAGCAGGCGCCCCGGAGGCCGGGCGGAGCCGTTCGGGCGCGCTCCGCTTGCTGCCGGCGCGCCCGCATCCAGCGGGTTTTGCGCGCCTGAAGGCCACCGACGTCCTGCCGTTTGAGGGGTCCACTCCTGATGTTCTTCGCGAATCGTCCCGCGCGCCCGAACCAGGCCGCCATCGCCTTCGCCCTGGCCGGCCTCGGGCTCGGTCTCGCGGCCGCCCCGGCGCTCGCCCAGCCCAAGAAGCCCGCCGCGCCCGCACCGGCCCAGCAGGCCGCCCCGGCGGCCCCGGCGCAGCAGACCGGCCCGATGGTCGTGCAGGTGAAGCCCGAGCCGTCCCAGGCCGACTGGACCAAGGTCTGCGGCAAGGACCAGGCCAGCGGCAACGAGGTCTGCTACACCACCCGCGACTTCGTCTCCGACCAGGGCCAGGCGGTGCTGGCCGTGGCGGTCTACGACATGAAGGGCCCGCAGGGCGCCAAGGTCGTGCGCTTCCTGATGCCGCTCGGCCTGCTGCTCCAGCCCGGCATCCGCTTCACGGTCGACAACACCCAGCCGACCCCCGGCCGCTACGCCGTCTGCTTCCCGAACGGCTGCTTCGCCGAGGCTCCGGGCCTGAAGGACGACGTCATCGCCGCGATGAAGAAGGGCACGACCCTGAACGTCAGCGTGCAGAACCAGATGCAGCGCGAGGTCACCTTCGCGGTGCCGCTGACCGGCTTCGGCAAGGCGTTCGACGGCGCCCCGATCGACCCGAAGGTGCTCGAGGAGCAGCAGAAGAAGCTCCAGGCCGAGCTGGAGAAGCGCTCCGAGGAGATGCGCAAGCAGCTCGAGCAGAAGGGCGCCGCCGCGCCGGCAGCTCCGGGCAAGTGATCCTGTCGGGCAAATGATCCTGTCGGGGAGACGGTCACGTCTCCTGCATCCGGTCGCGGGCCGTCCGGCCCGCGACCGGATGCACGAAGGGCCGGGCGGCGACGCCCGGCCCTTTTTCGCGAGGGGATGCGGCCCTCTGCCCGTCAGCCGAGGGGCTGTCCGGGAGCATCGAGGGCCTCAATTCGCCGCGTCGACCCGCATGCGGTAGCCGCCCTCGGCGTCGCGCTCGAACATCTCGGCGATGCGGGCGTGGCGCAGGGCCTCGCCGGAGCGGTCCGGCACCAGGTTCTGCTCGGAGACGTAGGCGACGTATTCGGTGTCCTGGTTCTCGGCCAGCAGGTGGTAGAACGGCTGGTCCTTGGAGGGCCGCACCTCCTCGGGAATCGCTTGCCACCATTCCTCGGTATTGGCGAAGACCGGGTCGACGTCGAAGATGATGCCGCGGAACGGGTAGATCCGGTGGCGCACCACGTCGCCGATGTTGAACTTGGCAAAGCGGATGACCGCACCGGACGGCGCGGCGTCGGGCTGCGGGGCGGGCATGGCGGAGAGGGTCTGTCCGAGGGGCATGGGCGTCACATAGGACAACGGAGGCGGGTTTGCACCGGCGCGGAGCCCCGCGCACGGCGCGACAACCCGCCCCCATTGTCACGAGGGCGGGAGACTCATCCCTCCAGGCCGTAGGCCCGGGCGAGGTCGGGATCCTTGGCGGCGACGAGCCGGGCGAGGTTCACGATGACGCTGGCCTGCTTCCAGGTGGCGTCGTCCTGCATCTTGCCGTCGAGCATCACCGCGCCGGTGCCGTCGGGCATCGCCTCCAGGATGCGCTTGGCGAAGGCGACCTCGCCCGGATCGGGCGCGAAGACGCTTTTCGCGATGGCGACCTGGCTCGGATGCAGGGTCCAGGCCCCGGCGCAGCCCATCAGGAAGGCGTTGCGGAACTGCACCTCGCAGGCGGCGCCGTCGGAGAAATCGCCGAACGGGCCGTAGAACGCCTTGATGCCGTTGGCCTGGCAGGCATCGACCATCCGCGCGATGGTGTAGTGCCAGAGATCCTGCTGCACGCTTCCCCGCTCCGACGAGCCGGGCGTCGGATCGGCAATGACCTTGTAGTCGGGGTGGCCGCCGCCGACCCGGGTGGTCTTCATGCCGCGCGACGCCGCGAGATCCGCCGGGCCGAGGCTCATGCCGTGCATGCGCGGCGAGGCGCAGGCGATGGCATCGACATTGGCCACGCCCTCCGCCGTCTCCAGGATGGCATGGACCAGGATCGGCTTGGTGACGCCGGCCTTCGCCTCGAGCTGGGCGAGCAGCTGGTCGACGTAGTGGATGTCCCAGGGTCCCTCGACCTTCGGCACCATCACGACGTCGAGCTTGTTCCCGACCTCGGCCACGATCTCGATCAGGTCGTCGAGCAGCCACGGCGAGTTGAGGGCGTTGACGCGGGTCCACAGGCCGGTGCCGCGAGCGGCGAAGTCGGTGTCCCGCGCCATGGCGATGAAGCCCTTGCGGGCGTTCAGCTTCTGATCGGCCGGGACCGCGTCCTCGAGGTTGCCCAGCACCACGTCGACCTGGGTCGCCAGCTCCGGCACCCGGGCCCGGACCTTGTCGTTGTGCGGCGGCACGAAGTGGATCATGCGCTCCAGGCGCACCGGCAGCTCGCGGAACGGAGTCGGAGCCCCGGAGGCCAGGGGCTGGAAGAAGCGGCGCGGCAGTTTCATGGACGTATCTCCGACCTTCCGGCGCGACCGGTCTCCCGCATCGCGAAACATCCCGGGCATGACGGAGGGGTAGTGCAGGGGCGGCGCGGCCGTAAAGGGGTTGCGTCTCGGCAGATGGTCGTGCGGGGCCCAAGTTCCACGGCGGGCGCCTTCGGCCGGCGGGGATTCCGGCCTTCGAGGGACGATCCGACCGGACTGGCACGGACGGGCGACGCGCCCTGTCTTCACGCCCCCGTCGCAAGTCGTCCCATGTCGACGTGCCGGCGGTGCATTGCCGGTTATCGTTCGGAGACCAGGACGGCGACACAACAGGACGGTCTGACCGGCAGCCGGATTGGTCGCCTTCTCGACGGTTCCGGCCTTGATCTGATGAATGGTGCGCGAGAAACCTGCGGGCACGTGTTCTTTCGCACATGCAGCAGGGAACGCGTGCGGCACCGTGGCGTTCACCGGACGAGGCGGGCCGCGGAGGACAAGAAGACGATGTCCCGAGAGTGGAATCGGCGCGGGTTTGCCGGCGCCGCGATGGCGGTGATGGCATGGGGCGCCGCCTTGCCGGCCGAGGCCGGCACGGTGGCGGACCGGCAGCGCTCGACCGTGCGGGCGAGCTTCACGGCGGGGGACCTGGCGGCGGCACGGCCGGAGGGGCTGCCCGCCTCGGTGCGGCTGCCGGGCGACGATCCGGCGGCGTTCCGGGGCTTCCTCGCCGCGGCGCCGATGGCCTCGCGCGCGCCCTGGCTCGCCCTGTCGGGCGGCGGCGAGAACGGTGCCTTCGCGGCGGGTCTGCTCAAGGGCTGGACCCGGGCCGGCACGCGGCCGGATTTCGGCGTCGTCACCGGCGTCTCGACCGGCGCGCTGATCGCCCCCTTCGCCTTCGTCGGCGCCTCGCAGGACGCGGCCCTGGAGACCGCCTACACGGAGACCTCCGCGGCGGACGTGTTCGAGTTCGGCGGCGGGGCCGAGAGCCTCACCGATACCTGGCCGCTCAAGCGCGGCATCGAGCGCACCGTCACGCCCGCGCTCCTGGAGGCGGTGGCGGCGGAGCACCGCAAGGGCCGGCGTCTCCTGATCGTCACCACCGAACTCGATTCCTTGCGCCCGACCCTGTGGGACATGGGCGCCATCGCGGCCGCCGGCGGTCCCGCCGGGCTCACGCTCTTCCGCGAGGTGATGCTGGCCTCGGCGGCGATCCCCGGCATCTTCCCGCCGGTGCTGATCGAGGCCACCGGCCCCGGCGGCAAGCGGTTCCAGGAGATGCATGCCGATGGCGGCGCCACGGCGCCGTTCTTCGTCGCGCCGGGCCGCATGCTGCTCGATCAGGTCGCGGGCGCCCCCGCCGGGGAGGACCGGCTGCCGGCGCCCGCCATCTACGTCGTCGTCAACACCTCGCAGGCACCGGACTTCCAGGTCACCCAGCGCTCGATGCTGAGCATCCTCGGCCGCTCGCTCTCGGCGATGATCAAGGCCCAGACCGCCGGCGCCATCGCGGTGACGAGGGCGTTCGCGGCCCGCACGGGCACGCCGATCCGCATCGCCACCATCGACCAGCGCTTCTCCCGGACCTCGCAGGCGCCGTTCGAGCAGGGCTACATGCGCGCCCTGTTCGCCCATGGCGAGCGGCTGGGCAGGGCCGGCACCGCCTTCGACTGGTTGCCGGACAGCCTCACCACCAGCGCGACGGGGCGCAGCGCCAGCAAAGCCCCGTAAGCCCCGTCAGCCTCGCATCAGAGTCGGCGTGCCGAGGCGCGGCGTCACGCCCTCGCGCATCACCAGGCGGCGCAACGGCGCGATGGTCGAGAGGGCGAGCAGGCCGACGCCGCGGGCGAGATCGCTCGGCAGGAAGGCGGTGAGGAGGCTGCGGTTGAGGGTGTCGACGGCGCCGGTGCGCAGCCGGGCATCGAGGGCCCGGCCGCGGGCGAAGCCCGCCAGCACCGAATCGGCCCCGGCATCGCGGGCGCCCGCCACGGCGTCGCGGAGGGAGGCGGCATCGCGCAGGCCGAGATTCAGCCCCTGCGCGCCGATCGGCGGGAAGACGTGGGCCGCCTCGCCGACGAGGGCCAGGCGCGGCCCGACCGGGTGCGGCACCGACAGGCCGCGCATCGGCACCAGGCCCCGCGGCCCGTCGATCCGCATGGCCCCCAGCATCGACTGCGCCTGCCGCTCGATCGCCCGGGCGAGGGCGTCGTCGTCGAGGGCGGCGAGGGCCTCCGCCCGCGCCTCGGCCGCGACCCAGACCAGGCTGGAGCGGCGCCCGCCCGGCAACGGCACCAGGGTGAACGGCCCCTCGCGGGTGTGGAACTCGGTCGAGACCTCGCGGTGGTCGCGGGCATGGGCCAGGATCGTGGTGAGCGCCTTCTGCGGGTAGGTCCAGCGCCGCACGGCGAGGCCCGCCGCCTCGCGCAAGGGCGAGCCGCCGCCATCGGCCGCGACGACGAGGCGGGCGTCGACGCGACCGCCCCCTTCCAGGGCCAGGACCGCCCGGTCCTCGACCAAGGTGCGGCCGGCGGCGTCGTGCTCGATCAAGGTCAGGTCCGGGACGGCGCGCGCGCGGGCGCGCAGGGCCTCGACCAGGCGGGTGGCCTCGATGTTCCAGCCGAAGGCGTCGAGGCCGATCTCGCGGGCGACGAAGCGGGCCGGCGGCGGACGGAAGAGGCTGCCGGTGTCGTCGATCAGGTGCATCTCGGTCAGCGGCGCGGCCTGGGGCTCCAGCGCCTCCCAGGCGCCGAGCGCCCGCAGCAGCCGCACCGAGCCGTCGAGGAGCGCCACGGTGCGCCCATCGGCCACGGGAGCATGGCGGCCGACCAGAGCCGTGCGCAATCCGTCGCGGGCGAGCGCCAGGGCCGCCGCCAGGCCGACCGCGCCGGCGCCGACCACCGCCACGTCGTAAGGGGGCCCGTCGAAGGGGCCGTCGGGATTCGGCTCGACTGTCTGGCTCACGACACGGTGTCCCTCGAACGATCCTGCGGGCTGATCTGGGTCACGCGGGGCCGGTCCGCCATCCCGGCCATTGCCGCAGCCCGGCCGCCACCTATGATCCCGGCCGGACACCAAGACCAGGACGGGAGCGGACGATGCCCAAGGCGATCCGGATTCACGAGTATGGCGGCCCCGAGGTGTTGCGCTACGAGGAGGTCTCGGTCGGCGATCCCGGCCCCGGCCAGATCCGGGTGCGCCAGAGCGCGATCGGCGTCAACTTCATCGACATCTATTTCCGCTCCGGCCAGTACAAGGCGCCGCAGCTTCCCTTCACCCCCGGCAACGAGGGCGCCGGCACGGTGGTGGCGGTGGGCGAGGGCGTGACCGGCTTCGCGCCCGGCGACCGGGTCGCCTACGGCTCGGCCTCCGGCACCTATGCCGAGGAGGTGGTGATCGAGGCGCGCATGGTGGTGCGGGTGCCGGACGGCATCGACGACGACACCGCCGCCGCGATGATGCTCAAGGGCCTCACCACCCAGTACCTGCTGCGGCGCACCTACAAGGTCCAGCCCGGCGACACGATCCTGTTCCACGCCGCCGCCGGCGGCGTCGGGCTGATCGCGACGCAATGGGCCAAGCATCTCGGCGCCACGGTGATCGGCACCGTCGGCTCGCCCGACAAGGTCGCGCTCGCCCGCGAGCATGGCTGCGACCACGTCATCCTCTACCGGGACGAGGATTTCGCCGCCCGGGTCAAGGAGATCACCGGCGGCAAGGGCTGCCAGGTGGTCTATGACGGCGTCGGCAAGGCGACCTTCCCGGCCTCCCTCGATTGCCTCAGGCCGTTCGGCACGTTCGTGAGTTTCGGCAGCGCCTCGGGCCCGGTCGCGGCCTTCGACATCGGCCTCCTCGGCCAGAAGGGCTCGCTCTACGCCACCCGGCCGACTTTGTTCACCCACGCCGCCGACCGCGCGACCCTGGAGGAGATGGCCGCCGACCTGTTCGCGGTGGTGCAAAGCGGCGCCGTGATGATCCCGGTCCATACCCGGGCCAAGCTCGCCGACGCGCCGAAGGTCCATGCCGACCTCGCCGGGCGCCAGACCACCGGCGCCACGGTGATGCATCCCTGATAGGCTGACCTTGTGTGGCCCGGGGCGATTCGCCCCGGGCCACACAAGGT
>NZ_LABX01000062.1 GCF_001043915.1 Methylobacterium aquaticum | reverse complement strand
TCCGCAGCAGCGGCTCTTCCTCGAAACCGCCGCCCTGGCGCTCGAGGACGCCGCCCTGCCCGACCACCTCCTCGACGGGGCCCCCTGCGCGGTCTTCGTCGGCTGCGGCCAGGGCGATTACGCCCATCGCGGCGCGGCCCGGATGTCGGCGCAGTTCGGCATGGGCAACGTCGCTTCGATCCTGGCCGCGCGCATCGCCTACCACTTGAACCTGCGCGGCCCGGCGGTGGCGGTCGACACCGCCTGCTCCTCCTCCCTGGTCGCCGTGCACCTCGCCTGCCAGGCCCTCAGGGCCGGCGAGTGCGACCTGGCCGTGGCGGGCGGGGTGGCGCTGATGACCACGCCGCAGATGCACCTCCTGACCAGCCATGCGCGGATGCTCTCACGGACCGGGCGGTGCCGGAGCTTCGATGCCGCGGCGGATGGCTTCGTGCCCGCCGAGGGCGTGGGGGCGGTGGTGCTCAAGCCTCTCCGCCGCGCCCTGGCCGACGGCGACCGCATCCACGGCGTGATCGAGGGCAGCGGCATCAACCAGGATGGGCGCTCGAACGGCCTCACCGCGCCGAACCTCGCGGCGCAGCGCGATCTGATCCTCGCGGTCTGGGAGCGCTTCGGCATCGATCCGCGCGGGATCGGCCACATCGAGGCCCACGGCACCGGCACCCCGCTGGGCGACCCGATCGAGGTGCAGGCCCTGATCGATGCGTTCCGCGCGCGGGCTCCGGACGCCGGGCCCTGCGCGCTCAGCAGCGTCAAGAGCAATATCGGCCACGCGGTGCCGGCCGCCGGCATCGCCGGGCTCCTCAAGACGCTGCTGATGCTGCGCCACCGCCACCTGGTGCCGAGCCTGCATCTGACCCATCCCAACCCGCAGATCGACCTCGCGGCCTCGCCGTTCCACGTGCCGCGGGCCGCCGCACCCTGGCCGGAGCCGGTGACCGGCGGGCCGCGCCGCGCCGCCGTGAGCGCCTTCGGCTTCTCGGGCACCAACGCGCATGTGGTGGTGGCCGAGCCGCCGCCGCCCGGCCCCGACGCTCCGGCGCCGGGACCGCATCTCGTCCTCCTCTCGGCACGGACCCCGGAGGCCCTACGCCGCCGCGCCGCCGACCTCCTCGACCGGCTCGACGGTCCGGGCGGGGCCGATCTGTCGCTCGCCGGGCTGGCGCACACCCTTGCCAGCGGGCGCAGCCACTTCCGCTGCCGCGCCGCCGTCATGGCCGGCGATCGCGCGGCGTTGCGCGACGGCCTGCGCGCCGTGGCGGCCGGCCGGGCGCCGCATGATGATCCTCCGTCCCGCGACGGGGCGGTGCCGAGCCTGCCCGAGGCCCTGGCCGCGTGGCGGGCCTGCGCGCCCGCGGCGCGGGAGACCGCCCTGCGGCAGGTCGGCCAGGCCTATTGCGCCGGGGGGCCGTTCCATGGCCTGCATCCCCGGGCCGCCGGACGGCTCCTCTCCCTGCCGGGCTATCCGTTCCAGCGCCAGCGCTGCTGGGTCGAGGAGGCCGGTCCGGGCTCCGCCGCGGCCGAGGCGTCTCCCGCCCGGGTCGATCAGCCCCACCCTGCCGCGACCACCCCGCCGCGTCCCGCCCGCACCTGGCATCTGGCGGCCGAGGACGCGCTGCTGGCGCAGCACCGGGTCCACGGCCGTCCGCTCCTGCCGGCCGCCGCGAGCCTCGCGATGCTGTTTGCCGCGCAAGGGGCGCAGCATCTCGGGCCGGTGCGCTGGAGCCGGCCGATTCCCGCCGGGACCGACGGCGTCGCGCTCCGCTTCGATCCCGGGACCGACGCGCTGCTCCTCGGGGACAGGCCGCACGTGACCGCGCCGGTCCTGCCGGACCGGGCGGCGCCGGGCGACCTCGACCTGGCGGCTTTCCGGGCGTCCTGCCCGCGGGACTGGCCGGCGGCCCGGCTCTACGCCCGGCTCGCCAGCCTCGGCGTCGCCTATGGCCCGGCCTTCCGCTGCGTCGAGCGCCTGTGGCGCGACGAGGCCGGCGAGAGGATGCTGGTGGAGCTGACACCCCCCGGCCAGCCGGACCCGGCGCCGTTCGTGATCGATGCGGCGCTTCACAGCATCGCGGGGTTCGGCGAGGCGGAGCCAGACCTCGCCGACCTGCCGCTGCCCAGCCGGCTCGAGCGGGCGGCCCGGTTCGGCGATGCCGCTCTCGCCCGCTATGCGGCCCTGTGGCGGCGGGGCGAGGCGTTCGACCTGATCCTGGCCGACGCGGCCGGGCGTCCGCTCCTCGTCCTCGACGGGTTCGCGGCCCGGCACCCCGCGCCGCCGGCATCCGGGCCGGGGTCGGAGCCGAATGCGGCGCCGCATTCGGGGTTGGCGACCTTCCGTCCGCACTGGCAGCCGGCGCCGCTGGCGCCGACGGGCCCATCGCCGGCCCCGGATCTCGTCGTCGCGGCCCCGGGCAGCGAGGCCCTGGCCGCCGCCCTGGCGGCCGGGCCCGGCCGCGTCGTTCCTCTCGCCGGAGAGGCGTGGCGGTCGGCCATGGCCGGGTTGCCGGATCACGGCCACGTCGTGCTCCTCGGGGGCAGCGACAGCGATACCGAGGAGGCGGTCGCGGCCCTGCGGCTGTGGCAGGCCTTGATCGGCCGCGACCGGCCGCTGCGCGTCACCGTCGTCACCCGTGGGGCGAGCGATGCCGGCCCGGCCCGGAACTGGCGCGGCGCGGCGCTGCTCGGCCTCGCCAAGGTGGCGATGCGCGAGACGCTGGCGCTGCGCATCGCCGCGCTCGACCTCGATCCGGCCGAATCCGCCGCCCCCTCGGCGGCGATGCCGGGCGCGATCCTGGCCGAGCCGCCGCAGAGGCCGGACCACGGCGCCGTCGCGACGGATGTCGCCTGGCGCGGCGGCGTCCGGCTGCGGCGGAGCTGGGTGCGCGCGCCTCTGCCAGCCGGCACGCCCCCGCTGCGGCAGCGGGGCGTCTATATCCTGATCGGCGGCGCCGGCGGCCTCGGCGCCGCCCTGGCGCGGCTCCTCGCCGCCCGCTTCGCCGCGCGGCTGGTCCTGGTCGGGCGCAGCCCGGCCGGGCCGGATCACGCCCGCCTCTGCGCCGACCTCGTCGTCCTCGGCGGCGAGGCCCGGTACGAGAGCGCCGATTGCGCCGACCCGGCGGCGCTGGCGGCCTTGCGCGACCGCGCCCTGGCGCGGTTCGGGGTGATCCACGGCGTGGTCCATGCGGGCTTCGTCCTGGCCGACGCCACCCTGTCGGCGATGAGCCCGGAGCAGCTGCGGCAGGCGCTTGCCCCGAAGGCGGACGGCACCGCTGTCCTGGCCCGGACCTTCGCGGGACCGGACCTGGATTTCCTCGCCCTGTTCTCCAGCACCAATTCGGCGACGGGCAATGCCGGCCAGGGCAACTACGTCGCCGCCTCGATGGTCCAGGACGCGGCCGGCGCCTGGTTCGGACGGGACGGCGCGCTGCCGGTCCGCGTGATCAATTGGGGCTTCTGGAGCGAGACCGGCCGCGTCGCCGACGATCATTACCGGCGGCGCCTGCGCGGCGTCCTGGCGGACGGCATCGGCACCGCGGAGGGATTGGCGGCGTTCCTCGGCATCCTGGCGACGGACTGGCCGTCCGTGTCGGTGCTGCGCCTCGCGGACCCGCAGGCCGCGATCCCGGCCGGATCCGCCCAGGCTCCCGAAGCAGGAAGCCCCGAAGCCGGGCTCCGGGCGCCCGTTCTCGCCGCGGCGGCAGGCGCGGCCGACAGGACTCCGCCCGAGCCGGAGCGGGAGATCCTGGCCGCCCAGGTGCGGGAGATCCTGGCCGAGATGCTCCAGCTCGACCGGTCGGAGGTGCGGGAGGACGCGCTCCTGGCCGAACTCGGCCTCGATTCGATCGGCATGGTCGACGTGCAGGCCCGCCTGGAGACGCAGATCGGACCGATTCCGCGCACCCTGCTGGTCGAGGCGGCGACGGTCGGCGATCTCGTCGCCGGCCTCGCCGGGATCGGGACGTCCGCGCTTCCTCCCGTCGCGGCCGATCCGGCCCCCGCCGGCATGACCGTGAGCCGGCTGCCGGGAGGCGGAGCCGGTGCCCCGGCCTTCTGGGCGCCGAGCTTCATCGGCGAGACCGGCTGGGTGCACGATCTCGCCGCCCTCTGCGACGGGCAGCGCCCGACCTGGCTGATGGAGCCGGGCGCGATGCTGGCCGCCGGGCACGGGTTGCCGGACATCGCGCGGAGCATGGCGGAGGCGGTGCGGCAGGCGTGCCCGGACCGGCCGGTGATCCTCGGCGGCTATTCCTATGGCGGCATCCTGGCCTTCGAGGCGGCGGCGCAGCTGGCCCGGCACGGCGTGGCGGTCGAGCGGGTCGTGCTTCTCGACAGCTACGCGCCCGGTTCGGACGCCCTCGCGGCGGTGCTGGAGGTCGGTGAGGACACCAGCCTGCCGATGGCGGTGGCCAGCCTCCTGGCACAGGGCTGGGCGCCCCGGGGACCGCTGCCGGAGACGCCCGCCGGCCTGACGGAGGCGGCGCTCCTCGGCTGGCTCGCCGCCGCGATCGCGGCGAACTGCGACCACGCCCCGCCGGCACCGGCGACCGAGCGGATCCTGGAGCAGAACCTCGCGGCCATCCGGCGCCTGCGGCACCTGCTGGCCGGGCACGGGCCCGATCCCGCCGGGCGGCCGCTCCCCGTCACCCTGCTGCGGGCGACCCTCGCGCCGCGGACCGGGCGCCTCGCCGCGTCCCTCGACCCGGCCACCGTGGCGGCGTTCCAGGTCGACGGGGCGCCCGATCACGGCTGGTCGCGGTGGCTGGAGACGCCGCCGCAGGTCGTGCGGGTGCCGGCCGACCATTTCGGCCTCGGCGAGCCGGCGATCCTGCGGCGTCTCGTTGCTGCGCTCGCGGGACGGGCCGAGGCGGAGCCGATGGAGGCTCCGGAGCCGGTCGCCGGCGCGGCGGCGGCGATCGATCCACGGGTCGAGGCCGCTCTCGCGGTGGTGCGCCGCCACACCGTCGCCGTGCTGGGAATCCCGGGAGAGGACGTCACCCTGTCCGCCTGCCTCAGCGAGCTTGGCGCCAATTCGATCGACCGGGTCGAGATCGCCACCCTGGCGATGGACGAGTTGAACGCGGACGTGCCCCGCTTCCGGCTCGCCCGGGTGTCGGACATCGCCGCCCTGGCGGCCCTGCTGGCGGAATTCAGCACCCTCCCGTCACCCGGCGGCGCGCCGTGACCGCGCCGCTCTGGATCACCGGGCTCGGCATCGCGGCGGCCGGCACCACGGGGATTCCCGCCTTCGAGGCGGTCCTGCGATCCGGCCGCAGCGCCATCGCGCCGGTTGCCGGGCCGGGGCCCCTGCGCCGGGCGGCGCTGCTGCCGGAGGCGGCCTTCGCGCCGCCCTGTCCCGTCCCCCGGGGGGCGACCCGCGCCGCGCGCTCGGCCGTGACGGCGGCGGCGGAGGCGTGGCGCCAGGCCGGACTGACGGACCCGTCCGACGTCGCCCTGGTGCTCGCCGGCCATAACCTGGCCCTGGCCGAGACGGGCGAGACGCTGCTCGCCCAGCAGCACCGGCTGAGCTTCGCGCCGCCGCGCCACGCGACCCAGGTCTGGGACAGCCACCCCCTCGGGGTCGTCGCCGCGGCGCTCGGCCTTGCCGGGCCGGGGCTGGTGGCCGGCGCGCATTTCGCCTCCGGCCTCGCGGCCCTGGCGCAGGCGTCCCTGCTGCTGCGGGCCGGCGAGGCGTGCGCCGCCCTCGTGGTCGCGCCGTGCATCGGACTCTCGCCGCTCGAATGGCACGCCTTCGCCAATCTCGGCGCGCTCGATCCGAGCGTCCTCGATCCCACCGTCCTTGCGCCAGGGGCCGGCCCGGAGGCGCCGCGTTACCAGCCCTTCGCCCCCGGCGGGGTCGGACTGGTCCCGGGCGAGGCCGCGGCCGCTCTCGTCATCGAGACGGCGGCCCATGCCCGGGCCCGGGGGGCCGGGCCCCTCGCCCGGCTCGGCGCGGTGCGCGTCGTCCTGTCCGGCCGCGCCGGACCGGAGCCGGACGCTGCCACGGAGGCCCGGGCGATGCGGATGGTGCTCGCCGCCGCCGGCCTCGCCCCGGATGCGATCGGCTACGTCAACGCCCACGCGACCGGGACCCCGGCCGGCGACCGCGCGGAGGCCGAGGCGATCCGCACCGTCTTCGGCGGCGGCCCCGGAGCGCCGGTCGTCAATGCCACCAAGGCGATCACCGGCCACACCCTGATGGCGGCGGGGCTCGTCGGAACGGTCGCCACGGTGCTTCAGCTCCGCGGCGGCTTCCTGCACGCCAACCCGGCCCTGGACGCGGAGGACGGGGATGCGGGCCCCGGAGGCCGTGACACCGTGCTGCGGCACCGTGAAAGCGCGCTCCCGCACTTTGACGGGCTCCCGCACTTTGACGGGCTCCGCCTGGCCGGCCGCGCCACCGCCCCCCTTGCGGCCGAAGCGGCGCTCTGCAACGCATTCGGCTTCGACGGGCTCCACGGCAGTGCCCTGATCCTGAGAGCGGAGACCTGATCGATGCGGCGAGTCGGGATTGAGTCGGTCGGGATCTATGCCGGGCGGGCGGTGCTCGATGTGGGCATGCTGGCGGCGGCTCGCGGCCTCGACAGCGCCCGGTTCCAGAACCTGCTGATGCGGCGCAAGTCGGTGGCGCTGCCGGTCGAGGACCCGGTCTCCTTCGCGGTGAACGCCGCCAAGCCGATGATCGACCGGATGTCGCCGGCCGAGCGGGGCCGCATCCGCCACCTCGTGGTGGCGACGGAATCCGGCATCGATTTCGGCAAGGCGATGTCGAGCTACGTCCAGCGCCATCTCGGGCTCGGGCGCGCCTGCCGCAGCTTCGAGGTGAAGCATGCCTGCTTCGGGGGCACGGCGGCGCTCCAGATCGCGGCGGCCTGCATCCGCGCGGCGGCCCGGCCGGACGAGCGGGCGCTCGTCATCACCACCGATCTGGCCCGGCCGCTGCCGCACACCTATGCGGAGCCGTCGCAGGGCGCCGCCGCGGTGGCCCTCCTGGTCGGGCCGGAGCCGCGCCTCCTCGACCTGGAGCCGCTCACCGGCTCGTGCAGCTACGAGGTGATGGATAGCTGCCGCCCTGCGGCCGATATCGAGACCGGCGATCCCGACCTGTCGCTCCTGAGCTATCTCGACTGCATCCGGGGCGCCTTCGCCGATTACCAGCAGGCGACCGGCGCCGATTTTGCCGCGCATTTCGACGGGCTGGCCTTCCACACCCCGTTCGGCGGCATGGCGAAGGGCGCGCACCGCACGATGATGCGCGAGCAGAAGCGCCTGCCGCCCGCCGCGATCGAGGCGGATTTCGAGCGCCGGCTGCGGCCCTCGCTCACCTACTGCGCCGAGGTCGGCAACATCTATTCGGGCTCGGTCATGCTGGCGATGTGCGGGGCCGTCGAGGCCCTGGCGGCGCGGCCTCCGAGCGGCCCTCCGCCGCGGCTCGGGCTGTTCTCCTACGGCTCGGGCTGCTGCTCGGAATTCTATTCCGGGCTGGTGCCGCCGGGGGCCGCCGCCGCCCTGGCGGAGTCCGGCCTCGACGCCATCGCCCGGCGCCGGCCCCTCACCATGCCGGATTACGAACGCCTGCTCGACCTGAACCGGCGGGCGATGTTCGGCGTCGCCGAGATGGACCTGCCGCCCGAGGAGGCCGGGCCGCTCTACCGCGAGACGCTGGCGGGCAGCGGCCTGCTCGTGCTGCGGCGCATCAGCCAGTACCACCGCGAGTACGACTGGGCATGAGCGACCCGGAGCCCCCCGTGCGGATCCTGCGCCGCGGCCGCCTGATGGTGGTGACGCTCTCGCGGCCCGCCCAGCACAACGCCATCGACCACACCATGCTGAGCGCCCTCGGCGCGGCCCTCGACGAGGCGGAGGCCGATCCCGCCCTGCGCAGCGTGGTCCTGGAGGGCAATGCCGAGGTGTTCTGCTCCGGCCTCGACCTGGAGGCTGCGCTTGCCGGCGGCGCCATGGGGCAGCCGGCCGCCGAGGCCGGGGCCCGCCGCTACCTCGCCCTGCTGCGCCGCTTCACCCGCTCGCCCAAGATCATCGCCTGCCGGGTGGCGGGGCGCTGCGAGGCCGGGGGCATCGGCTTCGTCGCGGCGGCGGATTTCGCCGTGGCCGAGCCCGGTGCCAGCTTCCGCCTGTCGGAGGCGCTGATCGGCCTGCTGCCGGCGACGCTGATGCCGTTCCTGATCCGCCGCACCGGCTTCCGGACCGCCTACCGGATGACCCTGGCGGCGCCGTGGCTGGGGCCGCAGGAGGCGCTTGCGGCCGGCCTCGTCGACGCCGCCGGCCCCGGTGCCGCCGAGGCGCTGCGCCATCTCCTGCTCGGATGCGAGCGGGTGCCCGAGCGGACGGTGGCCGCCGCCAAAGCCTATTTCGACGGCCTGGCGCCGATCACCCGCGAGATCGAGGATTACGCCGTCGGCCGCATCGGCAGCCTCCTGGCCGACCCGGACGCGGCCGCCCGCATCCACGACTTGATGGCGCAGGGAGTCTGGCAGGGTGCCGGCCGGGGGGGCCTCCGATGAGCGGCGACGTCGTCCACCTGACCTGCCCGGAACCCGGCATCGCCGTGGTCGAGCTGGCCGACCGCACCCATTCCAACACCTTCAGCCCGGCGATGGTCGACGGGCTGATCCGCAGCTTCGCGGCGATCGCGGCGGCGGAGGATCTGCGGGTGGTGGTCGTGCACGGCTATGGCAGCATCTTCTGCCCCGGCGGGACCCGCGACGAGCTGCTCGGCATCTTCGAGGGGCGGATCAAGTTCGACGACCTGCCGCTCTATCGGCTGTTCCTCGACTGCCCGGTGCCGGTGATCGCCGCCATGCAGGGCCATGCCCTCGGCGGCGGCCTCGCCATGGGGCTGTTTGCCGACATGGTGATCCTGGCCGAGGAAGCGCTCTACGGCGCGAACTTCATGAAGTACGGCTTCACCCCCGGCATGGGCGCCACCCTGGTGATCCCGGCCCGGTTCGGCGGGCTGCTCGCCAGCGAGATGATGTTCAGCGCGGCCAGCTATCACGGCGGCGAGCTGGCCCGCCGTGGCATCGGCTGCCGGGTGCTCCGGCGCGCCGAGGTCATCCCGGCGGCGATGAGGCTGGCCCGCGAGGTGGCCGACAAGCCGGTGGTGTCGGTGCGGCTGCTGAAGGCGCACCTGGCGGCTCCCCTGCGCGCCGCCCTGCCGGCCACCGTCGCCGCCGAGCTGGAGATGCACAAGACCACCTTCGTCCAGCCGGTGGTGCGCCAGCGCATCGAGACCCTGTTCGGGAGCTGACAGCCATGCGGCGCGATTCCACCGCGATCCCTCCCCGGGTCGCCTGCATCTTTCCCGGCCAGGGCGCCCAGGTCGCCGGGATGGGCCGCGCGGCGTTCGCGCGCTTTCCCCATGCGGTCGAGGAGGCGTGCGAGGTGCTGGGCTGGCGGATCGACCGGCTCTGCCTGGACGATCCCGAGGGACGGCTCGGCCAGACGCGCTACACCCAGCCGGCCCTGTTCCTGACCTGCGCCCTGGAGTACCGGGCCTGGCGCGAGGATGGCGGCGTCGACCCGGCCGCGGCCGCGGGCCATTCCCTCGGCGAGTATGTGGCGCTGCATGCCGCCGGCGGCTTCGACCTCGTCACCGGCCTGCGGCTGGTCGCCGAGCGCGGCCGGCTGATGGGGCTGGCCCAGGGCGGCGGCATGGCGGCGGTGATCGGGCTGGCGCCGCGCCGCCTCGCCGAGGTCGTGGCGGCGCATCCGGCCCTCGACGTCGCCAACGTCAATTCCTACGAGCAGACGGTCGTCGCCGGCCCGGTGGCGGCACTGGAGGCCGCCGAGGCGCCGCTGCGCGCCGCCGGCGCGCGGGCGGTGATCCGCCTCGACGTCAGCGCCGCCTTCCATTCCCGCGCCATGCGGGACGCCGCCGCGGCCTTCGGCCGAACCCTGGCGGAGGTCGCCTTCGCGCCGCTCGCCTTCCCGGTGATCGGGAACCGCCGCGCCTTCGCGTATCGCGACGACGAGATCGCCGGGGAGTTGCAGGCGCAGATCACCGCGCCGGTGCGCTGGATCGAGTGCATCGAGTACCTGCTGCGCATGGGCCTGCGGGACTTCCAGGAGATCGGGCCGGGCCGCAGCATGACCCGGCTGATCGACCAGATCCGCGCGGCTTCGGTCTTCGCCAGCTGATGGGCGGGTCGTCCGCCGCGGTCCATCTCGGCGATCCGGGGTTCCGCCGCGACCACGGCGTGCGCCTCGCCTATGCGGCGGGGGCGATGGCCAAGGGCATCGCCTCGCCGGACCTGGTGATCCGCATGGCCCGGGCGGGCCTGATGTCCTGGTACGGCGCCGGCGGCCAGCGGCTGGTCACGGTCCGCTCGGCGGTGCGGCGGATCCGCGCCGCGGCCGGACCGGGGGCGCCCTGGGGCGTCAACCTGCTGCACCCGATCGGCATGCCGGCGCTCGAGGAGGCGACGGTCGACCTGCTGCTGGAGGAGGGCGTCCGCTCCGTCGAGGCCGCGGCCTATCTCGAAGTCACTCCGGCCCTGGTGCGCTACCGCCTGACCGGGTTGCGGGCCGGGCCGGACGGCGCGCCGCTGCCGGCCAACCGGGTGCTCGGCAAGGTCTCGCGGCTCGAGGTCGGCGCCCAGTTCATGAGCCCGGCGCCGCCCGCCCTGGTCGCGGCCCTGGCGGCGCAGGGGCGCATCACAGCCCAGGAGGCGGCCCTGGCCGCGCATCTGCCCCTGGCCGACGACATCTGCGCCGAAGCGGAGAGCGGTGGCCATACCGACCGGCGACCGGCCCTGGTGCTGCTCCCCGCGATGCAGGCCCTGCGGGACCGGGAGGTGCGCCGGCACCGCCTGAGCCGGCCGCCGCGGGTCGGGCTGGCGGGGGGGCTCGGCACTCCGGCAGCCCTCGCGGCCGCCTTCGCCATGGGGGCGGATTTCGTGCTGACCGGCTCGATCAACCAAGGCACCGTCGAGGCCGCGACGTCGGACGCGGTCAAGGACCTTCTGGCCGAGGCCGGCCCACAGGATACCGACTTCGCACCGGCCGGCGACATGTTCGAGATCGGCGCGCGGATCCAGGTTCTGCGCCGCGGCCTCCTGTTCTGCGCGCGGGCCAACCGCCTCTACGAGGTGTGGCGCCGGCACGATGGCCTCCACGACGTCCCGGCCGAGACTCTGCGGCAGATCGAGCGGCAATATTTCGGCCGATCGGTCGCCGCCGTCTGGGACGAAACCTGTACCCATTACGCCCGCACGGCGCCGGAGATCCTGGATGCCGCCGAGGCCAACCCGAAGCAGAAGCTCGCCATGGTGCTGCGCTGGTACTGGATCCAGGCGAACCGCCTCGCCATGGCGGGCGACGAGTCCCGGCGCGCCGACTGGCAGGTCCATTGCGGGCCGGCCATGGGCGCCTTCAACGACTGGGCACGGGGCGGCCCCTTCGAGGACTGGCGCTGCCGCCACGTCGACGCGATCGGCCTCGCCCTGATGGACGCCGCCGCCGAGAGGCTGAGGGCGCGAGGAGGCGGGCATGACGGAGGTGAGCATCGTGGCTGAGACAGGGCGGCTTCACGTCGTCGAGGCGCCCCTGGCGGAGGTGGTCCTCGCCAATCCGGGCCGGCTCAATGCCATGGACCCGGCCTTCTTCGACGAGCTGGCGGCGGTCTTCGCCCGGATCGCCGAGAGCCGCACCGTGCGCGCGGTCCTGCTGCGGGCCGAGGGGCGGGCCTTCAGCATCGGGCTCGACAAGGAGCTGTCGCTGACGCTGCTGCCACCGGCCCAACCCGGCGAGGCGCCGGCGAGCCGGACCGCGCTTCTGCACCGGACCATCCGCCGCTTCCAGGCCGCCCTGCTGGCGGTCCGCCGCTGTCCGCAGCCGGTGATCGCGGCCGTCAACGGGTTCTGCCTCGGCGGCGGCCTCGATCTCGCCTGCGCGGCCGATATCAGGCTGTGCACCGCCGATGCCCAGTTCGCCGTGCACGAGACCCGGCTCGCCATGGTGGCCGATCTCGGCACCCTGACCTGGTTGCCGCGGATCGTCGGCCGCGGCCCGGCCCGCGAGATGGCCTTCACCGGCATGCCGGTCGGCGCCGAGCGGGCCCAGGCGATCGGGCTGGTCAATGCGGTCTACCCCGCTCGCGAGGCACTGCTCGCCGCTGGCCGCCAGCTCGGCCAGGAGATCGCCCGCAACGCCCCCCAGGTGGTGCAGGCGGTGAAGCAGTTGATGGATGAGCGGGAGCTGCCCGAAGAGGAGAGCGGCCTGAGGCAGGTCGCCCTGTACAATGCCGGCCATTTCTTCAGTGCCGACCTCCAGGAAGGCTATGAGGCACAGCAGCAGCGGCGCGAGCCGCGGTGGTCGGACAGGTGACGGCCCACGGGCGGCGACGCGGCCGTCTCGCAGCGGGCGCCGCGTCCGTCGGTGGCGCGACGGGCAAGATCGCGGACCGGGCGGCATTGTGGGCCTCGGGGGATCGGTCTCGTCCGCGACGCCGGTTGCGGCCGGAGCGCATGGCGGCGTGCCTGACGCGGGCGATGGGAGGCGCGCTGCATGATGTACCGCGGCACCGAGGAAATCCGGCTTGGCAGCCTCCCCGCCGATCGGTCCCAAACCAGGATTTCTTCCGCGTAGCGGTAGACCTCTCTCGCCGCCGGTGGGCACGGCGGCACCGATCCGGATCAGCGACGCGGGGGGAAGACGGCATGGCGAGAGCGGGACGGGCGCGGACGGAGGGCGAGGCGCGCCAGCGCCCCCCGGCGGAGATCGTCCATGCGGAGGAACTGGCGCGCCTGACGGCGGAGGACACCGCGCCGCGCCCGCCCGGCTGGCGGCTCTCGCTCCAGGGCGTGCGGCGTTTCATCTGCGGTGACCGGCCCGACGCCGCCAAGGTCGTCTGCGCCCCCGCGCTCGTCGAGCGCGCCATGGTCACGCTCGCCACCTCGCGCGCCCTCCTGCTGATCGGCGAGCCGGGGACGGCGAAGAGCCTGTTGTCGGAACTGCTGGCCGCCGCGATCAGCGGTTCCTCGACGCTGACGATCCAGGGCGGCGCCGCGCTGACCGAGGACCAGATCCGCTACGGCTGGAACTACGCGCTCCTGGTCTCCGAGGGGCCGAGCGAGCGCGCCCTCGTGCCCGGCGCCCTCCACCGCGGGATGCGCGAGGGCCGTCTCGTGCGATTCGAGGAGATCACCCGCTGCCCGCTGGAGGTGCAGGACAGCCTGCTCTCCGTCCTCTCCGACCGGGTGCTCGCGGTGCCGGAACTGACCGGCGAGGCCGGCATGGTCTATGCCCGCGAGGGCTTCAACCTGATCGCCACGGCCAACACCCGCGACCGGGGCGTCAACGAGATGTCGGCGGCGCTCAAGCGCCGCTTCGGCTTCGAGACCGTCTTTCCCATCGCCGACGCGGCCGCCGAGCGGGAGCTGGTGCGGCGGGAGGCGGGCCGCCTGCTCGCCCGCTCCGGCGTGCCGCATGCGCCGGATCCGGACGTGCTCGACCTCCTCGTCACCTGCTTCCGTGAGCTGCGCGAGGCGGTGGATGCGGAGGGCACGGGGCTCGAGAAGCTCTCCGCGGTGATGAGCACGGCGGAGGCCGTCAGCGTGGCCCATGCCATCGGGGTCAAGGCGCATTTCCTGCGCGGCGATGCCGGGCGTCCCGAGGACATCGTGGCGTGCCTCGCCGGCACCGCCGCCAAGGACGATGCCGAGGACCTGGCGCGCCTGCGCCGCTACCTCGACCAGCGCGTGGCGGGGCGCAAGGGCGAGGGCTGGCGCGAACTCTACGCGGCGCGTCACCTGCTCACGCCGCAATGAGCGGTCCGGCGGGCGAGGCATCCGGCCTCACGGTCGTCGGCGTGCGCCACCATTCCCCCGCCTGCGCCGGGCTCGTGCGCCGCACGATCGAGCGGCTGCGGCTGGCCTACGTGCTGATCGAGGGCCCGGCGGATTTCAACCCGTACCTCGCCGACCTCGCCCTCGACCACGAACTGCCGGTGGCGATCTTCTCGTTCCGGGCCAACGAGCGGGGCAGCGCCGCCTCCTACACGCCGTTCTGCGTCTTCTCGCCGGAATGGCAGGCCCTCGTCTCCGGGCGCGCGGCGGGGGCCGAGATCCTGTTCTGCGACCTGCCCGCCTGGGACCCGGCCTTCGGCGAGCGGCGCAACCGCTACGCCGACCCGCACGGGGCGCGGGCCGAGGCCGCCGAGCGGGCCCTCGCCGCGGCGCTCGGCGCCGAGGATCAGGACGCCCTGTGGGACGCGCTCGCCGAGGCCGCGCCGCCGGCCGAGCTGCCGGCCCGGCTCGCGGGCTATTTCGATCTCCTGCGCCCGCCCGGCACGGACGACCCGGTAGAGGAGGCGCGCGAGCGCTTCATGGCGGCGCACGCGGCCTGGGCCCTCGGCGAGGCAAGCGGCCGGCCCGTCGTGCTGGTCTGCGGCGGCTGGCACGCGGACGCGATCCGGCGCTATGCCGGGCTGGCCGACGGCACCCGGCCCGAACCGAGGGAGCCGGAGGAGGGCCTGCGCACCGGCAGCTACGTGGTGCCCTACTCCTATCCCCGGCTCGACCGCTTCTCGGGATACAGCGCCGGAATGCCCTCTCCCGGCTACTACGAGCGCGTCGCTGCGGGCGGGCTCGCCGCCGGCGCGGACTGGGCCTCCGACGCGATCAGCGCCGCATTGCGGGCTGCCGGACAGGTGGTCTCGACCGCCGACCGCATCGCCTGGGCGGTCCACGCCGAGGGGCTGGCACGGCTGAGGGCCCATCCGGCGGTCCTGAGGGCCGACCTGATCGACGGCGCGCTGGCGAGCCTCGTCAAGGACGCCCTTGACGCCCCCCCGGCCTGGACGGCGAGCGCCGCCGTGCCGGGCCATCCCGCGCTCGCCGCGATGCTGCAGGCGCTCGCCGGCACCCGGGAGGGGCGGCTCGCCCCCGGCACCCGCCGGCCGGCCCTCGTCGCCGATGTCGAGGAGCGCCTGCGCGCCGCCGGGCTGGAGCCGGGCGCGGGCCGGCGCCGGATCGCGCTCGACTGGGCCGAGGCGGCCGACCGGCCCCGGGCGCATCTGCTCCATCGGCTTCTCGTCCTGGGGCTTCCGGGCGTGAGCCGCAGCGAGGGGCCGGACCTCGCCGAGCCGGGCCTGCCGCGCGAGAGCTTCGACATCGCGCCCCATCCCCACTGGCCCGGCGCGCTGATCGAGGCTTCGCAGTGGGGCGGGACGCTCGCCATGGCGGCCACCGCCCGGCTCGCCGCCCGGATCGAAGCCGCACCGGATTCCCTCTCCGTGCTCGCGGGCGCCCTGTCGGACGCATTGTTCGCGGGGCTCGCCATCGAGGGCGAGCTGCTGGCGCGCCTGAGCCGGGGCATCGCCGAGGGGCATGACCCCGCCGGGCTGGGGGCCGCGGGGCGCCGGATCGTGCGGCTCCACCGCTTCGGCGCGGCCTTCGGCGGAGCGGCCCGTCCCGCCCTCGCCCGCCTCTGCCTGGCCCTGGCGGAGCGCGCGCTCGGCCTCGTCGAGGCGATTGCGGATCCCCGCGCGAGCCTTGCCGCCATCGACCTGATGATCGCCTGCCGCGACCTGTTTCGCGACTGCGCCGACGACCTGCCGGGGCTCGCCCCGCTGCGCCCGCCCTTCGTCGCCATGCTCGGGCGCCGGCTCGCCGACCGGCAAGCGCCGCCCGCGCTCGCCGGGGCGGCGCTCGGCTTCCTCGTCGCCTGCGGCGAGGCGGGGGCCGGCGCGGACGAGGCGGCGCGCCGGCTGCGCCGCTTCGGCCTGCCCGACAGCCTCGGCGACTTCCTCGCTGGCCTGTTCGCGCTCGCCCGCGAGGAGATCGCGGGCGAGCCCACCCTTGCCTCCGTCGAGGGGCTGGTCGCCGCCTGGGGCGACGAGGATTTCCTGCGCGCGCTGCCGTCGCTGCGCATGGCCTTCGCCTGGTTCCCGCCGCGGGAGCGGGAGCGCATCGCCGTGGCGATCCTGCGCCGGAGCGGAGCCGGCGAGGCCCGCGCCGAGGCCGAGGCCCTGTCCTGGATGCGCCAGCGCACGGCCCCCCTCGACCAGGCCGCCGCCCTCGCCCGGGAGGCGAGGGCCGCCGCCCGCCTCGCCCGCTACGGGTTGACCTGAGCGGGCGGCCCGGGGTGTAGTCCCGCCGCCAGAAGGAGAGCGGATGCAGCGCTACGAGCTGACGGCGGGATCGTCGTCCAAGTTCTGGGAAGCCGGAACCGAGGGGAACGTCCTCACCGTCCGGTTCGGCCGGCTCGGCACGCAGGGCCAGTCCAAGGCCAGGTCTTTCTCGGACCCCGCGGCCGCGCGGGCCGAGCTCGACCGTCTGGTGCGGGAGAAGACCGGCAAGGGCTACACCCCGGCCGGTGCCCCGAACGGCGCCGCGACGCCGCTCTCGGCCGCGCCGGACGTGGCCCGGCCAGATGTGGCCGAGGCTCCACCGACGGTCCCGATCCGGAAGACGCCGCGGGTGGAAGAGGCCCGGGCAGCCCTCTTCTCCACCCCACCGCTGCCGACCCGCACCCGGCCCGGCGCTCCCCTCGATCCGGCGGCCGACTGGGCCGCCTTCACCGACCTGATCCGTCCCCTGCTGGGTTCGGCACCCGAGGCGGCCCGCTCGCAGGCGAACGCCCTCGCCGCCCGGCTCGATCGCGAACCGCCCTCACCCGACGCGGGCCTGGCGCGCGACTGGCTGGAGACGCTCCAGGCGGCCTGCCCGGCCATGGACCAGCGCGGCTGGGGCGAGCGGCCCGGCCCCCAGGGCCCGGCGGCGCGGGCCGCCTTCGCGCATTTTGCCCGCTGGCTCGTCGGCCGCGCCGGCACGAAAGCGCTGGTCGCCGTGTACGACCGGCTGCGGCCGCGCCCGGAGGGCGCCTACGCGATCATGCCGGCCTCGGTCTGGGACATCCCCACGACGGTCGGCGTGCGGGCTGCCCTCACGGCCGCTCCGGAGGCGGATTACCAGGCCGCGCTCGCCGCCGGCCTGCGGCTCATCGCGGCGGAGCCCGACCCGCATCTCGGCCTCTGGCTCGCGCACGTCCTCGCCGACGACCGGCCGGAGGCGAACCACGACCTGCGCCCGGGCGTCATGCTCGACCGCCACGGCACGCCGGATCGGGACTACGGTCACAGCCACGCCGCGGTGCCGCTCATCCTCGATCTGCCTCCGTCGCAGGCGGCGTCCTGGCGGGCCAAGCCGTGCCACAGGGCGAGCCTCGCCACCTGCGATGTCACGACCGCCGAAGCCGCCGCCACGGCGATCGCCGTCGCCCGTGCGGCCGGCGAGCCGGCGACCGCCTCCCTCGTGTGGCTCCTCGACGGCGCGGTCGGGGCCGACCGCACCACGGTGGCGAAGACCCTGCTCGAGACCCGCGCCGACGACGCGCTGGCCGCCCTCGTCCCCTTCACCGGCGCCAAGCTCGTGCGCGACGCGCTCGACGCGGGCGACGCCGCCTTCCCCGACTGGATGCTGCGGGCCTATCTCGCGGCGCTCGACGGCAAAGGGGAGCCCGCCTACGCGCCCCGGATCGTGGTCCTGGCCGGGCGTCACGGCGTCGAAACCGCGCGGGCCTGGGCCGCCGGGGGTGCACCGAAGCTCGCCGGGCGCCTCGACCGGCTGCTGGCGGATAACGACCGGCCGCAGGCCCCGCGCGAGGCGTGGCCGCCCCTGCTGCGTGACCCACCCTGGCGGCGCAAGGCGACGGCGCGCGCGCGGATCGAACGGACGCTCGCGCCGATCCCGACGCCGTTCGCCCACGGCTTCGATGCGGTGACGGCGCTCGACACCGAGCGCTACAGCTACCGCTCCGGTCATGTCGTCGCGGGCATGGACGACCTTGCGGCGGCGATCCGAGCGACCGAAGGCGCGGCGTATGACGACCGGCTGCTGCCGGTGCCCGCCGAGCCGGTGCCGGACGCCGACACCACGCCGGACATGGCGCTCGCCTGGCTCGGGCGCAGGTTGCAGGCGGGCCTTCCGGCGTTCTCGTACTTCTACTTCCACTACGGCCCGTGGATCAAAGCCGTGTGCTGGCAACCGGAGCCGCTGGCGCTGCTGCTGTGGGAGAGAACCGACCTGCTGCGGGCCGCCAACGCCTACTGGTTCGAGGCGATCCCCGGGATGGTGGCCCGCTTCGGCGAGACGGCGCTGCCGGGCCTCGCTGCGGCCGTCGCCGCCCAGCCTGCCGAGCTGCTGCCCCTCGTGACCGGGGTGGACGCGGCCGGCCTCGCCCCGGTCGTGGCGCGCGCCTTCCTGCGGATCAAGACGGCGCGGCCCGTCGCCGTGGCGTGGCTGCGCGCCCATCCGGCCACCGCCGCCATGCGGCTCCTGCCCGACGCTCTCGGCCCCGCCGGCCCCGAACGCGACGCCGCCGACGCGGCCCTTCGCTTCCTCGCCGCCGAACAGGCGGGGCGCGCCGCCCTCGACGCGGCCCTGGCGGCCTATGCCGGGCGCGACCCGCGCGTGAAGGAGGCTGCCGCGAGCGGTGTCGACGGCGACCCGCTCGATCAGGTGCCGGGAAAGCCGCCGAAGCTGCCGGCCTGGCTCGTGCCCGCCGCCCTGCCGCGCCCGGTGCTGGAGGTGGGCGGTGCCCTGCCCGACGAGGCGGTGGCTCTGCTCTGCGAGATGCTCGCCTTCTCGGACCCGCTCGTCCCCTATGCGGGAATCGCGCCGGTGCGCGCGGCCTGCACGCCCGACAGCCTCGACGCCTTCGCCAGCGCCCTGTTCGAGGCGTGGATCGCGGCCGGTGCTCCTGCCGCGGGCGAGTGGGCGATGCGGGCATCGGCGCTTCTGGGCGGGGATGCCTGCGCCCGCACCCTGACGCGCCAGATCCGCGCCTGGGGTCAGGCGGGCCTGAAGCCCCGGGCCAAGGCCGGCATCGCCGTGCTTGCCGGGATCGGCACCGATGTGGCGCTGATGAACCTCGCCGCCATCGCCGAGAAGAACCCGGCGCTGCAACTGCGCGAGGCGGCGGGCGCGGCCATCGCGGACGCCGCCGAGGCGCGGGGCCTCGACGAGGCCGACCTGGCCGACCGGCTCTCGCCCGATCTCGGCCTCGACGCCCGCGGCGGGCTCGACCTCGATTTCGGCGCGCGGCGCTTCCGCGTCGGCTTCGACGAGACGCTGAAGCCGGTCCTGCGCGACGCCGAGGGCCGCCCGCTCCCGGCCCTGCCGCGGGCGGCCAGGACCGACGATCCGGACGCCGCGAAGGCCGCGGGCAAGCTGTGGGCGGCCCTGAAGAAGGATGCCGAGGCGGTCGCCCGGCTCCAGATCACCCGGCTCGAGACCATGCTGGCGCATCAGCGGCGCATCGCCCCCGCGGTGTTCCGGCCGTTCTTCGCCGCCCACCCGCTGATCCGCCACCTCGCCGGCCGCCTCGTCTGGGGGCTCTACCCCGACGGCGCGCCGACGAGCCGGCCGCGGCTCGTCTTCCGCCTGGCCGAGGATCTGTCCGCGACCGACGCCGAGGATGCCGGGCTCGACCTCGACGGGGCCGAGGGGGTGGTCGGGCTCGTCCATCCGCTGCATCTGGAGCCGGAGGCGCTCGCCGCCTGGAGCGCGCTGTTCGCCGATTACGAGATCGCCCAGCCCTTCCCGCAGCTCGCCCGCGAGACCTACGCCTTCACCGAGGCCGAGCAGGCCCGCACCGAGACCGACCGCTTCGATGGCGCCCGCGTCGCCGGGCGGCGGCTGCGGGGCCTCCGGGCGCAGGGCTGGACCACGGACGCATCGAGCGAGCAGGTCCACGATGTCCGCCGCCGGGTGGCGCTGCCCGGCGGTGCCGGTCTCACCGCCGTGCTGCGCTTCGAGGACGGCTTCTGGCACAGCCCCGGCCGGGACGGGGACGGTGTCCAGACGTTGCGGTCGCTGAGCCTCACCGAGGACGGCTGGCGGGCCTCCCCACGGCACCGCCTCGGCGATCTCGACCCGGTGACCGCGAGCGAGGTGCTGCGCGCGCCGAGCCTGCTTGCTGCATCGGGCGCGGATTAGGGCCGTCTCCGCACGGGCGGGGAGCGGATTCGGCGGACCCGGGCGCGCCAGACATAGACCGACGGACAAGGAGACGGGACGGCATGGAGCGCTACGAACTGGTCGAGGGCAAAGCCGCCAAGTTCTGGGAGGCCTCCGTCGCGGGGGCGACGCTCACCGTGCGCTACGGGCGCATCGGCACCCAGGGCCAGAGCAAGGACAAGACCTTTTCCGATGCCGCCGCCGCCGAGAGGGAGAAGGCCAAGCTCGTCCGCGAGAAGACCGCCAAGGGCTATGCCCGGGCCGGCCGGGAGACCGTGGCCGGGGCGGCTGAAGAGCCGGCTGAAGAGCCGTCCGAACTCGCCGCCCCGGCCGCGCAGCCGCAGGCCAAGGTGAAGGCCGCGAGGGCGAAGGCGTCCCCGGCCGAGCCGGCCTCTCACACCGAGGCGGAGCCCGCGCCGCGGCCGGCGGAGCCCGTCCCGGCCGTGCCCGTTTCCGAGGCGCCCGCTTCCGGCGCGCCCTCGCTCGCCGAGGCCGGGCCCGTCGCCCCGGCCCCGTCGCGGGCGGTGTTCGACGGGACGCCGTTGCCGACCCGCCTGCGGCCCGGCCGCCATCTGAACGCGGACGCGGCGTGGCACGCGCTCCGGGAGCCGCTGATCGCGCGGGTGGGGCCCGACGCCGGCGCCCAGCTCATCGCGCGGAAGCCGTCGCCGGACGGCCTGGCCGCCTGGATCGCGGCCGTCGTCGAGGCCCTCGAGGAGCAGCGGAAGGTGGGTCGGCACGGCTCGCGCATGGACAACGACCTGCGCCCGCTGTTCGAGGCGGCCCTGCGCTTCTTCGTCGAGAGCGGCGGCGCCACGGCGGCGGCCCGTCTCGCCGGCACGATGCGGCCCGGCGCCAGGACGGGGCATTACCAGGATCTCGCCTGGGCCCATCCCGTCTTCCTCGCCCTGCGGGCCGCCCTCGTCCATGCGCCGGAGGCCGAGTACGACGCCGCGGTCGCTCATCTCAACGCACGGATCGCCGAGGATCACGACTGGGCGGCTGCCGCCGCCTTCGCCTTCGTGCTCGCCGACGACCGGCCGGCACCGCACCCGCTGCAACCGCTCGCCGTGCTGGAGGCGGCGGAGGCCGCCGGAATCGACGTGGCGGCGGACACGAACTTCCTGCCGCTGATCGTCGACGCGCCGCCGGAGGCCGCCGCGCGCTGGCGGACGAAGCGCAGCTATCACCTCTACTTCTGCTATTGCGCGCTGGACGCCCCCGAGGCCGCCGCCACGCTCATCGCGGTGGCGGAGGCCGCCGGCCAGCCGGCGCTGCCGAGCCTCGACTGGCTCCTGCACTATGCGCTGGACGACCAGCGGACGGCGTTGGCCCGGGCGATCCTGTCGACGGGCGAGTCCGGGGCGCTTGCCGCCCTTTTGCCGCATCTGCACGAGAAGCCGGTCGCCGCCGGCCTCGACGCGGCGCTCGCCGCCGACCCGGCCGCCATCGTCCCCTACTGCCTGTCCGCCCTCGCCACCGGCCGGGAGGAGCCGGCCCTGCGTGCCCGCGCCGTGCGCGCCCTCGGCACCTACGGCATCGAGACCGTCCGGGGCTGGCTCGGCGAGGGCGACGGGCGCGCCGCGCGCGTCCTCGACGGGCTGGCGGAGGTCCGCGCCGTTCCTCTCGCCGACCGTGAGACGTGGCCCCGCATCCTGCGCGATCCGCCCTGGCGAGCGACGGCGCGGCGGCCCGACGACCTCGTCCTCGCTCTCGATCCCCTGCCGACGCCGTTCGGCTTCGAGAAGCCGGCGGTGGAGGAGAGTTACTGGCGGGGCTCCCACGCCCGCGTCCTTGCCGACATGGGCGCGTTGCCGGCCTTCATCGACGAGGCCGAGGCGGTCCGGCCGCAACAGACCTGGGTCAAGATTCCCCCGGCCTCCTCCGTGCCCCCGCGCGACGACCCGGACGCGCTCCTGGCCTGGCTCGGCGCGCGCATCGTCCAGATCGCCCAAGCCTGCCGCTACTGGGTGCCCTCGCCCTATCACGGGCTCGTCGGCGGGCTGGAGAAGCAGCCGGAGCCGCTGGCCCTCGCTTTGTGGTCGCTCACCGGCGTGATCGCCGGCCACGGACACGTCTCGGAATGGCCGGTGATCGTCGCGACGATGCTCGACCGTTTCGGCGAGAAGGCCATCCCGGGCCTCGTCGCGCTCGTCGAGGCCGATCCGGTCCGGCTTCTGCCCTCGGTCCTGACCGTCGACGCCGCGGCGCTCGCGCCCCCGGCCGCCCGTGCGCTGACCCAGCTCAAGAAGGCTCGCGAGCCGGCGCTCGCGTGGCTGCGCCGCCACCGCCGCACCGCGATCACCCGGCTCCTGCCGGACGCGGTCGGCAAGCCCGGCTCGATCCGCGACGCCGCCGAGCACGCCCTGCGGGTCCTGGCCGCCGACCGGCCGGACGGGCGTGCCGAGATCGAGAGCGTCGTGACGGCCTATGCGGGCCGCGAGAAGCGGGTCGCCGAGGCGGCGGCGCAGGTGCTCGACCGCGACCCGCTCGCGCGGGTGCCGGCCAAGGTCGCCAGGCCGCCGGCCTGGTTCGTGCCCGGCGCGCTCGCCCGCCCCCGCCTGCAGGACGGCGGCGCCCTGCCGGACGAGGCCGTGGCGACCCTGTGCGAGATGCTGTCCTTCACCAATCCCGACGCCGTCTATGCCGGCGTGCCGATGGTGCGGGACGCCTGCACCCGCGACAGCCTCGCGGCCTTCGCCTGGGACCTGTTCTCGGCCTGGACCGCCGCCGGCACGCCCTCGAAGGACGGCTGGGCGCTGCGGGCCCTCGGCTGGTTCGGCGACGACGGCACGGCGCGCGACCTCACCCGGCTGATCCGCCGCTGGCCCGGCGAATCGGCGCATGCCCGCGCCGTCACCGGCCTCGATGTGCTGTGCGACATCGGCTCCGACGTGGCGCTGATGCACCTCAACGGCATCGCCGAGAAGCTGAAGTTCAAGGGCCTCCAGGACAAGGCGCGGGCCAAGATCGCCCAGCTCGCCGAGGCCCGCGGCCTCTCGGCCGAGGAGCTGTCGGACCGGCTCGCGCCGGACCTCGACCTCGACGAGCGCGGCGGCCTCGACCTCGATTTCGGCCCCCGCCGCTTCCGCGCCGGCTTCGACGAGGCGCTCAAGCCCTGGGTGAAGGACGAGGCGGGCCAGCGGCTCAAGGACCTGCCCAAGCCCGTGAAGGCCGACGACGCCGAAAAGGCCGCGGCGGCGGGCGCCCGCTGGAGCGCGCTGAAGAAGGACGCCCGCGCGGTGGCGAGCCTCCAGGTCGCGCGATTGGAGGCGATGCTGGCGACCTCGCGGCGGGTGAGGCCTGCCGTGTTCGGACCGTTCTTCGCCAGTCACCCGCTGGTACGCCACCTGACGCAGCGCCTCGTCTGGGCGGTCTACCCGGATGCCGACCCGCGCTCGGTGCCGACCCTGACCTTCCGGGTCGCCGAGGATCTCGGCTTCACCGACGCCGCCGACGAGCCGGTCGACATCGACCTCTCCGAGGAGGCGACCGGGCCGATCGGCCTCGTCCACCCGCTGCATCTCGATCCGCAGGCGCTCGCCGCCTGGGGCGCCCTGTTCGGCGATTACGAGATCGCCCCGCCCTTCCCGCAGCTCGCCCGCGAGACCCACGCCTTCACCGAGGCCGAGCGGGCGGCGGCCAGGACCGACCGCTTCGCCGGCACCGTCGTCGAGGCCAAGCGCCTGCGCGGCATGGCGGCCGTCGGCTGGCCGCTCGGCGAGAAGCAGGACCACGGCGACATCCACTGGCTCGAGCGCGGCGTCGCCTTCACCGACGGCGGGGCCGGCACCGCCTACCTCCAGTTCGGGGACGGGTTGTTCACCGGCGCGCCCGAGTTCGAGAGCGCCGAGCAGACCCTCGGCGACCTGACCCTGGAGCGTCCGTGGAGCCGCGAGCCGAGCCGCAGGACCTTCGGCGACCTCGATCCGGTCACCGCCAGCGAACTCCTGCGCGGCCCGAGCCTGCTCGCCGGGACGCGCCTGCGGTGAGCCTCGACGCGGCGACCCGCTGGCGGCTCATCCTGGGCGAGGCGGCGGAGTCGGCCTGCGCCGGGGCCGGCTGCCGGCTCGGGGGCCAAGCGGCGGCGATGGACCGGGCGCTCGACTGGCTCTACGGCCGCGATGCGGGCGGCGAGGAGCGCGGCGTGCGGCGCCAAGGTGGGCGCGAGGGCTCGGCGCTCACCGTGCCGGGCTGGATCAACGAGGTCCACACCCTGTTCCCGCGCGAGACCATCGAGCGGCTGGAGCGCGACGCGATCGAGCTCTACGCCATCGACGATGTGGTGACGAACCCCGAGGTGCTGGCCCGGGTCGAGCCCAACGAGACCCTGCTCAAGGCGGTCCTGCGCACCAAGCACCTCATGGCGCCCGAAATCCTGGTGATGGCGAGTAAGCTGGTGCAGGAGGTGGTGCGCCGCCTCATGGAAACCCTCGCCCGCGACCTCGCGGTGGCCTTCGCGGGCGTGCTCGACCGGCGCCGCCACACCCGTCTGCCCGGGGCCCGCGACCTCGACTTGAACCGCACCATCCGGGACAACCTGCGCCACTACGATCCCGAGCGGAAACGCATCACCGTCGAGCGGCTGCACTTCTTCGCCCGCAACCGGCGCCAGATGCGGCCCTGGCAGGTGATCCTGCTCGTCGATCAGAGCGGGTCGATGCTCGATTCCGTGATCCACGCCTCGGTGATGGCGGCCTGCCTGTGGCGCCTGCCGGGAATCGAGACCCACCTGATCGCCTTCGACACCGCGGTCGTGGACCTGACCCGCGACTGCGACGATGCCTGCGAATTGCTGATGAAGGTCCAGCTCGGCGGCGGCACCGATATCGGCGGGGCGCTGGCCTATGCGGCCGACACGATCACCGCCCCGGAACGGGCCATCGTCGTGGTGATCTCGGATTTCTACGAGGGGGCGAGCGAGGCGGTCCTGGTCGCACGGGTGCGGGCGCTCTCGGGCCAGCGCACGCGGGTGCTCGGGCTCGCCGCGCTCGATTCCCAGGCCCAGCCGGACTACGACCGGGCGATGGCGCGCCGACTGGTCGAGGCGGGCGCCGAAATCGCCGCGATGACGCCAGGCGAACTCGCCGGCTGGCTCGCGCAGGTGGTGCGGGGCTGACCACGATGGCCCGCCCCGACCTTCTCGCCCTGACCGAGGACGGCCTGATCCAGCTCGCCAATGCGGGCCTGGTGAAGCGGGCGCTCCGCGAGGTCGCGGCCGGGCAGGGACCGGCGCTGACGGAAGGGCCGGACGGCATCGTCGAGGCCCGCTTTCCCGACGGCACCGTGACCCGCCTCTCCCCCGGCCGACCGCCGGGCGAAGCCGCCTGCACCTGCCCGGCCAGCGGACTCTGCCGCCACCGGGTCGCCCTCGTCGTGGCCTACCGCGCCGAGGCGGTGTCGTCCGCAAGCCAGGTGAAGGCACCGGAGGCCGCTCCCAGCCCAACCTGGAATCCTGGCACCCTCGACGGTGCGACGTTCGAGGCGGGGCTCGGCACCTCCGCCGCGGCGGAGCTGAAGCGGCTGCTCGGGGCCGGCGTCACCGTCGGGCTCGACTACGGCCCGGTGCCGTCGGCGCGCCTGCCCACGGCCAGCGTGCGCTTCCTCGTGCCGGACGCGGTTCACTACGCCCGCTGCGATTGCGCTGCCGGCGGCGGCTGCGCCCACGTGGCGGTGGCGATTCGCGCCTTCCGCGAGGCTGCGGGCGCCGCAGAGGTCCGGCTCGGGGGGACCGACGTCGCAGCCGCGGAGGATCTCGCCGCGGCGGTGGACCGGCTCGTCGAGGGCCTCCTCGACGCGGGAACCGCGGCGGGCCCCGAGGCGCACGGGGCCGCCCTCGACGGCCTGCGACGGGCCGCGCAGGCGCGAGGCGCCACCCAGATCCTGCTGGCCGAGGCCGAGCTGCGGGCGCAGCTCGCGGCCTACGCGGCGCGCAGCGCCACCTACGACGAGGGTGCGGTCCTGGCGCTCGCGACCGAACTCATGGCCCGCACACGGGCCGCCGATCCTGCCGCGCTCGGCCTCGGCCAGCCCTACGAGACGGCGATGGCCAAGACCCGCCTCGTCTCGCTCGGGGCCCGGATCGTCGCCCGCGGGCGCGGGGCCGTGGCGCGGGTCGCGCTCGCCGACACCGATACGGGCGCGACGCTGGCGCTGGAGCGCGAATTCGAGGCGTCGACGGACGAGCCGGGCTTCGTCGCCGCCTTGCCCGGGCGCCCGCTCGCGCCGGGACTGACGCTCGCCGGCATCGGACGGGGCCAGATCCTCACCAGCGTCGCCCGGCGCCGGGCCGACGGGCTCCTGGTCCTCGGCCAGGGTGCCCGGGGGCGCACCGCGCTGCTGCCGCGGGACGCGGTTCTGCGCCTGCCCGCACCGCTCGCCGTGAGCGAGGTCCGAACGGTGCTGCACCGGCTCACGGACCGGGCACCGGGCTTCCTGCGTCCGCGCGACCGCCTCGACGCCCTCCATCTTTTCGACGTGGGCGAGATCCTCGGGCAGGCATGGTCCCCGGGCGCGCAACTCTGGCAGGCGGCCGTGGACCTGCCTGGCGACGGCGGCCGGCTCCACCTCGCGCGGAGCTACGACCGTGCTGCGCCGGGGGCCCTCGGCATCCTCGCCGCGGCCTTCGCCGGGGCTTACGGCGCCGTGCGGCAGGTCGCCGGCCGCGTGCGGATCGAGGCAGGCACGCTGCTCTGCGAGCCGTGGTCCGTCGGCACCGAGCGCCTCGTCGTGCCCGATCTCGACGATCCGGATCGACCCGGCGCCCCTTTGCTGCCGGTTCCGGCCGCGGGCGAGCGCGACGCCATCGAGGAAACCGAGGCTCTGCTTGCCGGCGCGCTCCATGCCGGGCGTCGCGCCTTCGCGCCGGTCGCGGCGGCGAGCGGTCCGCGACTGGTGGCGCGCCTGCGACAGACCGGCCACGCCGCCACGGCCATGCGTCTCTCGGCGTTTCTCGCGTCCAGGGAGGGGACGGCATCCATCTTCGCGCAGGCCGCCCTCTGGATCGCCGTGATGCGCGAGGATGCCGGGCCGCTCGACACCGTCGCCTGACGCCCTCGCCACGGCGGATGCCGGACCGCCCGGAGCGCAAAGCTGCCGATCGGCGCTCCCCGTCTCGGGCCTCCCGGGGACCGGGCCACGGCGCGGGCGCGGGCGGTGCCGGCAGGCTCGTGGTCCGCCGATGTGGTGTCGCGCGGGGCGGGGTGGACGTCCGGCCCAAACATGCGACATTGCGGATCGCCCGGTGCCGGCAGTCCCGCCCGATCCGGGACCGTCCCGCCGGCGCCGGACCGCGCCCGGTTTCGTCACGAGGGCGCGGCCGCGCCCCGCTTCTTCCCAGGGGGGCGTCCGCGCTCCGTTGCACCTCACGAGCCTCACGGGAGGACCGCATCGACACCGCCATCGCATGCCTGGAGCGCGGCATCGCCCGCGCCGCCCACGGCCTGGTCGGGCGCCGCCACCTCGTGGAGCTGGTCCATCTCGCCCTGGTGGCGCGCGAGCACGTTCTGCTGATCGGACCGCCCGGCACGGGCAAGTCCGCGGTGGTCCGAGCCTGCGCCGCCGGCACGGGGGCACGGTGCTTCGAGTACCTGATCGGCCGCTTCACGGAGCCCGCCGAGCTGTTCGGCCCCCTCGATCTCGAGGCGCTGCGCGCGGGCAAGCTGCGGCCCGACATCGCCGGCATGCTGCCGGAGGCCGAATTCGCCTTCCTGGACGAGGTCTTCCTGGGCTCGACCGCGATCCTCAACGCGCTGCTCGGCGTGCTCAACGAGCGCCGCTACCGGCGCGGCCATTTCGAGACCGCCGTGCCCCTGCGCTGCTGCGTCGGCGCCAGCAATGCCCTGCCGGAAGACCCGGCGCTGGCGGCCTTCGCCGACCGGTTCCTCGTCACGGCCTTCGTCGACCCCCTCGCCGATTCCGATCTCGAAGCCCTGCTGGCCGGCGCGGCCGGCGAGCCGGAGGCCGGGGCGGAACCGCCGCTGACGCTCGCCGGGATCGACGCCCTCGCGGCGGCCGCCGCCAGGATCGACCTCACCCCGGTCCGTCCGGCCTACGCGCAGGTGGTGCGCAAGCTGCGGGCCCGCGGCGTGCCCCTCAGCGACCGGCGCGTGGTGCGGGGGCAGGCCCTGGTGGCCGCCGCGGCGCTGATCGCCGGCCGGACCGAGGCCACGGCCGCCGACCTCTGGCCCCTGATCCACCTCGTCCAGCACCGCATTGCCCAGGACGAGGCCCGCGACCTTCTGCGGGCCGAGCTCGGCGCGGCGGCAAGTCCGGTTCTCCCCGAGGCCGCCAAGGCTGCGGGCTACGGCCCGGCCGCCCGCGCCGCCGACCTCGCCCGGGAGGGCGAGGCGCTCGCCGCGGCTGCCCCGGCAGACCGCGCCGCACCCGCCTTCGAAGCCTGGCTGGTGCGGGCCGAGTCCTTCCTGGTGCAGGTCGACGCCGCCTTCGCGACCGAGGCCCGGCCGCCCGCGCTCGCCGCCGCGCGCGACGCCCTCCTGGCCCGCTGCCGGGAGCCGGCCGGAGCTGGGCCTTGAGCGGGCGGGGCCGGGCCTTGAACGGAGCGGACGCACCCGCCCTCCCCCTGCGGCTGGTTCCTGCCGCGGATGAAGGCCGGCCGGCGGGACTGCGCCTGACCCCGGGAGAGGCTGCCGCCCTCCTCGACCGAATCGCGCCGCGCATCGCCCGCTACGCCCATCTCCGCCTCGCACTGGCGGGCGGCGAAGCGGTGCTCTTCGGGTCCGAGGTGCTGTCCGACCGCACGCCCCTGCCCTGGTGCGCGGCGCCGCTCGGCTGGCTCGCCGCCGCGGGCCCGCTCTTCCTGCCCTTCGGCAGCCGCCTCGACGTGCCGGCGCCCTGGTGCGCCGAGGTGGGCCGGCGCCTGCTCGACCGTCACGGCCTTCCCGGCCCGGCGCTCCTTGCACCCGCCGCCGTCCCTGCCTCCGAAGGAGGCGGCCTGCGCCTGCTCGATCTCTCCGGGTCCCGCGCGCTCTCCGAGGTCGACGCGGCCCGCCTCGGCGCCTTGCTCGGAGGCTTGGCGTGAGCGTGCCACGGCCCGTCGCGGCGAGCGCCGTGCCATCCGCCCTGCCGCCAGCGCTCGCACCCTGGGCCGCGCTCTTCGCCGAGATGCCGGAACCGGACCTGCGCGTCCTCACCGCCCTGGTCGACGCCCTCTATCCGCTCATCGACCGGGTCGACGGCGCGGGCGCGCATCCCGAGGGCGAGATCGACGGGGTCGGCGGCCTCGGATCCCGGGGCGGGATCGAGCGGCTCGTCGCCTCCGAATGGCTCTGGCGCGACCTCGACCCCGACGCCTTCCTCCAGCGCGCCGCCGCGCGCGAGCTGCTGACACTGGAGCCGGTCTACCGGCAGGCGGCCGAGGCCGGCGCCGTGCTGGTGGTGCTCGACGCCGGGCCGGACCTCCTCGGCGCGCCCCGCCTCGTCGCCTTCGCGGCGCTTCTCTGCCTCGCCGGCCTCGCCCGGCGCCGCGGCGCGCGCCTGCTCTGGGTCTCGACGGCGGCATCGGAGCGGGGCTGGCGCGAGGGGCTGGACGCCGCGGATGCGGCGCTCCTTTTGACGGACACCGCCGCGACGGTCCTCGACGGGGCCGAGTTGCACCGGATGCTGGCCGAGCCCGCCGCGACCCGCGCCACGGCGCGCCCCGGCGCGAGCCTCTGGCTCGTCGGCGGGGAGGACCTGCCCGAGGCGTCCCGCCCGGCGAGCCGGGTGGCCATCGCCGAGCGGCCGCGCCTCGACCCGGCCGGCCTCGCGGTGGCCGCCGAGGTCACCGTCGCGTCCGCCGCCGGAGGCTTTGCGCGCGTGCGCCTCGACCTGCCGCCGGAGGCCGAGGCGATGGCGCTGCTGCGCGACCCGTTCCGGCCGCGTCGGGCGCCCGGCGATCGATCGGCGAGGCCCGCGCGCCCGCAGCGTGCCGAGGCCTCGACCCGTTGGGCGCCGGAGGGCTTCGCCTTCGCGCCGGGGGCGGAGCACCTCCTGGTGGCGCGTCCCGACGGGATCCTGGTGATGCCGGTCCTCGGCGACGGCAAAGCCCTGGTCCTGGCCGTGGCCCGCCACGACCGCCTCGCCGGGTTCGACGTCGGCCCGGGCCTGATCCGCGCGGCCTTCGTCACCGTCTACGCGGACCGGGCGCGCATCGTCCTGCGCAGCTGGAATCTCGGCGGCGCCCCGCAGGAAACGCGGTTCGACCTGCGGGTCCCGCGCGACCATCCGCTCGCGCAGGCGCGCTTTCCAGGACCGGCCCTGCCGCCACTCGGCGCGCTCAAGCGCCGCGACCGCTGCTGGCTCCTGGCGCCGGACGGCGCCCCGTTCCTGCTCGCCGGCGACCGGGTGGCCGATTACTCGAGCCTGCGGGGAGCCGCCCCGATCGCGGTGGTGCCCGCCGCCCTGCTGACCCGCGACCGCACGGGCGCCGTGGTGGCCCGCAGCCGCACGGACGGGCAGGTGCTGGCCCGCTTCCCCGCAGGCGCCCTGCCGCCGGAGCGGACCGGCTTCCTCGACGTCCTCGCCGGCCGCTCCCGCCTCGTCCTCGTGGCCGAGGGGGCGGACGGCGTCTGGCGTCTGACGGAGGCCTGGAGCGAGGAGACGCGATGCGTCGGCCTGCCCGTCCGCCCGCACGGGCGCATCGTCGGCTTCGCGATGCACGATCCGCGCCGCCACGGGGCGGCGGCGGAGCATCCCGCCGCCCTCCACCGTGACGCGACCGGCCTGACGCTGCGCGGTCTCGACGGCGAACCGCTCGGCGATCCGCTGGCGCTGCCCGACGACACCCTCGACGAGGTGCGGCTCGCCGTTCATCCCCGCGCCGGCCCATGCATCGCCGCCGCGCGCCGCAACGCGGCGGGCTACGTCGAGGCCCTGGCCCTGTGCCCCCTCGACGGGCCGGGCACGGGAGCCGGCACCGGAACCTGGCGGCACCTGCCGGACCTCGACACGGTCGCGGACGACGCCTCATGCCTGCGCGCCTGAGACCCTCGCCCGTGCCGGACGCGCGCAGCCCGCTCGCGGGTTTGCGCCTGCGCGGCTGGGTCCATGCCGGAACGATCCCGCTCGACGGGGTGCTGATGGACCGCAGCCGGGCCGGGCCGGACTGGCGCGCCCGCCTCCGGCCGTGGCTCGAGCACGCGACGGAGGCGCGGGCGCACGGGGACCTGGTCCTCGTGCTGTTCGGCGCGCCGCTGGTGCGGGACTGCGCGGCGCTCGGACCGTGCCTGCCGGTGCTGCGGCGCTCCGGCCTCCTCGCGACCGTCCCCTTCGCCGAGCCCGAGCCGGCCCTTGCGCAGGCCCTGCGCGGCCACCTCGTCCACGTCGCGGCGGGCCAACTCGCCGCCGTGCCGCTCGCCGGGTTCGCGGATCTCGACGTCGCCGGCTGGTGGGCGCTCGACGGGGTGGCGGTCGTCCGGGCCGAGCGCGTCCCCGCCCTGCGTCCCGCGGCCCCACCCCGGCGCATCGCCAGCGCTCCGGCGCTGCCGGCCGGCGCGGAACCCTTCGCGCCGATGCGCGCGGCGCTCACGCGGCGGCCGAGACGGCGGCTCCGGCACGCCCTTGGTGATCTCGGCAGGAGCACCCGGCGCGTGCTCGGCGGCGCGTTCGGGTTCCTGTGGCGGGCCTACCTCGTCCTGCTGCTGCTCATGATAGCGGGCGGCATGGGGATGGGACTCGTCGAGACCGTCCGGACGGCGGCGGAACGCGGCGCGGGCGAGGTGGAGTGGGGCGGCCTGCTGGTGCCGCTGCTCACCGGTCTCGCCGTCGCGTGGTTCGTCTTTCGCCGCCGGACGGCGGGGCGGCTGCACCAGCAGGGCTCTCCGGCCCAGCCCGCATCGGCCGCGGCCGGCGGCCCGCCCCGTTCCCCGGTCTGGCGGCGCGCAGCGGCGTGGCTCGCGTGGCGCTCGCCCTACGCGGCGCATCTGCGCCGCCTCTACGCCCGCCGCCTCGTCGAGGTCGAGCGCCTGTTCGCGGCGGGCCGGATCGAGGAGGCCCTGCACCGGGCGATCGGGCTCGGCGGCCCGCCGAGCCCGCAGGGTGCCTTCGCCGACCTGCCGCTGACCGGCCCCGGTTTGCGCCGGAGCCTCGCGCTCGATCTCGGGCCGGTGCGCTCGATCGGCCTCGGCCTCGATCCCACGGACGAGGCGCGGCTGAAGGCGCTCTACCGCGAGCAGGCGGTCGCGCTGGGGCGGGCCGGCGAGACCGACCGGGCCGCCTTCGTGCTCGACGAGCTCGTCGGCGATCCCCACGCGGCCATGCGCCTCCTCGCCGAGGCCGGGCGCGTCGAGACCGCCGCCCGGCTCGCCGAGGCGCGCCGGCTCGGCCCGGGCGTCGTCGTCCCGCTCTGGTTCCGGGCGGGCCGGCCCGAGCGGGCCCTGGCGCTCGCCGCCCGCCACGATGCCCATGCCGAGCTGTGGAAGGAGCTGAAGCCCGGCGATCCGTTCCGCCCGGTCCTGGCGGAGGCCTGGGCGGAACGCCTCGCGGCGGCCGGCGCCTTCGACCGCGCGGCGGCGCTCGCCCGCGTGGTCCCGGGGCTCGCCGGGCGCCGGGCCGCCTGGATCGGCCTGGCGCTCGCCGCCGAAAGCCCGCCCCGGTCCGAGGCCCTGGCGCGGGCGCTGCGCGCCCTGCCCTGGGAGGCGCGGGACGGCGACCCGCTCCACGCGGCCTTCGCGGCGCTGCTGGCCGAACCCGGCGCGGCGGGCGCGGCCCGGCGCCGGGCGGTCGCGGCCCTCTGGCTCGACCCGGATTTCGAGGGCGGTCCGCCCCGGCCGCCGGGCCCTGCCTTCGCCCTGCTCTGCCGCGGGCTCGCGCGCCGCCTCGCCGCCGATGACGGGGCGATGGGCCACGATCCCGAGCGGGCCCGCCTCGCCGGACACCTCGCCGAGGCGGGAGCGCAGGTCGCGCTGCGCCAGCACCTCCGGCGCCTGCGGACGCGTCCGGCGCCTCCCGACGCGCCCGCGGCCGGCCCGCTCGCGATTCCCGACGGGCCGGCGCTCGCGGGCATCGCCGACGTGGCGCTGCTCGCCGGCGGGCGCGTGCTGGTCGGCCACCGCTCGGGGCTGGTGCGGCTCCTCGGCCGGGGCGGGCGCGAGCGCTGGCGCGGTCAGGTCGAAGGCCTCGTGGGCTTCGCCACCCTTGCCGAGGGCGACCGCGCCTTCGTGCTGCGCCGGACGATCGAGGGCATCGCCCTCCTCCTGTTCGATCCGGGGGCCGGACGGCTCGCGCCGCTCGGGCGCCTGTCCGTCGCGCATTGGCATCCCCACGCGGACGAGACCGGCTGGCTCGTCTTCGACGGGGACGGGTTCGCACGGCTCGACACGGCCTCGCTCCTCGCCCGGCCGGACGCCGTCGGGGACGCCACCGAGGCGGCACCGATCCATCACTGGCGCGTGCCCGTCACCGAGCCCGGCCGGCCCCTGGCGCTCGCCGCCTTCGCGGACGGCTACGCCCTGGTCCATGCCCGGCACGACGGGCTCGTCGAGTGGTGGAGCCTCGTCATCCGCACGCTGGCCGTCACTTGCCGGTTCTGGACGCCGCCGCCCTGCCCGGACGGCGCCGTGCTCGGGCTGATGGAGGGCGTCGCGTGGTCCTTGGACGATGCCGGCCCGCATCCGGCCCTGCGTGCCCATCCGCACGCCTTCACCCCGGCCACCCGGGAGAACGAGCGCGCCCTGATCGCCGCGACGGCCCGCGCCGAGCCGCGGACGCTGCCGCGTCTGGTCGCGACCGAGAACGGCCGGCTCTGGGCCGCCGCCGACACGGCGGAGGGCATGCTCTGGGTGGACGTGCCCGGATCGAACGCGAGCCGTGGGCCGGCCGTGACTTGGCGGGGCAGCCGGGCCTTGCGCACCCGCTTCGCGCGCGACGGCGAGACGGCAGCCCTGTTCGACGAACGCGGCCGCCTCGTCGTCCTTCACCCGCGCACCGGACAGGTGATGCTGCGCCTGCTCTGAAGGCTCGCGACCTGTTCCGATCCCAGGTGCACGCCCTTCACCCGGCCCACCCGACCCTCAAGGCAAGGTTGACGACCTTAACATCTTCCCCGCCCTGAAGGACGGGGATTTTCGGAGCCTGTGAGATCTCGTCCAGTTGACGCTTCAAAGGGCTGCTGATGCAAACCCTCCACGTCCAGCAACGCGCTGTTCGCACGCCGTTTGATGACGATGGCCGCATTGGTGTCAGCGTGGTCAGTATGGCCACAACTGACGCAAACGAAGTGCGCTTGGCTTTCGCGGCTCCGGGCGTCAACGACACCACATGCGGCACAGGTCTGGCTCGTGAACCGAGCCGGTACGGTCACGACCTGTCCGCCCCTCTCCTCCATCTTGTAGGCCAGGATCGTCGCGAAAAGGTGCCAGCCCGCGTTGAGAATGACACGGTTGAGCCCCGCCTTCTGGCGGACGTTGCGGCCGGGCTCGGCGACCGTACCGCGGGCGGATGCGCTCATGCCGCGGGTGTTGAGGTCTTCGAGGACAGCGACACCGAACCTGCGGGCAATGTCGAGGGTGGCACGGTGGTGGAAGTCGCGCCGGATCCGGGCCTGCCGGGCCTGGAGACGGGCGACGCGGGCCTGAGCCCGGCGCCTGCGGTTCGATCCACGTTTGCGCCGGGCAACGACCTTCTGCGCCTTCCGCTTCTGCGCCTCGATCCGCTCCAGGCTCTCTGGCAGGCGCATCATCTCGCCCGTCGAGAGAGCAAGGGTCGTCGCCACGCCGCGGTCGATGCCGACGCTCTCGGGCCGCGGAGCGGGGGCGTCGTGCTCGATCTCGCAGGCGAGGGAGATGTGCCAACCGGTCGCGTCGAGGCTGACGGTGGCGTTCTTCAGCGCGCCCCGCAGAGGCCGCGTGTCGCGGACCTTGACCCAGCCGATCTTGGGCAGGCGCACCGCGCTCCACTTCGCGTTCAGGCGCTTCGTTTCGACCTCCCGGCCGGGGAAGCGGCAGCTGTCGTTGACGCCGCGCTTGCGGGGGCGCGGGAAGCTCGCCCGCCCCGCGAAGAAGTTCTGGAAGGCCCGGTCGAGGTCGCGCAGCGCCTGCTGCTGGCACGACACGGACACGGCCCTGATCCAGTCGAACTCGGCCCGCAAGCGCGTGAGATCGGCGGCTTGGCTGACGTAGCCGATCCTGTGCTTTCGCCCCCACGTGGCGCGCTGCTCCACGCCGAGATTGTAGACGAGGCGGCACACGCCCGCGAACTGCCGCAGAAGCGCATCCTGCTCAGGCGTCGGATCCAGCTTGAAGCGGAAGCCGCGGGCGATCATCCTGAGAACCTACAGCTTGGTCTCAGGAGCCGCAACGTGGACATCCGCAGGGGCAGACACGTCGTCTACGCCCTCCGTCTACGTCCTCCACGCGCACTTGGTCTTCGTCACGAAATTCTGTCGCGACGTGCTCTCCGAACTCGCGATCCGCGATCTGAAAACGATCTTCGCCAGGGTGTGCCACGACTTCGAGGCCGAGCTTGTCGCGTACTCGGGCGAGGACGATCACGTCCATCTGCTCGTGACCGACCCGCCGAAGGTGAGCCTGTCGACGCTCGTCAACAGCCTCAAAGGCGTGTCGAGCCGCAAGCTCAGAGACATGCGTCCCGAGATCACCGAACGCTACCACCAGGGCGTTCTCTGGTCGCCGTCGTATTTCGTGGCGTCCTGTGGCGGCGCTCCGCTCTCTGTGGTCGCCCAATACGTCTGACAGCAACGGGAGAATGCCCGCGCTCCCCGGCCTGAACGCCGGGGTTTCTAGGAGGGTTTGATGAGACCGGATCGGCGCCAGCGTCTCAACCCACGTCACCGGAAGCGGCACGCCGGTTGCGCACGAGCGAGACCAGCGCTCCGACGATGCAGGCCGCGATCGCGCCGGCGATCGCCAGCAGGGTGATCGTGCGGTTCCACAGCCGGTCGAGGCCGAGATCGGTGGTGACGAGGTCCGGGCGGGCCGGATCGGCCATCACCCCGACGCGGTACTCGCCGGCATGGAAGCCGGAGAACACGTAGTTCACCCGCCGCGTCACCGTTCCGGTGGGCGTGCGCAGGGCGAGGGTCGCGTCGCAGATGTGGATGACGAGCTTGGCGCTGCACTTGCCCTCGCTCACCCGGGCTTCCGGTGCGGGCTGCGCCGCCGCGCGGACCCGCCAGTCCGAGATCACCGCCGGCGCCGTGTAGACCGCGCAGGCGACCAGGATGCCCCCGAGCGCCACCACGCCGAACAGGACCCAGAAGGTGTTGATCCACCCGTGCCCGCGAGGCGGCAGCCGCAGGGCATCGGGGCGGTAGGACGAGGCGGTCTCGGGGGTTCCGGTCATGAATCCTCTCGCGGTTCGTCAGGCAGGCTCGGTCACGGGCGCGGCGGCCGTGGTCCCGGCGAGGATCGACCGGGCCTGCGCCGCCGACTGGTAGGTGGCGATCAGGTCGGCGAAGCCCTGCGGGTTCATCCCGCGCGGCATCGGCAGGGGCAGCGTGACGATGCGGCGTTTCGGGTCGAGCTTCGCGGCGGGGCGGCCCGGCCGCCGCTCGGGCCAGGGCACGGCCGGTGGCAGCAGCACGCGCATGACGAGGCCGCTATGGGTCCCGGTCAGGTCGAGATCGGCGATGTCGCTCCAGGCGATCGTCCGGTCGAGACCGGGCGCGGCCAGGCCTTCGGGCCTCAGGACCAGGATGACGGGCTCGCCCCGCGACAGAACGAACGCTCCGACCCCGCCCATCAGGATGGCGAGTGTCAGCGCCGCGGCGAGGACGACGGTGGCCTCGCGGGGCAGGATCCCGGGAATGCCGAACACCGCCACGGCCAGGGCGACCAGGCCGAAGAGGCCGCCGGCCCCAGCCAGCACGAGGCCGCGGGGACGGTCGTTCGCGCGCAGCACCCGCTCCTCGGTGCCGATCTCGGCGGCTTTCGCCTCCAGATGGGCGCGGAACGCCGCGTCGCGCTCGCGCACCGCGCCGAGGAAATCCGCGCTCGCCGCCCGGCAGAGCCCGGCCGGGTCGGCGAAGTAGGCGGCGAGCTGGCCGAGGGCGTGTGGCGGCGGCGTGAGGCCGGCGGCGCTCAGGAGGTCGGCGTCGAGGGCCTGCCCGAGGGTGGCGATGCGCTCGCGGGTCGGCGGGTGGGTGTCCGTCGGGTGGGCCTGCTCGACCTCCAGGTGGAAGGCCGGGTCGTCGAGACCGTGCTCGACCGCGCGGTCGAGCACGGCCGCGACGAGGTCGGGCGGCGCCGCGTCCGGGGCCTCGGCCGCGGCGGCAAGGGTCTCGGCGATGCGGGTCGAGACCGCGCCGCTGCGCAGGAGCGCCCGCGCCGCCGCCTCGGTCGAGGTTACCCGCGCACCCGCCGCATCGGCCGCGAACTCGCGCACCCGGCTCCAATGGCGCACGGCGAGGTGGAAGCGCTCCATCACGAACCGGCCGAGCCGCAGCGACGGGCCGAGCAGGCCGAGGGCGTGGCGCTCGCGCGCCGCCACCGCGTCGAGGGAGCGCCCGACTCCGGCATAGATCGGCAGGAAGCGCTGGCTGTAGGCGGTGTCGCCACCGGCGTAATGCGCGAGCTCGTGGGCGATGATCGCCGCGATCTCGTCGCCGCGCATCAGGACGAGGTGCGGCAGCGGCAGGTGGAGGATGCGGCCCGAGAGCCGCGTGCCGCCGGGCTCCAGCACCGCCGGGCCGGCGGTGACGAAGAAGCCTTCGGTCAGGCCGACGACCACGGCCTCCGGCTTCAGCGCTCCCATCCGCTCGGCCAGGCCCTCGACGAGCCGCCACAGGCCCGGTGCCTCGGCCGGCGTGATCGGCCGGCCGAGGATCGGCAGCGGGTCGGGCTCGAAGGCGTCGAGCGCGCGGCGCAGGCCGAGGAGGGCGCCGCCCGCCGCGAGGAGCGTGGCGCCGACCGCGACGGCCGCGATCCCCAAGAGCTTCATCCCGTCGCCTTCGAGGCCGCCCTGGAGCAGCAGCCCGGCCTCGAAGGCGACGACGGCGACGAAGGCGGCGGTCGCCGCCAGGATCTGGGCCGCGAGGGCTGCCGGCAGCAGGCGGCGCATCAGCGAGAAGCCGCCCACCAGCGCGTCGCGCGAGCCGCGCCCGAGCCGCGCGAGGGACGCCCCGGCGAGCAGCACGAGGAGCGAGAGCCCGGCCGCGATCCCACCGCCCGCGATCGCGACCGGCGGCAGCCAGCGGCGCCAGTTCATCACGGAAACGAGCGTTCCGGCCCGGTCCCGGGCCTCGCGCGCCTTCACCACCGCGAGGGGACCGCCGTAATTCTTGCCGTCGTGGCGGAAGTGCAGGCGGTAATCGGGGCGCCCGTCGCGCGGCGTGCGCGCCTCGAGATCCGCCACGACCCCGGCGAGGCGGTCGTGCTCGGCCGAGAATTCGGCCCAGTCACCGGCGCCGCGCTGCCGCTCCCATAGGCCGAGAAGCAGGAAGGCGAGCGGCAAAAGCACGGTGGCGGCGATCAGACCGGCGAGGGCGCGCGGCCGCGAGGGCACGTGCAACATCGTTGCCTCTGGGATGGCCGCCTCCTGGGTGCGGGAGATCAGATGCCGATGCGGCATGGGGCGCGCCAGACGATCGCAAGACGATCGGGCGGCGCCGTCGAGGGTGCGCCGGTCGAATGGCCGGAAAAGCGGCGGGAGATCGGGCGCAGCACGTCCGATGTCTCGGCTGGTGGCTGGATTTCTACCGGGATGAGCGTGAAGGTCAACCGGATGTTTCCGGCGGTCGTCGACGAGGCAACCCGCCACCCGCCACCCGTCGCCGGGCGTCGGGACGCGAAGCGTAGCGATCCTGGTCCAGGGTCTGGTCGCGGGCGTGTGACCCCGTGACCGCAGCGGTTGCGCGACCGAGGTTGACCACCAGTCGATCCTCGGGCTAGCGTGATGACGGAAAGACAATCCTGATGGCCTCGCTTGTCGAGGCTCGGCCGCCACTGACCGCACACTGCGATCATCAGCCGGATGAGGATCAGCGCTCGGCGTGGAGCCGATCGCTGATCTCGACAACCAGCGGAGTCTGCCAGGTGGCGACAGGGCAACATCTTCATTCAGGCGGTCCGGGCCCTACCGAGGGAAGCCGTCGAGCGGCCCCTGCCGCACACCGTGCTTGCCCATGGCGAGCTGGCTGGCCACAGCCACCGGGTCGCCGTCCCCGCCGGCCTGTTCGCCGGGGACGGCTGCTTCACCCTCGACGTGCGCGCAGATCAGGCGCGGCCTTGCCGACCGGGAGACCGTGCAGGATCTCGGTGCCGTGGAGGCATGCCTCGCGGCTTTGGGCCGCTTCCCCGTGGAGCGGACCGGGCGGGGCCTGCGGGTGACGGGCTACCCACGCTGATGCGCGCCGCCCTCCTCGCGCTCGCTCTCCTGTCCGGCCCCGCCCGGGCCGGGCCCGTGCCGGTCGCCGGTCTTCCGCTGCCGGGCTGCGCCGAGGTGCGCGCCTCCGCCCTCCTCGGTTCCGCGCTCGTTTCGGCGTTCGAGAGGCGCTATCCGCCGGCACTCGTCGGCGAAGCCTCGGTCGAGCGGCTCGCCCTCGATCCGGGGCAGGTCGAGAACGCCGCCGCCTACCTTGCCTGCGTGGCCGGCCTCACCGGGCTCGACGTCTATGTCGCCGAGCAGGGGCTTTCCCTGTTCGCCAGCCGGCGCCACGGCCGGGCGGCGCTCGCTGCCCTCGACCGGATCGCCCGCGGGACCGGGCCGGAGGCAGGGAGCGCCCGCGACTACGCCCGGCAGATCCGGGCCTACCTGCGGGAGCCGGGCCGGTGAGCCCGCGTCCCGCCGCGCGATCGGCATTGCTTCTGACCTTGCTTCCGGCTGCCCTGCTCTCTGCCTGTACGCCTGAGCGGCCGGTCTCCGTCCCGGAGATCGAGGCGTTCCTCGGCGTGACGCTGCCGCCCGGCCATCGCGACCTGCGGAGTGCCGACGAGGCCGGAATCGACCGGCTGATGCGGCTGACCTTCGACGCGCCGGAGGCCGAGGCCACCGCCTTCGCGGCCCGGCTCGTGCCCGGGGGCCTCACCCCCGGCGACGATGCGGGGATCACGCTCTTCGGCAGCGGGTTCGACGGGTGGCTCACGGCCCTGCCGGAGGGGGCTTCCGGCGGCGAGGTGCTGGTGGCGGGGCGGCGGGGCCCCCAAGGCGGCGTGGGGCCCCCCCGGCCCGGGCGGCGGGGCGGCTGGGGCGGGGGGGTTTCCCCGTGGGCCGCGCCTTTTTCCTCACCCCCCCGCCCCGGGGGGGCGGGCGCCCCCGGCCGCCCGCCGCGCGGC